>NZ_CALJLR010000003.1:0-261190 GCF_937982575.1 uncultured Arcobacter sp. | reverse complement strand
AATAGCAATAATGATGCTACCATACTTATTTTTTTCATTTATATTCTCCTAAATTAAATATTAGGATAATTGTAGTTAAAAATTAAGTAATTAAATATATATTAACTGTATAAAAAATATACAATATGATAATAATTATTATTTCTTTATTGCAATTAATACATCTTCTATCATTTTAGTAATATCACCATCTAAGATGGCTTCCACATTAGAGTATCCAATATTACTTCTTGTATCTTTTATTTGTTGGTATGGTTGCATTACGTATGATCTAATTTGATGTCCCCAACCAATTTCACTCTTTTCAACACCATCTTTAACAGCTTGTTGTTTTTCTAACTCATATTCATAAAGTCTAGATTTTAGCATCTTCATAGCACTTGCTTTATTTTTATGTTGAGATCTATCATTTTGACATTGAACTACTATATTTGTAGCAATATGTGTGATTCTAATTGCTGATTCAGTTTTATTAACATGCTGCCCACCAGCACCACTTGATCTATATGTATCAATTCTAATATCTTTATCTTCAACTACTATATCAATATTATCATCAATTTCTGGACTTACCATAACTGATGCAAATGAAGTATGTCTTTTGGCATTTGAATCAAAAGGAGAGATTCTTACAAGTCTGTGAATACCATTTTCTGCTTTTAAATATCCATACGCATTTTCACCTTTTATGATAAAAGATACATCTTTAAGTCCTGCTTCTTCCCCATCTTGGTAATCTAAAACCTCAATTTTGAAGTCCATTCTCTCAGCCCATCTTAAATACATACGATAAAGCATACTTGCCCAGTCTTGCGACTCTGTGCCTCCAGCTCCTGGATGAATAGATATTATTGCATTTGAACCATCATCTGGATTACTAAGCATCACAGATATTTCAGTTGATCTAATTAGGTTATCTAACTCTTCAGCTTCTTCATAAAGTAACTCAAAAGTATCTTCATCTTTTTCAGCACTTGCTAATTCATAAAGCTCATTTGTACCACTTAAAGATTCATTGGCTTTATTAAATTTTGATAATTTACTTAAAATTCTATTTTTTTCAATACCAACTTTTGTAGCATTTTCTACATCATCCCAAAAATTTTGTGCTGATTCAAGCTCTTCTATCTCTTTTAATCTTGAGTTTAAGGCGTCGGGTTTAAGTATCTCTTTGATATTGTTAAGTTTTTTGTTTAAAAGTTTGAGTAGTTCTGTGTATTCGTATGCATCCATTTAAATTCCTTATAAAATAGAAGTATACTTTAATATGTCAAAAAAGATGTTTAGATTAACTAAGAGAAGAATCTCTTAGTTTTTATTTGTAGGAGTTTCTTCTTTTTGATTGATTGATTGTAAATATAGATATACATTATTTATATCTTTTTTATCCATTAGATTTGCATATGGAAGCATTTGAAATGCAGTTCCTCTATCATATCCACTTCCATTGTTATAATCTCTTATAGTTTGCATGAAATCAAACAGTGACATATTATCTAAAGCTCTTGATTGACCAGGTAGGGCTTCTCCCTTTTCTCCATGGCAACTTTGACACTTTTGTATATACATATTCTTACCTGAAATTGACATTCTCATTTTTCTTTCTGCTAGATCATTTTTATTTTCAATTTCTTCTTTTTGTTCTAATCTTTTTAAAATTTGATTTTCTAAAGCTTGAAGATCAATATTTTTTATAGTTAATTCGTCTTTTTTTAAGATATAAATGTAATTGTTATTGTCTATTTTTATATCTGATACACTCCAGCCTTCTGTTTTCATTTGAGTTAAAGACTTTTTACTATCACATGCACCTCCATCTAAAGGAGTTTTTTCAAGAGTTGAAAAATCTTTATGATTTTGTTTAAAGCACATGGTTGTTTGTGAAAAACTAAGGGTTGTACTAAGAGCTAGCAAAGAGAGTAATTTAGTGATATTCATAAGTTGGTTCCTTTTATTTTAAAGGAATATTTTAGCATAATATTTTAAAAAATATATAAAATAAAAAAAGGGGCTAGAAGAAAATCTTCTAGCCCCTTTGAAAATTTAAGTTAAATTACTATTTCTAAGTGATTAGAAAGAGTATTGAACTTGTAATCTTCCTCTTGTATCATCATTAGTTTTTGCACCATTAGTTGGTTTAGACTCATATTGTCCAAATCTTACATAAGAAGATAAGTTTTTACTCATTTTATAAGTTAATTGAGCATATACTTCTTCTTCTTCTGTATCTACAGTAGCACCAACAGCTCTTGATTCAACTTCTGTATAATTAGCTGAAACGTGAACTGAATCCATTGCTTGTACTCCAACTGAAGCTTGTACAAAAGTTGCATCAGCTTTATTTGTTGGGTTTACCATCCAACCTTGAATAGTAGTAGTGGCATCATCATCTAATGCTACAAGACCACCTTCTTTATCTGTTTTAGCAAATGCAAGTTTTGCATCTACAATTCCAGCTTTAGCAGTCAATGTTAATTTTACTAAATCATGGTCATCAGCATTTGATGCTTGACCAGTTTGAGAATCAACAGATAAAGCAGTATATCTTAAGTCAGCACCTAATGTAACAGCATCTAAATCAAAAGAAGCTTTTGCACCTAATGTATAAGAATCAAATACATCTGCCATATCTAAGTACCATGCATCTAAACTAACTGGACCAACATTTGCCATTACACCAACTGTTGCTACGTTATTTCCACCTCCGTTTGCATATGACGAAAGTGCATTTACTGTTGCTATGTCATCTCCAGATACACCTAAGTTAGTTTGATTAAAGTATGCACCTGCAATTGTAACAGGACCAACTGTTGAAAGAGCTAAGATACCTGTACCTGTTTGCTCATTTGAATCAGAATCAGCAGCTACAGTCCAAGGAGTTGTTAATCCTTGTTTACCAACGATAACAGTTGTATTCGCAATTCCAGTATATGCAAAATTAACTTGTGATAAGTTAAGTGAAGGGTTAGCATCATTAGATGCAGTATCTAAACCAGCAAAACTTTGATTTGTATTAATACCAGTAGCAGTAATAATTCTAAAGTTTGCAGTTACATCATCATTAACTTTTGATTTTAAGTTTAAACCAATTTTGTAGTTATTATTAACAGCTGATGCTCCACCAACGTCATTGTTTCTGTCATCATATCTATATACAACTGTACCAGATACATCTACATCTTTGATTGCTTCTTCTAATGGTTTTGCATTAGCAGTAGTTAAACCAGCTACTGCAACAGCAGCTACTAAACTTAATTTTACGAATTTTTTCATTTGATCTCCTGAAAGGGTTATTTAAATCAGATCCTCGGACGCGCGAACAATCTTCTTACACAAAGTGCTTGAAAGATACTTTCCGATTCACCGTTGCGAAAATTTTACTTGGATTAAAATTAAAGTTTTCTTAATTTGTAGCTTTTTTGGTAATTTAATTGATTATTTTAAGTTTTATTTATAAAAAGTGCATAAATTATAGTGTTATGCTTACTTTACAGTTAGGCATGATATCTGGCTTTTGAATTGATATTTTTAGCTTTTTCATATTATATTTTGTATTTAAGAATTTCTTTAATTCTAAAATAGCATCTTCAAGAAGTTCAAACTTTCTTTTTATCATAGTATTTACTATATCTTCTGCTACGTTTGAGTAGTCTATAAAATCGGATTTTTTATACTTATATTTAAAAGAGCAGTTTATTACTACTTTTTGCTCTTTTTGTCTTTCGATGGGTAAGATTCCAATAATACAATTAAATGTAAGTTTTTTTATTTTTACTTTCATTTATACAGCTTTTAACTCTTCTTTTTTAATAAGTCTTACTATATTTGGAATATGTTTATAAAAAATTATAAAGGCTATTAAATACATTGGAGCATTTGAGTTTATTCCTAAGCCATTGTTAAAAACAAGTGCTGCAATTACAACTGCTGCTAGACCTAAAAGAGAAGATAAAGAGGATATTTTAAGTACTTTTGCACAAAATCCCCAAACAACTGCACCTATTAAAGTAGGTATTGGAATAAGTACTAAAAAAACACCAAGTCCAGTCGCAACTCCTTTACCACCCTCTAGTCCTAAATAAATACTATAACAATGACCTATGATAGCTAACACAGCTATTGCCCAAAGTGTTGATTCACTAACTCCATAAGCCATAGCAATAAGAAGTATAATTGTTCCTTTTACTGCATCAAGGATAACAGTTGCAAGACCAAGTTTTTTTGCTAGGCTTGGATTTGTCTGTTTTACAACTCTTAAGACATTTGTTGCACCTATACTTTTACTTCCATGCTCTTTTATGTTTACTCCTGCAAAGGTTTTTGCTAAGAGTAAACCAAAAGGAATAGAGCCAATTAAATATGCCAAAATATAAAAAATAAGATTAGTATTTAGAAAATCCATTATTACCTCAATAGTTTTTTTGATATGTTTAAAAGGATTATAACAAAAATTTTGTTATATTCCCGTTAATTAATAAATATTAAAACCTAAGGGTAAGTTTTGAATTTAAAAGAAGAGATTATAAAATTAAAAGAAGAACTTGATGTAACAATAGTTGCTCACTTCTATCAAAGAGATGAAGTGTTTGAACTTGCAGACATCACAGGAGACTCTTTAGAATTAGCAAAAAAAGCTATGGAAACAAGTAGTAAATATATACTGTTTTGTGGTGTTGGTTTTATGGGTGAAAGTGTAAAAGTATTGAGTCCCCAAAAAAGAGTTCTTATGCCAAAAATAGCATGCTGTGCCATGGCAAGAATGATTGATGTGGATTATTTTGATGAATCACTAGCTAAGTTAAATGCAATGGGTGTAGCAACTGAAGAGCTTCTCCCAATAACTTATATAAACTCAAGTGCAGCAGTAAAAGCTAGAGTTGGAGAAATGGGTGGTATGGTTTGTACCTCTTCAAATGCATATAAAATCATTGAAAAGGGTTTAAAGTCTGGTAAAAAGATATTTTTTGTACCAGATAGATGTTTAGGACAAAACTTTGCAAAAAGTCTGAATCTAAAATCATCAGTTATAGGTGATGGAAGTGATCCAAAAGAAGCTGATATTATCTGTTATAATGGTTTTTGTTCTGTTCATCAACTCTTTTCTACTGATGATATTGAGTTTTATAGAAACAAATATCCAGATATCTTAATTGCAGTTCATCCAGAGTGTGACCCTAAAATATGTGATATGGCTGATTTTGTAGGTTCTACTTCTCAACTTATCAAATTTATAAAAGAATTACCTATTGAACAGAAAATTGCTGTTGGAACTGAGTATAATATGGTAAATAGATTAAGAGAGAAAAATACTTATATCTTAAGTTCGACAAAACCTGAGTGTCCTACTATGAATGAAACTACATTAGAAGATGTATATAAGTGTTTAAAAGATATTAAAGATGGTAAAGAAGTTTTTGATACAGAAATTTTTGTAAATGAAAACGTAACAAAATGGGCACAAGTAGCACTACAAAGGATGTTTGAAGTATGATTAATATTAAAAAGTTCGTTAAAAATGCCATTATTGAAGATAATGGTCGAGGTGATTTGTTTTTCGATGTGGCACCAAAGGGAAGATTTACAGCTAAAGTTATTTCAAAAGATGATGGTATTTTTGCAGGTGAGATTTATGCAAAAGCTTTATCAAAAACTGAGAAGTTTGAATGTAAGTTCTTAAAACATGATGGAGAGAAAATAAAAAAAGGTGACATAATAGCAAACCTTGAAGGTAAAGCTGCCGTTTTATTATCATCGGAGAGAACTTTTCTAAATATGCTTCAACACGCTTCTGGAATAGCAACTATGGCAAACTCTTATGCTTCTTTAATAAATGATTTAAATGTAGTTTTATTAGATACAAGAAAAACAAGACCACAATTAAGAGATTTTGAAAAGTATGCAAGTAGAGTAGGTGGAGCTATAAATCACAGACTTGGACTTGATGATTGTTTGATGTTAAAAGATACACACTTAAGAACAATTACAGATTTAAAAGATTTTGTAAAAAAAGCAAGAAAAAGAATCTCTTGGGTTACTAAAATAGAAATTGAGTGTGAAAATATTGAGCAAGTTAAAGATGCTATGGAAGCTGGTGGAGATATTATTATGTGTGATAATATGACACCAGAACAAATACGTGAGGTAGTAAAATTTAGAGATGAAGTTCATCCCCATGTACTTTTAGAAGCTAGTGGAAATATAAACTTAGATACAGTAAGAGATTATGCCTTAACAGGTGTTGATGCACTTAGTTCTGGAAGTATTATTCATCAAGCCACATGGTTAGATTTTTCTATGAAATTTGATTAGTGGTTAACTTTTGATTAGTAATAGTGTGTTAGGATAAAAAATGATTTTAAAAAGGAGAGTATTTGAGTAAAGATTTTATAACAAATAATAAAGTAAATACTGCCTCTTTTGTAAATGCACTAAAATTAATTGATAATTCAAAATATATTTTAATAATCACTCATATTAATCCAGACCCAGATACTATTTGCTCTGGACTTGCACTTTCAAACTATTTATTTGAAAATAGAATAAAACATAAGGTCTTTAATGCAGGAAAAAATCTTCCTGCAAAATGTGACTTTGTAAATAGATATGAAAAGATAACTGACCAAATCCCAAAATTTTATGATTTGGCTATATCAGTTGATTGTGGTACTTCAAATAGATTTGGTATAGATATTCCAAAAGAAATCCCTTTGATTAATATTGATCATCATAAATCAAATGATAATTTTGGAAGTGTAAATATTGTAGATATAAATAAATCTTCAACATCTGAGATAATATATGACTTTTTTAGGTTTAATGGCTTGTATATTACAAAAAATACCGCAGAAGCATTATATACAGGTATTTATGATGATTCTCTTGCCTTTACAACTCCAAGATGTGATGAGTTTACATATGAGAAGATTAACTTTTTAGTTAAATGTGGAGCAAGTCCTGTTTATATTGCTGATAAATTTATAAAAAGAGACTCTTTAGCAAAGTATAGAATTTTACCAAAGATTTTTAATAGTTTAGAACTTTTAGATGAAGGAAAAGTTGCAACAATTTATGCAACAAAAGAGTGGTTTGAAGAGAGTGGGGCAACTACTTTAGAAACTGAAGTTGCCCTAGATATGGTTTTAAATATTGCTATTGTAAAAATAGCAATTTATTTTAGAGTAGTAAATGATAAAGTAAGAGTCTCTTTACGATCAAAAGAGAAAATAGATGTTTCAAGTGTAGCTTCCATCTTTGGTGGTGGAGGGCATTTAAATGCCGCAGGGTGTGTTATACAAACTGATGATATTTTTGAAGCAAAAAAGATTATATTAAAGGAAGTTCTTGAGAAGTAAAAGTAATTTTGGAAAAATACTGTTTTTTATATTTTTAGTTGCAGGGTTTGCTGCTGGTGGTTTTGTTTATTTATCACCTATGTTTGAGAAAAATCCTCCAAAAGTTAAGTTTAACGATAATATTTATTGGAATTTAAAAAGTAAATTAAATCTTACAATTAGTGATGATAGTGGTATAAAGTTTTACAAAGTAATTTTTAAAGATGGGAATAAAGATATAGTATTAGATACACAAGTTTTAATTGAATCTGAAAAAGTAGTGGACTTAGAACTAAAAGCACCAGAACTTGATATGTTTTTTAAAAGCACTGATGTTCAGATAATTGTAGAAGCGATTGATAGAAGCAAATGGAATTTTTTAGAGGGTAATAAAGTTGTTAAAACATTTAATCTTAAAATTGATAGAAAAAAACCAGAAGCCTCTGTGATAACAAATTCATTTGCAGTAAGACGAGGTGGAAGTGCCTTAGTTATTGTAAAAGTTGAAGATGAGAATTTAAAAGATAGCTATATTTCATTTAATAATGAGCAAAGATTTGATTTAATACCTTTTTATAAAGATAACTATTATGCTTCACTAATTGCTTGGCCAATTACTATGGAAGATTTTAGTATTGTAAATTTAATAGCAATTGATAAAGCAGATAATAAATCAATCACAAAAGTACCTTTATATATTAGAAAATTAAAAGAAAAGAGATCTAAAATAAGAATAAGCGATAGTTTTATTCAAAACGTTAGTACAAAAGTTTTAGACCAAAGTGGTAAAGAGATACCTAATGATTTAGTTGAAACATTTATAAAACAAAATAAATTATTGAGATCTCAAAATGTTGCAAAAATTGAAGAAGTATCTAAAAAATATATGGATAAAGAACTTGTAAATGAATTTGATATTACACCATTTAAAAGATTAACAAATGCAGCAACAGCTGGGCAGTTTGGACAAAAAAGATCATATTATCACGATAATATAAAAATAGATGAAGCTTGGCATTTAGGAGTTGATTGGGCAAGTATTAAAAAAGCAGATATTTTTACTACAAATAAAGCAAGAGTAATCTTCAATGATTATTTAGGAATATATGGGAATACTATAATATTAGACCACGGCTTTGGTTTACAAACACTTTATGCTCATACAAGTGCTTCAAATGTCGCAGTTGGAGAAAAAGTTGAAGTAAATCAAAAAATAGGAAATACAGGTGTAAGTGGAGCTGTTTTAGGAGATCACTTACATTTTGGAGTTTTAATTCAAGGTATAGAAGTTGATCCTTTAGAGTGGATGGACAAAAATTGGATTAAGACAAGAATTACTGATATTCTTGATGAAGCAAAAAAGGTTATTGACAATAAATGAAACAAAGAACAATAGCAAAAGCAGTAGAAATAGTAGGAATAGGACTTCATAAAGGTGTTCCTGTTAAAATGAGATTAGAACCTTTAGAGGCAAATGAAGGGATAATATTCTACAGATCAGATGAAGGTTTAGCAATTCCATTAAAAATTGAAAATGTAGTTGATACAAAAATGGCAACAGTTATTGGTAAAGATGGAGTTGTTGTTTCAACTATAGAGCATCTTTTATCTGCTGTTTATGCTTATGGGATTGATAATCTTAGAGTTGTTCTAGACAATGATGAGGTTCCAGTTCTTGATGGAAGTTCATCTGGATATTGTATGCTTATTGATGAAGTTGGAATAAAAGAGTTGAGTGCATCTAAAAAAGTAATTAAAGTGAAAAAAGAGGTTGAAGTTACAACTGAAGATGGGAAAAGAGTCTCTTTAAAACCATCTAATCACATAGTTTATGACTTTTCAATTGATTTTGAAAGTCCTGTAATTGGACAGCAAAACTACCATTTTGATTATAGTATTGAAGAGTATAAAGAAAATATTTCTAAAGCTAGAACTTTTGGGTTTTTACATGAAGTACAATATTTAAGAAGTATCGGATTAGCGCAAGGTGGTAGTTTAGAAAATGCCATTGTTGTAGATGCAGATAAAATCTTAAATCCTGAAGGTTTAAGATATGAAAATGAGTTTGTACGACATAAAATTCTTGATGCAATAGGGGATATGTCACTTTTAGGATATACATTAATAGGTGAATATGATGCCCATGCTGGAAGCCACCATTTAAATCATCTATTAACAAAAAAACTTTATGAGTCAGAAGAAAACTATGAAATCATAGATTTAGAAACAGCTCAACAAGAGAGTTATGTATTTCAAAAAGCATATGCCTTGATAGATGAGAATTAAGGGTTTATTTGATTGATATTTTAGTAATCTCAATTTCTAGTCCTATTAAAATAGGTATATATAAAGATAATATATTAATAGATAATATTGAAAAAGAGGGTATGACTTCAGATATTTTACCTATTATATTCAAAG
Organism: uncultured Arcobacter sp.; assembly: GCF_937982575.1. Classification (NCBI taxonomy): domain Bacteria; kingdom Pseudomonadati; phylum Campylobacterota; class Epsilonproteobacteria; order Campylobacterales; family Arcobacteraceae; genus Arcobacter; species uncultured Arcobacter sp. Next base: position 251,438 of record NZ_CALJLR010000003.1, on the reverse strand, counting down.
AGTTATTAGGAAAATATGAGATTAAAACTATAACATATGTAAATACACCAGGCTCATACATGGCAATAAAGGTTGCATATGTATTTTTAAAAACACTTTGCATTGTTAAAAATATAAAATTAAATGCTGCTAGTGGATTTTTATTTAATGAGAATTCTCCCATAAAAGCTTTGGGTAAAAAATACTTTTTTAATAAAAATGATAAAGTAATAATAGATTTTTTGGAAGAAAAGAGTATAATTTCGGATTTTAAATTACCAAAAAGTTTAGATAAAACAAAGTTTTCATCTGAAACTTTACCAATTTATAATTTACCAGCAGTATAAAAGGAAAATAATTGAGAGTTAGTGTACCAGCTACGAGTGCAAATTTAGGACCAGGTTTTGATACTTTAGGTTTAGCTTTAAAGATTAAAAACCAAGTAACAATAAGACCAGCAAAGTTTCATAGCGTATCTTTAAAAGGTGAGGGTTCAAATAATCCTATTTTAAAAGATAACAATATGTTTATTGCTATTTTTAATGATTTTTATAATAATTTATCACACAAAAAAAGAGCATTTAGATTTGAATTTGAAAATCAGATTCCACTTTCAAGAGGATTAGGAAGTTCATCAGCTGTGATTGTAAGTGCAATTGCATCTGCATATGCCATTGAAGAGATGGAGTTACCAAAAGAGAAACTTCTTAATCTTGCCCTTGCTTATGAATCTCATCCAGATAATATTACTCCTGCTGTAATGGGTGGTTTTAATGTTTCTTGTGTTCAAGATAATGAAGTAAAATATATAAATAAGTCAATTCCTAAAAGTTTAAGTGCTGTTGTTGTTGTTCCAAATAGACCAATATCAACGCAACTTTCGCGAAAAACTTTACCATATAAATATCCAAAAGAGGATGCAATATTTAATATATCTCATTCATCACTTTTAACTGCAGCTTTCATGAGTGAAAATTGGGAGATGCTTAAAATTGCTTCCCAAGATAAATTTCATCAAAGTTATAGAATGAGACAGATGCCAGAGCTTTTTGAAGTTCAGAAATGTTCATTAAATAGTGGTGCGTTGATGAGTACACTTTCAGGTTCTGGTTCAACACTTTTTTCTATTTGTTATTTTGAAGATGCAAAAAAGATTGAAAAAGAGTTAAGAGCAAAATTTCCTCATTTTAAAGTGTTTATTTCTGGTTTTGACAACTACGGTGTTAGAGTAGAAGCATAAAAATTGGAAATTTAATAAATTTTGGGTATAATCATTGGCTAAATTAGAAAAACCTATAAGAACTTGTGTAGTTTGTCGTAGTAAACTAACTAAAGATAATTTAATTAGATTGCAATGTAAGGATTATAAACTCATCACTTTTGATGGAATAGGTAGGAGTTTTTATATTTGTAAAGAGTGTCAAGAGAAGACTCTTTTGGATATAGAAGCAAAAAGAATTGAAAAAGCACTTTTCAAACAGTGTAAAAAAAAAGACGAGTACTTGGTACAACTTAAGGAGATATTAACGCATGTCAGATAACGTAAGAGTATATGAAATTGCAGAAGAGGCTGGGGCTAGCAGCAACGATGTTATAAAAAAAGCAAAGGATTTAGGTATAGAACTTAAATCACCTCAAAGTCAAACAACAGTTGAGGACGCAGAAGAGATAGTAAACTATATAATGACTGGTAAAAGTAAAAAACTTCCACCAAAGAAAAAAGCAACTAAGAGTGTAGAACCTAAAAAAGTTGAAGAAGAGAAAGTAGTAGTTGAAGACAAAAAGCCAGAAGAATCAATTATTGCAAAAACAACTGAGGTTGAAAAACCAAAAGAAGAAAAAAAGCCAGTAATTGAAGAACCTAAAAAAATTGAAAATACTAGCCCTGTAAAAACTGATGATACTCAAAAAGTTAATGATGATTCACCTGTTAAAAAAGTTATACCTAAAAGAAGAGGTCTTAAAATTGTTAAAAAGAAAAGACCAGAAGAACCAAAAGTAGTAAAAAAAGAAGAATTAACTTCTTATTCAGAACCATCAACTGTTAAAAAACCTATGAAATCTTTAAGTGAAATTCTTGGTGGAAATAATAATCAAGATAATCAATCTGAACCTGTTAAAACAAAAGCAAAAGTTCAAAAGAAAAAAACACCTCCAAAAGCACATGAGCATGGAAAAGTTTTAGAAATAGATAAACAAGATTTTAAAGAGTCTGATGATTCATTATTGGGTGAAGAAGTCGTATTACTTGATATGGGTTTAACTGATACATCAAAACTTTTTGATGATCCACATAAACCTGCAAAAAATAATAATGATAAACAAACAAGAAGTTCAAAACCTGCAGCTTTTGGAAATAGACCTCAAGGTTTAAAAAGAGGTAGAAGAAAGAAAAGAATTAAAAGAGAAGTAGAAGTTGCAGATGTAACTGAAATCACAATACCTGAAGATGTTAGGGTTTATGAGTTTGCAGAAGCTTGTGGAAAAAGTGCTTCAGAAGTAATTACTGTACTATTTTCTTTAGGAATGATGGTTACAAAAAATGACTTCTTAAAACAAGATGAGTTAGAAATTCTTGGTGAAGAGTTTGGTATTGAAGTAACTGTTAAAGATGCTTTAGAAGATGTAAATTATGTGGAAGATCATGAAGAAAATATTGATAAATCAAACTTCGTAACAAGACCTCCTGTTGTAACAATCATGGGTCATGTTGACCATGGTAAAACTTCATTATTAGATAAAATTAGAAGTGCAAAAGTAGCAAAAGGTGAAGCTGGTGGAATTACTCAACATATCTCTGCATATACAGTAGAACAAAGTGGTAAAAAAATCACTTTTGTAGATACTCCAGGACATGCTGCCTTTAGTGAAATGAGATCAAGAGGTGCAAGTGTAACTGATGTTATTATTATAGTTGTTGCTGCTGATGATGGCGTTAAACCACAAACAGAAGAAGTAATTGCACATGCAAAAGCAAGTGGTTGTCCAATCATTGTTGCTATGAATAAAATGGATAAAGAGACTGCAAATCCTGATATGGTTAAATCACAAATGGCAGAAAAAGATATGCTTCCCGTTGATTGGGGTGGAGAGATCGAATTTATCGGTGTTTCAGCTCATACAGGTGAAGGTATTGATGATTTACTTGAAAACATTTTAATTCAAGCAGAAATATTAGAACTACAAGCAGATCCAACTTCTAAAGCAAAAGCTACAGTTGTAGAAGCTACACTTGAAAAAGGTAGAGGACCAGTTGCTACAGTAATCGTACAAAGTGGTACATTAAGAGTTGGTGATAATATTGTAAGTGATACTACATATGGTAGAGTAAAAGCAATTACAAATGACATGGGTAAACCTGTAAAACAATTAGAACTTTCTGAAACTGGAAATGTACTTGGATTAAATGATATTCCTACATCTGGTTCTGTAATGATTGTGCAAGATAGTGAAAAAGAAGCAAGAGAAATTGCAACTACTAGAGCAGAACATGCACGTGCAAAAGAGTTGTCTAAATCTACAAAAGTATCATTAGAAGAGATGAGTGGATTAATTGCAGAAGGAAAAATCAAACAATTACCAGTGATTATCAAAACTGATGTTGCAGGTTCTTTAGAAGCAATTAAAGGTTCACTAGAAAAAATTCAAAATGATGAAGTAAAAGTTAAAGTTTTACACACAGGTGTTGGTGGTATTACTGAGTCTGATTTAGTTCTTGCAGGAGCTAGTGAAGGTTGTGTTATCTTAGGGTTTAATGTAAGACCAACTGGTTCTATTAAACAAAAAGCTAAAGCTGATGGAATCACTATTAACACTTATACAATTATATATGACTTAATTGATGATATTAAAGCAACACTATCTGGTATGATGAGTGCAGTAATTAGAGAAGAAAATACAGGTCAAGCAGAAGTAAGAGATACATTTGTTGTACCAAAAATTGGAACAGTTGCTGGATGTTTAGTTACTGATGGTAAAGTTATCAAAGGTGGACATGCTAGAATTATTAGAGATGGTGTTGTTACATATACAGGTAAAATATCATCACTTAAAAGATTCAAAGATGATGCTAAAGAAGTTGTTAATGGATTTGAATGTGGTATCATGTTTGAAAAATTCAATGATATAAAAGTTGGAGATTTCATCGAAACATTTATTCAAATTGAAGAGAAAGTACAAATAGACCTATAATATGAAAAGTGTAAACTTACAAAGAACAGAGTCTTTATTAATGGAGTTAATTCCAGAGGCTCTTTCTACTTTAAATGATAATAGAATTAAATCATTGGCAATTACAGAAGTAAATTGTAGAAATGGTAAATATGATGCAGTAGTTTATTATGATGGAAGTGATTATGATAAAAGAGAACATCAAATAATAAACAGTCTTTTAAGTAAAGCAAATGGACATATAAAAACGTATTGTTTAAATGCCACAGGTTGGTATAAATGTCCAAATTTTAAATTTCAAGCTGATGATAAATTGGAAAAAGATTTAAAAATAGAGTCTTTATTTGATAAAATAAAAAAAGATAAAAAAGAGGACTAATGACTTTAGAAGAATCAATTGAAATGACTGTAAAAGGTTGTGGCGTTGAACTATATGACATAGTAACTACAAAAGAGAATGATAGAGATATTTTTAGAGTATATATTATTGCTAAAGATGGTGTATCATTAGATAAATGTGCAGAAGTATCAAGATTGATTTCACCTATATTGGATGTAGATGAGCCAATGTATGGAAAGTATAATTTAGAAGTAAGTTCACCAGGAATTGAGAGAAAATTAAAAAAACCAAGACATTTTGAAGTTTCAATTGGTGAAAAGATAAAAGTAAAAGATTTTGAAAAGAATATATTAACAGGTGAATTAATTTTTGCCGATGAAAATGAAATTAAAATAAAAACAGAACATGGTGAAGAGATTATCACTCATGATCAAATATCTTCAGCTTCTACATATTTTGAGTGGTAAATAAGGAGACTTCATGAGTCTTGAAAGCTCATTAACTTTTTTCCTAGCCATATTTATTTTTGGCATTACTCCTGGCCCTGGAGTATTTGCTTTGTTATCAAGAGGCATGACACTTGGATCAAAAGAGTGTATCTCTTTGGCTTTTGGTATGACAATCAGTGATGTTATATATTTGATTTTTGCATGTTTAGGACTTGCTACAATTGCGCAAAACTATGCATTATTATTTGATTTTATTAGAATAATTGGGGCAATATATCTTGTTTATTTAGGATATAAGATGTTCATAGCTCCAATAAAGATTGAAACTACAGATAAAAGCATCATACATAAAAAAGACTTTTTTCTTGGGTTTATTCAAGGTTTTTTAATCTCAGCTTCTAATCCTAAAGTTATACTTTTTTATATAGCATTTTTACCAACTTTTTTAGATATAAAATCATTAACAAGTTATGACATTATGTTAGTCTCATTTTTAACTATTATAGCTTTGATGCTTGGGCTGATGAGTATATCAATGTTGGCAAGTCGAACTAAAAAAATGTTAAAGTCTAATAAGGCTCTAAAGAGATTAAATTATACTGCAGGTTCAATTATGGTGGCTGCTGGTAGTTTTTTATTATTTAATAAGCAGACATAATGAAAATTGATGATAGTTTTTATATGAAACTTGCCATTGATGAAGCATGGAAATATCAACTTCTAACTTATCCAAATCCTGCTGTTGGTTGCGTTGTTGTTAAAGATGGTGAGATTTTAGCTATAGAAGCCCACAAAGAAGCTGGAATGCCCCATGCAGAAGTAAATGCACTTAAAGCTGCATATTTAAAGAAATATGCAAAAGATGATTTAAAACTAAAAAAAACCTCCCATGAAATCCATGATTACTTATTAAAAAATCATAATAATTTTTTTGAGACCTGCGAAATATATGTAACCCTAGAACCATGTAACCATATAGGAAAAACTCCCCCCTGTGCAAATTTACTAAAAGAGTTGAAACCCAAAAGAGTAATCATAGCCCATGAAGATACAAATAAACAAGCAACAGGTGGCATAGAAACACTAAAAAATGCAAATATAGAAGTAAGTCTAGCTTGTATGAAAAAAGAGGCTTATGAGCTTCTATATCCGTTTATTAAATGGAACAAGGGAACATTTATCTTTTATAAAATGGCACAAACATTAAATGGATGTATAGATGGAAAAGTATCATCAAAAATGGCTCAACTATATATTCATACTTTAAGAGATAAAATAGATCTAATGTTAATAGGTGGAAACACTGTACGAATAGATAAACCAACACTAGATGCTAGATATATAGCAGGTCGGGCTCCAAATGTAATGATTTACAGTAAAAACAAAATATTTGATGAAAATATTCCCCTATTTAAAGTAGCAAATAGAGAAGTAATAATAAGTGATGATTTATTTAAACTACTAGATTATAAATTTATAATGATAGAGGGTATTTATAATTTAATGGAGATACTAAAAGAGAGAATAGATTATATTGTTTTATTAGTTAGTCCCAAAATTAGAAATGGAGTTAATGCACTTAATAAAATAGATATGGATTTTGAAATTGTGCATGAAAATTTTATTGGTGATGAAAAAATAGTCTATTTAAAAAGAATAAATAATTTGTGAGATAATTTTTATGCCTTAATTCAATAATTTAAATATAACTGTATTACAATATAGTGAATATTTAAAAGGCTTTGAATGAAAAGTAGAGAAAGTAATTTAATTAAAATTATTGCTATTGGACCTTTGATTTTTATTCCATTATTTGTAATTGCAATAATTTTAATTATAATTATTGAACATGAACAAAATTTTGAAAAGACCTTATCAAAAGTTGAAGAAAATCTTATAAATATTGAAAAAAAAGCTATTAAATCAAAAATTGATGGAATTTCTGACTTAATTGCTTACCAAAATGATCTTACTGTTAAAAAGTTAACACTTCGAATAAAAGATAGAGTTAATAGCTCACATAAAATTGCAACAAATATATATAACAAGTATAAAAATACAAAAAGTCAAAAAGAGATAAAGTCTTTAATTATTACTTCTTTATCACCTTTGTCTTGGAATAATGATGAAAGCTTTATTTTTATATTAGATTATAATGGTGTCTTTCATCTAGCACCAAATTATCTAAAACATTTAGAGGGAACTTCAATAATTGATTTTCAAGATGCAAATGGAAGATTTGTAATCAAAGAAGAGATTGAAACAGTTAAAACAAAAAATGAAGGCTTTTTATGGGATAAGTTTACAAAACCAACTGATCCTTCTACAAATAGTTATGATCAAGTTGTTTTTGTAAAAGCATTAGGTTTTTACAATTTATATTTGGGTTCAGGTGAGTATTTAGAAACAGCATCAAAAATAAGTAGTAATGAAATACTAAAAGCTATTCAAAAAATTAGTGAAAATACAAGTGAGTATATTTTTGTATTTGATACAAATGGTAATATACTTTTAAATGATAGTACACCTGAATATGTAAATAAGAACTTCTACAAGATTAAAGATAAAAGTATAAAAGATGTTTATTTACTTTTATTAAAAAGCATAAAGAGTGTTGATAATAAATTTTCAAGATATAGTTGGGTAAATCCTGAAACAAATAAAGAGGAAGTAAAATACAGCTATATAAAAAAAGTGCCAAATACAAACTGGATAATAGGAAGTGGGTTTTACGAATCTACAATTAAGTCAAATGCAGCAGTACAAGTAACAAAACTATATGAAGATTATCATATGAGAATTAGCTACATTCTAACTATTGGGTTTATATCTATACTTATATCATTAGTATGTTCATATGTTGTATCTAAGTATTTAAAGTCACAGTTTTTAAAATATAAAAGTAGAATTTTAAATAAATCAGGTGAACTAAAGCAGTTAAATAAATCATTAGAGGATAAAGTTAAAGATAGAACTGAAGAACTTGAAAAATCAAGAGAATCCTTAGAAGTGTTAGCTACAACAGATGCTTTGACAAAAATTCACAACAGATATTCAATCATGAATATTATGGAACAAGAAATTCGTAAATTGAGTAGATGTGGTGGAAATTTGTGTATAGCATTGTTTGATATTGATAAATTTAAAGATATTAATGATAATTATGGACATGATGTAGGCGATATAGTTTTATGTACTCTCTCCTCTTTTGTTAATAATTTTTTAAGAGAGAGTGATATTATGGGACGATATGGGGGAGAAGAGTTCTTAATAATATACAAAAATACAATGCTAAAAGATGCTTGTATAGTATCTGAAAGAGTTAGAAAAAGTGTTTCAGAACATAAATTTAATGAAAATGTAAAACAAGTAACTATAAGTATAGGACTAGTAGAGTATCAAAATGATGAATCCGTAGATGAACTCTTTAAAAGACTAGATATCTTACTATATAAGTCAAAGAATGAAGGTAGAAATAAATTGTCTTTTTGATATAAAATTGATTTTTAAAAGGTAAAGATTTGTTGAAGAAACCAAGATAGTGCTTCTTTGAGTGAAGGAACTTACAAGTGTAAGTGACTGAAAGAAAAGGAGCAATATCGCAGAGTTTCTGCGACAAAGCTTTTCCTTTTTATTTTACTTTTTCTATGTACTCACCAATTCTTGTGTCACATTTAATAATGTCACCTTCAACTAAGTGAAATGGAATTTGTACAACTGCACCTGATTCTAAAGTTGCTGGTTTTTTACCACCTTGAGAATCACCTTTGAAGTTAGGTGGAGTCTCTACAATTTTAAGCTCAACTGTCATTGGTGGTTCAACTGTAATTGCATTTCCGTTAAAGAACATCATATCACAACTCATACCATCAATAATCCAGTCAAATGCTTCACCAACTTGGTCATAAGTTAAACCAATTTGTTCATAAGTAGTATTGTCCATAAATTGTAATAACTCACCATCATCATACAAAAACTGCATAGTTTTTTGTTGTAAATCAGGAGTTTCACACTTATCACCTGCATGGAAAGTTTTTTCAATTACTTTACCATTTAGAAAAGATTTTATTTTACATCTAACAAATGCTGCACCTTTTCCAGGCTTTACATGTTGATATTCTGTAATTTTATAAGGGATTCCATCAAGTTGAATCTTTAAACCCTTTTTTAATTCACTCATTCCTATATTTGCCAAAGTAACCCCTTATTAAATTTCAACATAAGAAACTGATATTGCAGCTTCTAAGTCTTCTAATTGTTTTAAAACTTCATGAGAAACAAAAGTATCAACCAATATAACAGCCAATGCAGAGTCTTTTCCTCTAGATAATCTAAAGTCAGCGATATTTATATTATTGTCGCCTAAAGTTTTTCCAACCGTTCCAATTACTCCTGGGATATCAGAGTTTCTTAAAAGAATCATATTCCCTTTTGGTGCAATATCAAATACAAAGCCATTGATTTCAACGATTCTTTGTACATTTTCATCAAATACAGTTCCTGAAATAGTATTTACACCTTTTTCAGTAGTGATTTTTATAGTAACTTTATTGCTATAGCCACTACTATTTGTAATTTCACAAGTATCAAATTTGATACCTTTTTCTTCTGCCCAAAATTTTGCATTTACATAATTAACTTCATCACCGCCAGAAACTTTTAAAGCCCCAACAGTTGCAAAAGTAAGAAGTGAATCTAAATACTCTTTGATTTCACCTTGTGCACAAACACTAATTGATCTAATAGCACTTTTATCACTTTGAGCGCTTAAAAATGCTATTTTTTGAGTCAATTCAATATATGGTTTTACAAAAGAAGGAATTTTGCTTTCATCTATTGGTAGGTTTAGAGCATTTGGATATGCAATGCCACGTGCAGATTCAATTGCATTTTCTGCAGCTTGAATAGCAATTTGTTTTTGTGATTCTTTTGTATTTGCACCTAAGTGTGCAGTAACTGTAATATTTGGTAAATCTAATAATGGATTATCAACTGCTGGTTCTTTAATAAATACATCAATTCCAGCCATTGAAATTTTACCTGACTTTAGGTTGTTATATAAAGCTTCTTCATTATATAATCCACCTCTAGCACAGTTGATTAAAATTACACCATCTTTCATTTTAGCAATTTCGGCTTCACCAATCATATTGATAGTTTCTTGGTTTTTTGGTGTATGAATAGTGATAATATCACAATCTAATATATCATTAAAGTTTGTTGTATATTTGATACCTAAGTCAGTTGCTTTTGTTGAAGGGATATAAGGGTCATACGTAACTACATCCATTTCAAATGCTTTTGATCTTAAGGCAACTCTGTGACCTATATTTCCAAAACCAATTACTCCTAGTTTTTTACCATATAGTTCTCTACCATACCAATCTTCTCTTTTCCAAACTCTATCATTTTTTAATTGATTGTGAGCATAAGGAAATTTTCTCATACAAGACAACATGTGAGTCATTGTAAGCTCAACAGCTGCTATTGTATTAGCTGTTGGAACATTCATAGCAATAATACCTCTTTTGCTACAACCTTCCATATTAACATTATCATAACCAACACCAGCTCTAATAATTGCTTTTAAATTAACTGCTGCATTTAAAAATTTCTCATCAACATCTGTTGAAGATCTTGTAATTGCAACATCAGCATCTTTAATTACATCTAATAAAGTAGTTTTATCAATATCTGCTGCAAAAACATAATTAATGTCTTCTGCAGCTTTAAGTATATTTAGTCCATCTTCATGGATATGATCACAAACTACAATTGTATGTTTACTCATTCTACTAAATCCTTGAATTATTTCATTTGGTCTTTTAATAAGTCACCTAAAGTCATAGATGAATCATCATTAACAGATTTTAGGATTTCTCTCTCTTGTTGTTGCTCTAATCTTTTGATTGATAATCTAACTCTATTTCTATTTGTATCAATATTCACAACAACAGCTTCAATCTCTTTACCAACTTCTACATCTTCTGGTGTTAAAGGACCAAAATCTTCATTTCTAACTAATCCATCTAAATTATCTTCAATTTTAATGAATAATCCGAAATCTTTAAGATCTTTAATTGTTCCTTTTACAATATCACCAATTTTGTGAGTTGATTGGAATTTTTTAGCAGGAGAATCTGTAATATCTTTGATTGATAATGAAATATTCTCTTTTTCTCTATCAATTTTGATAATTTTAACTTCAAGTTCATCACCTTTTTTGTAAAGGTTTTTACATTTTGCATTACCTTCCCAAGAAGCTTCTTCATTATGTAATAAACCATCAACATCACCTAAAGTAACAAATGCACCAAATTCAGTTAATGTTGCTACTTTACCAGTAACGATATCTCCTACTTTATGCTCTTTTGTAAATTTTGCAAAAGGTTTCTCTTGAAGATTTTTTAAAGATACTCTTAATCTTTTTTTATCAACGTCTAATTCAATAACTTCAACATTAACTTCATCACCTAATGTTAAAAGATCTTTTGGATTTTTAAGATTTTTATTCCATGAAATTTCAGAAATATGTAATAAACCTTCAATATCATTTCCTAAGTCAACAAATGCACCATATGATTCAAAATTAGAGATAGTTACAGTAATTGTATCACCAACTTCTAATTCGTCTCTGATCTCTTCCCAAGGGTTAGCAAGAGCAGCTTTAACAGATAATGATAAGTGTTGTTTAGTTTTATCATAAGATAGAACTTTAACAGTAACTTCATCACCTTCAGCATAATAATTAGATGGATTTACTGGACCTTTGTATGAGATTTCATTGTAGTTTACTAAACCATCAATTCCACCTAAATCAACAAACATTCCATAAGATGTGATTTTTTTGATTGTTCCATTGATTGGACCATCATTTTCTAGAAATTGAGCAACTTTTGCATCTTTTTCTAATTTAGATTCTTCAATAAGTTTTTTTCTAGAAACTATAATAGAGCTTTGAGCTTCATTTATTTTAAGAACTTTTGCTTTAACTTTTTTACCAAGTGCACCTTGAGCTTTTAAGTATGATTGTGCCATTGGCATGAAGTATTCACAGCCATTGTCATCTTCAATTATAAATCCACCTCTTGGTTTAATAGAGATAATTTTACCCTCAATAGTAACATTTTCTAAATCTTCAGTATGTTCTTTAACAAAAGCATCAAATTTTTCTTTTTGTAAAACTTTCTTATGTGAGATAGAAGGTTTTTCACCTCTAGTACCCATTAGTATAACAGGAAGCGTGTCTCCCACTTTATACTTAACTTCACCACCAATAGTGATTTCAGAAATATGTAGTCTTCCTTCAACTTTTTGACCAACATCTACAGAAACATTTTCACCAGAAATCTCAACAATAACACCATCAACTACAGAGTTGTTCTCTGCATTTTCGAAAGACTCATTAAGCATTTGCTCAAAGTCAAAGTCTTCACCAATTTCAATATCTTCGATACCCATATTTTTCCTTCGTATAACCATTATTTATAAAATGCGATGATTATATCGAAGCTTGGCTTAAACTACTATTTTAAGTATTTGATTAATATCTTTCTATTTGGTCTACAACTTTTTGTATAACCCAATCAGGAGTCGATGCACCGGCTGTTATACCGCAAAGTTTTTTATTTTTGAACCATGAAGCTTCCAATTCTCTCTCATCTTCTAAGAGAAAACTATCTTTACAATTCTCTTGAGCAATACTAAGAAGTTGTTTTGTATTTGAGGAGTTTTTACCTCCAATTACAATCATAATATCTACTTCTTTTGATAACTCTCTTGCTGCATCTTGATTTTCAAAAGTTGCATCACAAATTGTATTAAATACTCTTACTTCTTTATTTTTTAAAATCAAAGTGTTTACAATTTCAAGATATTTCTCTTTTTTCTTAGTTGTTTGAGCAATGGTTGCTATTTTTGAGTATTTAAAAGTTATTTTATCCAAATCACTAGGTTCTAGTATTACAAAAACATCATCTTGATCTTTTGCATAAGATTGAACACCTAAAACTTCAGGATGGTCTTCATCTCCAAAAATTACAATTGAGTATTGCTCTTGGGACATTTTTTTAACTATTTGCTGAGGAGTTGTCACAAAAGGACATGTGGCATTGATAACTTTTGCATCTTTTGCTTTTAGGTTTTTTAAATCAAATTTTGGAATACCATGGGTTCTAATAATGATTGTATCATTATCTTTTACTTCATCTAAAGAGGTATATAATCCTACATTATAATCATTTTTAAGCCTATCTATTTCATTTGTATTATGAATAAGAGGTCCCATTGTTGCAGAGTTTTTATACTCCTCAGCAATCTTTATAGCTCTTTTTACTCCAAAACAAAACCCATAAGATGATGCTAATTTTACTTTCATAAATTGTCCTTAAAAATAGTCCCTATTTTTAAGGGACCTTTTCTTTTATAACTTCTTTTAGCAAGATAGCAAAGCTACCTTTAAAGAAGCAAATCCTAAAGAGGACAAGGAATTGTCCTTTTAATTTTTTAAAGTATCTAATATCTCTTTAAAGTTTGGAAAAGAAGTTAATATACAATCAACATCTTCTATTTCCATACCTGAATTTAATCCAGCAATTGCGAAACTCATTGCAATTCTGTGATCTCCATGGGAGTTAATTACAGCTTTTTGAAGTTTTCCACCAGTTATTTCATAACCATCTTCAAACTCTGTATAATTTACACCACAAAGCTTTAAGTTATTTACAACTGAGCTTATTCTATCACTCTCTTTTACTCTTAACTCTTTTGCATTTGATACTTTTGATTTTCCATTTGCTAAACTCATAGCAATACTAAGTGCAGGGAGCTCATCTATAAGCCATGAAATGTTTTCGCTAACATCTACACCATTTAATTCTTTATTGGCTACTACAATGTCTCCTATTGGCTCATATACATTTTCTTTTTCAATAAACTCAACATCTGCACCCATTCTTTTTAAAACTTGATAAGCCTCTATTCTAGTTGGGTTTAAAGTTACATTTTTAATTGTTACTTTTGCCTTTGGTGTAATTGCTGCTGCAAGAGCAAAGAAAAATGCAGAACTAGGATCTGTTGGTACTGTTATATTTAAAGGTTTTAAAGATGAAGTTAGTGGATGGATATGTATAAATCCTTCACTATCATTTTCTAATTTTGCACCCATACCTCTTAACATTCTCTCTGTATGATCTCGTGTTAGTTCATTCTCTTTATATTTTGAAATGCCATTAGCCCTTAGCGCTGCTAGAATCATAGCTGATTTTACTTGCGCAGAATCAACAGGTGAGTGGTAAGTAAAAGCTTCTAATTTTTTTACACCTCTTATAAAAAGTGGTGCTTTATTTCCATCTTCTCTACCATCAATTTTAGCGCCAATACTTCTAAGTGGGTCTGCAACTCTTTTCATGGGTCTTGAGTGAAGATATTTATCTCCTACAAGGGTAAAAGCTCCATCAATAGAAGCTAAAAAACCACAAAAAAGTCTCATGGCTGTTCCAGAATTTCCACAATCTAAAACGTTAGCTGGTTCACTTAGGAATTCTTTTGGTGTAATAGTAACAGTTGAGCCATCTCTTTGTATAGTTGCACCTAATTGTTCAACTATTGAAAGAGTGTTTAATGTATCTTCTGCTGTTAAGAAGTTCTTGATGTGTGATGTTTCATTACTTAGTAATGAAAACATTGCACATCTGTGGGAGATTGATTTATCACTTGCAATATTATCAATTACTATGTCAAATGGCTTACTTAAAGCATCTATGCTAAAACTTTGCATTTATCTTATTCCTATTCCTAAGGCTGTATTTAATTTATCTAAAATAGTACTCATTGTTTTTGTAATATCTTCTTCTTCTAGTGTTTTTTCAAAACTTTGTAGAACAAATCTTATTGTTAAACTCTCTTTGTCTCCTAGTTTTTCATCACTATAAGTATCTACTAAATTAAACTGTTGGATTGTATCATCCTCAATACTATTAATTACATTTCTTATTCTAGAGTATGAAATACTTTTTGGAACAATTAAGCTTAAATCTCTTTTTGAAGCTTGGAATTTTGAATATTCATTTGCTTTTACTAAAGAGTTTTCAATTTTATCAAAATCAATCTCAGCAATAAACGTATCTGGTAAATCATAATCATTTGCAACATTTGGATGTAATTTAGAGATGAAACCAATTATTTTATTGTCTACAATTACACTAGCATTTTGATATGGATGAATTAATGAATTGGTAATTTCATTCATTGGTTCTAAATCAAAGCTTCCAATACTATTTGCTATTTTTTTAGAAAATGTGAAAAAGTCAATTAGTTTTGGTTTTCCATTATTTAAAAAAGATTCATGCTCTCTATCTCCACTAAAAATAAAAGAGATTTTTTTTGACTCTTTTCTAGCTGTGTCAAAAACTGTACCAATTTCAAAGAAGGCAACTTTTTTAAACCCTTGTTTGAAGTTATTTGAACAAGCTTCTATTAGGTTTGTTATTATAGTTGTTCTGTAAGTATTTAGTTCATTTACAATTGGATTTAAAATATCAAGTTTTTCATCAACTGTATCAAGATTATATTTTACTAAAGTCTCTTTGCTTGTAAAAACATAAGTTAATGTTTCAAAAAAACCATCTTCAATAGCTTTTGCTCTTATTTTATTTTTTTTGATTATTTTTTCAGATGCTTCATTTACTCTATTTACTTCTTCTATTTGCAATGGAGTTGATTCAATATTATCAATACCTACTATTCTTACAACTTCTTCTGTAATATCTGCAATATTTTTTATATCATGTCTAAAAAGTGGAACTTGAACTGATAAAACACCTGAACCACCATCTCTTACGATAAATCCCAATCCACTTAATATCTTTTCAATTTTTACTTTTGTAAATGTTTTTCCAACAATTGAACTTACTCTTTTAATACTTACATCTATTGATAATCTCTCTTTATCTTCTGTAAATACTTCATATCCTCTATAAAGTTTTGCACCAAATTTAGAGATTAATGTTGTGAAGTATTCCATACCAGATTCAATATTTGGCTCAGATCCTCTTGATGTTTTATAATATACTTCACCTGTTTTTATTTTTTTCTCAAATACATTTTTTGATAACTCTTCAGGGTTATTATATGAAGCTTCTAGAATATATGTATTATCTTCTTTATTGATTGCTTCATTTTTAATACTAATAGTACTTAATCTTTCTTTCCCATAAACTTCGTCAAATCCATTTTCAGATTTTTTAATATGAAGTACTGATAATTCATTTAAAGTGTCACAATCAGATTTTGCATAAGCATGTAGTGTAACACCTGTTGTGTGAGTAGAATATGTTAAAATATTTTCAATATCACAATCTTTATAAAGGTCTAAAATAGCAACTCTTAATTTGTATAATAGAGGAACTTTTAACTCTTCAAAATCACCAGCTTTGTAAATTAGTGAAGAGTTAATTGCACTTTCACACTCAATTTCAAGCAATTGTCCAATTCCCTTATCATTGTATTCTAAGTTCTTTTCTTGCTCATATATATTTATTCCATAACAAGCACTTAATTCTCTAGCAACGCCATGAATACTTAAACAATCACCTCTATTTGCTGTTAATTCTATATCAATAATATCATCATTGATAAGTCTATATTCATTTAATTCTTTTCCAATAATTAATTCACCAATTGAATCATCAAGTTCTAAAATACCATCATTTAATTTAGGAAGTCCAAGTTCTGTTGAAGAACAAATCATACCTAATGATTCTACACCTCTTAGTTTTGCTTTTTTTATTTTAAAATCAGCTCCAAGAACACAACCAACTGTTGCAACAGGAACATATTGCCCCTCTGCCACATTTTTAGCACCACATACTATTTGAGAAACTTCACTTCCAATATTCACTTGACAAATTGATAATTTATCTGCATCAGGATGTTTCTCTTTTGATTCAATATATCCAACTACTACACCAGAAGGTATTCTAACCTTTTCTAGTGAATCAACTTCTAAACCAATTGAGTTTAATTTTTTGCAAATATCGTTTATATCAATTTTTGATATATCTATAAAATCTTCTAGCCATCTTTTTGTAATTATCATTTAAATTGTCCTAATAGTCTTAAATCACTTTCAAATAGAGACCTTAAATCTCCAATATTGTGAATTAGCATAGCAAATCGTTCTACTCCTAATCCAAAAGCATAACCTGAAACATCTTCATATCCAACAGATTTAAATACATTTTCATCTACAATTCCACAACCTAAAACTTCAAGCCAGCCTGTGTATGAACAAACTCTACAACCTTCACCTTCACAAAATACACAAGAAATATCAACTTCAGCTGAGGGTTCTGTAAAAGGGAAAAATGATGGTCTAAATCTCACTTCAACATTTCCAAACATATGTTTTAAAAACTCTTCAAGTACATGTTTTAAGTTAGCAAATGAAATTTTATCAGAACTATCAACAACCAACCCTTCGATTTGATGAAACATAGGTGTATGAGTAATATCATAGTCTCTTCTAAATACTGTACCTGGTGCTATCATTCTTATTGGGGGTTTTTGTGATAGCATTGTTCTTATTTGTACAGGAGAAGTATGAGTTCTTAAAAGTGTATAGTCTTTATTGTAAAAAGTATCTTGCATATCACGTGCTGGATGATATTTAGGAAGATTTAGTGCTTCAAAGTTATGAAAATCATCTTCTACTAAAGGCCCTTCTTCAACTGAAAAGTTTAAGTTTTGAAAATATGTAATGATTCTATCCATTGTATCTGCAACTGGATGAAATGCCCCACATGTTAGGTTAGTATTAAATCTAGAAACATCAATTTTTTCTGCTTCAAGTTTTTTATTTAATTCTATTTTTTCTAAAATCTCTTTTTTTACTTCTAAAGCATTGTTTATTTCAACTTTATTATTATTAAGATTTTGTGCAAAAGCTTTTTTCTCTTCATTTGGAATATCTTTTAATCTTGCAAACTCTTTAGTTAAGAAACCTTTTTTACCAAGTATCTCAATTCTTAGATTTTCTAAGGTTTCTATAGAATCAGCAGATTCTATTTTTTCGATCCACTCTCTCAATTATTTCCCCTATTTTCATTTATATAAAAGGTGATTATTGTACTTAAGTTTTTATTAGAGTTTGGTTATAATAAAATTTAATACTATTAAAAGGAATTATAGATGTGCATTTTTTGTAAAATTGTAAATGGAGAAATTCCAAATAAAACTATTTTAGAAGATGAAAAATTTTTAGCTTTTGAGGATATCAATCCTTCATGTAAAGTACATATTTTAGTTATCCCAAAAGACCACTACACCTCATTTGATGTAGTACCACCTAAAATAATGGCTGGCATGACAGAGTTTATTCAAAAAGTTGCTTCAAAATTAAATTTAAGAGATGATGGCTATAGACTTATCACTAATATTGGTGAACAAGGTGGGCAAGTTGTGCATCATTTACATTTTCATATTTTGGGTGGAGAGTATGTTGGAAGATTAGTTGGGGATAAAACAAAAGAGTAAAAAAAGAGATTTTCTCTTTTTTACTATTTTTGAGTAAAGCTACCTAAAGACATCAATTTTTGATATCTTTTTTCGTATCTTTCTTCTTTTGATAGCTCTCTTATTTCATTTACTGATTCAATAAAATAATCACCTAAAGCTTTTATTGCTTCTTCTTTTGATCGATGAGCTCCTATTAAAGGTTCATTTATAACATCATCAACTAAGTTAAGACTTTTTAGTGAATCTGCTGTGATTTTTAAAGAGTTAGCTGCAGTTTCAGCTTGAGCTGGGTCATTCCATAAAATAGCAGCACAACCTTCTGGTGAAATAACTGCATATACTGAGTATCTCATCATTGCTAATTTATCAGCAACTGAAATTGCTAGTGCTCCACCTGAACCACCTTCTCCAATCACAACTGATACAGTTATCGCATCAATATCTGAGAATTCGTATAAGTTTTTAGCGATAGCTTCTGATTGATTTCTCTCTTCAGCTCCAATACCTGGATATGCACCTGGAGTGTCCACTAACATTAGTATTGGTAAATTGAATTTTTCAGCTAATCTTGCAGCTCTTAGGGCTTTTCTATATCCTTCAGGACTTGGCATACCAAAATTTCTTTTTAGTTTATTTTTAGTACCTCTACCTTTTTGCTCACCAATTACAACTACTTTTTCATTACCTATTTTACCTAAGTAACAAACTATTGCATTGTCATCATTAAAATGTCTATCACCATGTATTTCATAAGCATCTGTTAAAAGACCTCTTATATAATCCATAGCATAAGGTCTATCTGGATGACGTGCAAGTTGAAGTTTTTGGTAATCAGTTAAATTTTTGAAAGTTTTTTCAACTTCTTTTTCTAACTTTTTTTCTAGAATTTCAACTGCATGCTCATCAGATTTAGTTTTTGCAATTAGTATATCTTCTTCAATAGCTTTAATTTTTTCTTCAAATGTCAAATAAGTTGGCACTTCATTCCTTTTATTAAAAAGATTTAGATTTTAATATAAATTATTTTGTATATTTTTTAAATATAACTGAACCGTTTGTTCCACCAAAACCAAAGTTATTACTCATAACGATATCTAGGTCAACTTTTCTAGCAACATTTGGAACATAATCCAAGTCACACTCTTCATCTTGATTTATTATATTGATTGTTGGGGGAATAATACCATCATTTAATGATTTTATAGCAAAAATTGCTTCTATAGCACCTGCTGCTCCTAAACAATGACCAATTTGACCTTTTGTTGATGTTACTGGAGGACAATTTTCTTTACCTCCAAATAACTCTTTGATAGCTTTTGTTTCATTTACATCACCAACTGGTGTAGAAGTTCCATGCGTATTAACATAATCAATTTTTGGATATTCTCCAGTATTTGATTTTACCATATCAAATGCAGCTCTCATTGCTCTTAGTGGACCATCCATTACAGGTGCAGTGATATGATTTGCATCACCACTTTCCCCAAAACCAATAACTTCAGCATAAATTTTTGCGCCTCTTGCTAAAGCAGAATCTAAAGTTTCTACAACTAAAGCTCCAGCTCCTTCTCCCATAACAAAACCATCTCTATCTTTATCAAATGGTCTTGATGAAGTTTGAGGGTCATCATTTCTTGTTGATAGTGCTTTCATTGCAGCAAAGCCACCAATACCAGCTCCACAAATAGCAGATTCTGCACCCACAACTAAAATATTGTCAGCACCACCTAAAGCGATTGTTTTAACTGCATCTGCTAAAGCATGTGTTGAAGCTGCACAAGCAGTTACATGAGATAAACTTGGACCTTTTAATCCATGTTCAATAGAGATAAATCCACTTAACATATTTACTAAAGATGAAGGTATGAAAAATGGAGAAATTCTTCTTGGACCTTTTAGTTCTAGTGTTCTTGAGTTACTCTCAATTGTAGAAAGTCCACCTATACCAGAAGCTGAAATAACTCCAAATCTATTTGAAATACTATCATCAACTTTATTACTACCATCACTTACAAAACCAGAATCTATCATAGCTTCTTTTGCAGCTTTAATACCTAATTGAATAAATCTATCAGCTTTTTTTACTTCTTTTTTATCCATAACTGTTGTTGGGTCGAAATTTTTTACTTCTCCTGCAATTTTAACAGAATATTCTGCTGGGTCAAAAAGAGTAATTTCTTCGATTCCACATTTTCCTGCAACTACTGCATCAAATGAATCATTTACATTGTGTCCTAAACAATTTATAGTACCTAGTCCAGTTATTACAACTCTTTTCATCTATTTAAGCTCCATTGTGATTATAATTTATTTTATTTAAATTGTTCAATTTTTTTATAAAAATTCAAAAATTTAAATAAAGAGTTAAAATTAACTCTTTATTTGACTCAAGAAAAACGTTTGTTATCTTGATTATTTATTATCTTCGATGTATTTAATAGCATCTGCTACAGTTAAGATTTTTTCAGCATCTTCATCTGGGATTTCGATGTCAAATTTTTCCTCTAAAGCCATAACTAGCTCAACAACGTCTAATGAATCTGCACCTAAGTCTTCAATGAATTTTGAATCTTCTTTAACTTCAGCTGGATCGCAATCTAATTGCTCAACTACTACTTCTTTCACATCATCTAATAATGCCATTTTTTTTCCTTTTTTAAAATTGTCCAAGAATTATACCCAAAAGCATTTAAATATTCTTTTAAATAAACTTTTTTAGCTTATACGTACAAGCCACCATTAACTTTTAATATCTCACCAGTTATATATGAAGAGTGGTCACTTAATAAAAATGCAACCGCATCTGCGATTTCACTTGGCTTGCCAAATCTACTTAGCGGGATATTTTTTTCATATTCCGCTTTTACTTCATCTTTTAATTCATCAGTCATATCTGTTTGAATAAAACCAGGAGTTACTGCATTATATCTTATACTTCTTGCAGCTGCCTCTTTTGCAAATGATTTAGTCATTGCATTTAATCCACCCTTAGAAGCAGAATAGTTTGTTTGACCTGGATTTCCCATTTCTCCAACAATTGAAGAGATGTTTACAATAGAACCAAATCTTTTTTTACCCATAACTTTAAGTGCTGCTTTACAACCAATAAATGCTGATGTTAAGTTTGCACTTATTACATCATTGAAATCTTGAACAGACATTCTAAGTGCAAGTTTATCTTTTGTAATACCTGCATTATTAACTAAATAAGATAGTTGCCCATCTGAGTCAATAATTGTATTAATTGCACTTACAAATTCATCTTCATTTGTTACATCTGCTTTTATTATTGCAGCTTTTCCTCCAGCAGCTTCGATTTCTTCTTGAATTTTAGAAGCAGCATCTGCTCCACTTCTATAATTTATCCATACTTTAAGTCCATGACCTGCAAGAGTTTTAGCGATTTGCGCACCTATTCCTCTGCTAGCACCTGTTACTAGTACATTAGAACCTGTAAATTTCATCTTTATCCTTGTTATAGTTTATAAAAATAGTTTTAATAATATCAAAATATTAATTTAATGTCTATTTATACACCTCTTTTATTATCCCAAACCCTAATATGAAGCCTATCACAATATTTATATCCAGATTCAATTGCCATATCTATAACGCTTTCACTGTGTTTATTAATTTCATCTGCACTATCACCCATAGGCATAAGATAGATATCACAATCTGGTATTATTGATGAGATTGATTCAATCTCAGCTTTAGCTTTTGAAATAAACTCTTTACTAATTACAAATTTCAAGTATGATTCTTCTGTATTTAATATGATTTTTTTGAGAGTCTCTTCATTAACTCTTTTTTTTAATGGCTCAAGGGAGTTTGAAAGTTTTACACTCATAGAGAAGATTATCTTTTTTTGATAATCTTTTGTAAAATTAATATTTAATGAAGCATTTGTCTCAATTGTAACTTTATATCCATTTGAAATATAATATTCTAATATCTCTTGAAATTCTTCGTTGTTCCAATACAAAAGTGGCTCACCACCTGTTATTACAATGTCAGTTTTATAAGAGGGTTCCAGCTTTTTAGCTTCATTTATTATTTCATCTTTGTTCATTTTATGCCATTGGTCTTTAAAAGCTGGATCAACTGCATAAAATGAATCACATGAACACTTTTTTACTCCACTTGGAGTTTCATACTCAACGGCAAAACCTTCACATCTAAAGTTGCATTTTCCAAATCTTATAAAAATAGATGGATTCCCAACAAATTTTCCTTCACCTTGAATAGTTGGACCAAATATCTCATTTATTTCAAGCATAAACTGTACTTTTACTTTTAGGAGTTTCTAAAAACTCCACGTGGGATACTTTTATAGATATTTCATCCATCTTTTTTTGTAATATTTTTAAAAGCCAAGCTGAAAGGTTTTCACTAGTTGGTACAAAATCAACTAGGATATATCCCTCATACATTTCATGTATATGAATTGGTTCCTTTTTTATAGTAGTTAAATCAAAAGTATAAAAATCTTCATTGTGATAAAGTAACTCTTTTTTGTCTTTAAAGTGTGGCAATAAAGTCTCAAACAAAGGATCATTTAAATCTAAGACAAATTTATGGTCTAAAGTATCATCTAAAAACTGTTTAAACCAATTTAGGTGTTTAAAATCAGTTACCATTCCATTTTTTAAATTTGAACTTTCTAAGTGAACTATTACTTTGCCTTGATGTCCATGCAAGTGTCTGCACATCAAACATGAATCTAGTGAAAAATCAGGGTTTAACTCTTGTGACCAAACTCTATGTCCATAACAAAAATCAAACTCTTTTGAAATATTCCATCTCATCAAGAACCTTTGTATGGTATTGGATCTTTTGAATTTGCTTGGGCAAATCCATTTAATCTTAATCTACAAGAATCACAAACACCACAAGCTTCATTCTCTTCTTTATAACATGACCAAGTAAGCTCTAGTGGAACATTTAATTCAAGTGCTTTTTTCACAATTTCATTTTTGTGAAGTTTTACTAAAGGAGTTTTGATATTAATATGTGTTGATTCTCTTGTACCTTCATTGATTGCATTTTTAATTTGATTTATAAATGAATCTGTACAATCAGGATATCCGCTACTATCCTCTTCTACAACTCCAATATACATAGCTTCTGCATTCTCTTTTTCAGCAACTGCAGCTGCAATAGAAAGAAAAATACCATTTCTAAATGGCACATAGGTAATTGGAACACCAGGTTTAACTCCATCAACTGGAACATCAATATTTGCATCAGTTAAAGCACTTGCTCCAATTTGTGTGAAAAATGGTATATCAATTTCATATTTATTTTTAACCTTTAAACTTTCACATACATCCCTAAATGCTTTTAATTCTCTATTTTGTGTTCTTTGCCCATAATTAAAATGAATAGCAATAATTTCATAGCCTTCATTTTTAGCAATATATGAAGCAAGTGTGGAATCCATTCCTCCACTTAATATACAAATAGCTTTTTTACTCATAAGTTATATAATCCTTTTTTTCATTACAAAAATATTTCCAGTTTATTGGTAATACTTTTACAATGTGATTTTCATTTAATTTTGTTATATCTTCATTTAGTACAATAAATGAGTTACATTCGCTTAAGATTGATATCATACCTGGACTCTTTTTATCAGATGGATTGAATTTTTCTCCATCAAAAAAACCAGGGACAAGAGTTAATCTCCCTTTTTTATTTAATAAGTCTTTACCTAGTTTTGTTGTAATGAAATTATGGTAAAAGTTTTTTGAACCAAGCATTTTTTGAATAATTATTTTTCCAATCATTTCAAAAACCATAGCAGAAGCTAGAGGATTTCCTGGAAGATTTAAAATATAGGTATCTTTTATTTTACCAAAGATTGTTGGTTTGCCTGGTTTTACAATAATACCATCAAATAAAGTTTCTAAACCAACTTGAGTAAAAGACTCCCTTGTAAAATCTGCTTCTCCAACAGAAACACCACCAGAGGTAACTATTAAATCTGCATTTAAAGAGTTGTTTATATACTCTTTTATTGATTCAATTGAATCATTTGCTTGCCCAATAAAACTCACATCACAGCCTAATTCTTGAGCTCTTGAAATAAAGGTAGGAGTATTTGAATTATATATTTGATACTCTTTTATTGGCTGATAATGAAGTTTTAACTCTTCCCCTGAAGCAAAAACTACAACTCTTGGTTTTTTGTAAACTTTTATATGAGAAACACCTTGCGAAGCTAAAAGGGTGACTTTTGAAAAGTTTATTTCATCACCTATATCAATAAGAAGTTCACCTTTTTGTATATCTTCTCCTACAAATCTAACATGTTGCATCTTTTTTACATCATAATTTATTTTAATCTTATTTCCAATGACTTCAACATCTTCTTGGGCAATAACAGCTTCACAGTTTTTTGGAACTCTAGCTCCTGTCATCACTTTTATACTAGTTCCAGATTCAATTATATCTTGGTTATCATCACCTGCAAATATTTTATTTGTTACAAATAGTTCTTTATCTTTATCCTCAAATAAAATTGCATATCCATCCATTGCAGAGTTATTAAATTTTGGTAAAGAACTTGTTGCATATATTTTTTGGGCACTAATTCTTGATGTTACATTTTCAATAGGGACTATTTCAAAATCTTTTATTTTAATAGAATTTATAATTATATTTAAAGCCTCTTCAACCGATACACTCATATAAAATCCTTTTACTTATACCTATGCTTAAGTCTGATATAATACCAAAATTTTTTAAAAGTGAGATAAACATGGATTTAATGCAGGATTCAATAGATACACACGTTTTTTTTATTTATATTTTTATATCTGTGATGATAATTAATTTTTATAGCGTTTATAATATAGGTAATTTTGTAAAATTGGCAAAAAGATTAAAATTTTTAACACCTTTATACCATACTTTAAACGCAGTTATTATTTATACAGGAACTATTGTTGCTTTTTATGAAAAAATATTTAGTTTTACAATATTTATTATGATTGCAGCCTCAATTGCAGTAATGGTATTAGAAATTAAACGATTTAAAAAGATGAGAGTTATTAAAGTAGCAGATATAGAATTGCAAGAGGAGTTTTTGAAATTTTCTAGGAAAATATATCTTATTGAAATCGTAATAATTATTTCTACATATATTATTAGCAAGATATTCTAATGCAATTTATTTATTCTTCTGAAGCATCAAATGAAACGCTAAAAGTAGATGGAGATATTTACAAATATCTTTTTAAAGTAAGACGTGAAAAGATTGGTTCAACTATTTATTTTAGAAATCTTGTTGATAGTTATATCTATAAATATGAGATTTTTGATATAACAAAAAAAGATGCAACCCTAAGACTTCTTGAAAAAGAAGAAAAAAGTCTAGAGTCTAACAAAAAATTCCATCTTATATGGGCCATTGTAGATCCCAAAACAATAGAGAAACAACTTCCCTATCTAAATGAAATAGGTGTGGATAAAATAACTTTCTTTTATGCAGATTATTCACAAAAGAATTTCAAATTAAATCTAGAAAAATTTGAAAAAATATTGATTAACTCTTCTCAACAGTGTGGAAGAAGTTCAATTATTAAATTGGAGATATTAAACTCTTTATCAGAAGTTATAAAAATCTATGATGACGCTTTTATTTTTAATTTCTCAGAAAATTATATTGATAATAATAAAGAGATAAGAAGAATAATTGTTGGATGTGAGGGTGGGTTTTCCTCTAATGAGTTAGAAAACTTTTCTAGTGAAAAAATTGTGGGAATAAATTCTAATCTAATTTTGAGAAGTGAAACAGCAGTTACAGTAGTAGCAGCCAAGCTACTACTATAAAAGAATTACCACTCTCTAACTATTGAGTGACATCTTGAACATGCATTAAGCATATCTGAATATGCATTAGCAGCATTAACGTAAGCTTTTTCATCTACGTTAAGTTCTAATACATTTAAATCTAAGCTTATTCTTTTTGAAGCATTTTCAGCAACATTTATCATGTGTTTTTTATCTTTTGGTAAAAACTCTTTTATGATTTTTTCATCTGAAAAAAGTGCATTACCTTCATCAACAAGTTTTGCTCCATCTTTAATTAAAGCAATATTACTATTAATGAATCCTTTTTGAATTAAAGTCATACCTTCATCCATCATAGACATAGATTTTTGCATAACGTTTTCTGCATTTGCAACACTAAAACTAAGAGTTGCAATAAGTGCTAATTTGATTAATTTCATATTTATTTTCCTTTTAATAAAGAGGATGCTTAATGCATCTCTCTCCATTGTTTAACTTTCCATAACCAAGCAAATATTGCAAAGATTACTAAATAGATTAGGAATTTAGGTCCTAACTCTTCTCTCTCTGCTTTTTTAGAGTCACCAACTTCTTCTAAATAACTAATAACTTGTGTTTCAGCTTGTTTTGTTAACCCAACTCTTGGCATTGCTGTACCTTCAAGATGTTTTTGTGGATTATTTATAAATTCATGTAAATACTCATGACCTCTTGATCTAATATATTGAGATAAATCAGGTGGGTATTTACCCATGTAGCCTTTGATATTTGCATCTGGAGTGAAAGCAGCCATTGAACCACCTTTCATATCTCCATATTTAATAGAGTGACATCTTTGACAAGCATCAGCATATACTTCTTTATTTGTCATCTCTTCTGGAGCGATTGATTGTAAATAAGCAACAATATCAGCTATTTCTTGTGGTTGCATCCAGTCATAACCTGGCATTGGATGAACTTTTCCATCAGTATATTTATGTGAAACATTAGATGCTTTTGCAGGATTTTTAATAAAAGCAGCTAAATAATCAGCATTATAAAGTTTTCCAGCAGTACTTAAATCTGGTGGAACAACTCCATATGCTGCAGCACTGCTAGCATTATCCATTAGTGCTGGGAAATTTGCTTTTTCAATTCCGTGACAAGCTGTACAGTTAGATTGAACTAGCATTGCACCATCACTTGCATTACCTTTAAGACCATTTAATCCATCTACATCTTTGAACTCATAATCAGGAGCTTCAACGTGAGGGTGCATTTGCGAGTGTGCAAATGGTTCAACACCCCAGTATGTAATTAGCGTAAGAGCTACTACTACTGCTAAAATCTTTAATTCTCTCATACGTCACCCCTTTTCTTAGCATCGCACTTCGTAACAAATGGTAATACCAAGAATATTAAAATAAATGCAACAGCAGCTACAAACCCAATATATGCATTTGTTCCTGTAGGAGGCAATTTACCCCAAATTGTTAATACAATCAAGTCTGCCATTAAAATCCAGAACCAAATAAAAAATTTAGGTCTTTTGTGCGCTGGCAAGATTTTAGGATCTCTATCTAGGAATGGTAATACTAAGAAAATAGCATTAGCAAATCCAAAGGCCATTAAACCAATGTCAAATGCTTTTATAGGACCTACATCAAAGAAGAAACCTCTCAATACTTCGTATGACCATAGGAAATACCACTCAGGATAAATGTGAGCAGGGGTAACCATGTTATCTGCAGGATCAAAGTTAACTGGATCCATAGCAAAGTTATAGTGGAAGAATACTAAGTAAAAATAGAATAATAAGAAGATACCAAGTACTGCTAAATCTTTAGAGATAAATACAGGCCAGAAAGGAATAACTTTTGACTCTTTTTTATTTCCAGAAAGATATTTTTCAGCTTCTGCATCAAAATCTAACTCTTCAGAAGTTTGATTATTTACGTGTGGAATTCTTAATGTATAAAAGTGTAATCCAATAAGTCCCATAATTGCAACTGGTAATAAGAAAACATGTAGCATAAAGAATCTTGTTAATGTAGCATCAGCAACATTAAAGTCACCTCTAATCCAAACTACAAGAGCATCACCAATAACAGGCACTCCACCAAATAAGTTTGTAATAACCATTGCTGCCCAGTAAGACATTTGTCCCCATGGTAACATATATCCAGAGAATCCTGCTGCTGAGAATGTCATAAATAATAACATACCAGAAATCCAAATCATCTCTCTACCTTGTTTATAAGAACCATAATAGATACCTGTAAACATGTGAATATATATAATTAAGAAAATTACAGAAGCTGCAACACCATGCATATGTCTAAATAGCCAACCGTATGCAACTTCTTGCATAATAGTATAGTTAACAGAATCAAATGCTAAATTAATATCTGGTTTGTAATACATCATCAAGAAAATTCCTGAGATAATTAAAATACCAAATGTTGTTGCTAAAAGAACACCCATAGCCCATAAAAAGTTAATATCTTTTGGAATCCAATATTCAGTCATCATAACTTTATTGAATGTTGTAAGATTTAATCTTTGGTCTAACCACTCACCAACAGAGTTTGCTTTTTCAAATTTTGCCATTTTACTCTCCTAAGCTTGTGTTGCTAAATAAGCAGCAATTTTTTCAGATTCAGGACCAGTATTACCTAAAACAATAGTAGTTCCTTCAACTTTAAATGGAGGTAAATCAAGAGGTCTTGGAGGAGGACCAAAAGTTTGCTTAGCACTTGGGTTAAATTCCCCACCGTGACATGCACATTTCCATTTGTCTTTTTTCCATGCTGGAATACAACCTAAGTGTGTACAAAGACCAATAGCAACAGTATATCTATCACTACCTACAACTAAATCTCTATCTGAAGATTCCATTTCAGCCGTTTTTTTAAGAACAAAAATTGGCTTTCCTCTCCATGTAAATGTTTCTGGTTCACCTGCTTTAAGTGGAGCTAAGTCGATTGTTGTAAACCCACCAGCAAGTACACTTGGAAGTGGATCCCATGCTTGTTTCATACCAACAAGCGACGCAGCACCACCAACTGCAGCAACTGCAGCAAATGAGTAACCAAGAAAATCTCGTCTATTAATTTCATTAGACATATTTGGCTTCCTTTTTTTAAAATTAAAATCTAGTCATTATATTTAACAATATCTTAAATATATATGACTAAGGTCAAATCATATCGATAAAATAGCAAAACGTGTCTAAACTACACATTATATGGATTGTAGAAGAAATTATAGGGGTAGAATTGACCCTATAATTATAAGTTTAAGTTATATTATGAAGAGATAAATTCAATTATTTTAGATTCTATGTCTTCTTTATTTACAACATCATTATGTAAAATAGTAGAATTAAATAGTTCTGAAATGACATTAGGTATTTTTACATTACACTCTTTTGAAATATTTTCTAAAGCGACTTTGTCATCATATTTTTCATTATTTTCATATAAAGCATTTAAAACAGTTGGTGAAAACTTTGTCCATTCTGCTGTTGAATACATAACAGTTTTTAAATTTTTCTCTTTTAAATGTTCATATGCTTTTATACAAGTTGCTGTGTGTGGATCCATGATATAATTTTTATTTGAGTATTTTTTAATTATTTTTACTCCATATTCATCATTTGACTCAATTGCAGAAAAATATTCTTGAAGTTTTTCTGTTTCGTTTTGATTCATTTTAAAATATAGTTGTTCATTTAAAGAATCCATCAACTCTTTTGTTCTATTAGCCCCACAAATACTAAAAATAACTCTTTCTATATTTGAGGATTTTAAAATATCCATTGCTGGTGATTTTGTAAGTTGTAAATTTTTTCCTCTAATATCATAAGTACCAGTGTTTATCCATTGAGTTAAAATATTATTTTCATTTGAAGCTACTAAAAGTTTTTCAATTGGCACACCCATATTGAGTGCATAAAATCCACCTAATACATTTCCAAAGTTTCCACTTGGAACTATTAGATAAATTTTTTCGCCAAATGTTATTTCATTTTGTTTTAATAGTTGGATATATGACCAAAAGTGATAGATTATTTGGAATATTATTCTTCCAAAGTTCACTGAATTTGCAGCACTTAGTTTTATACCATCTTTTTCTAATTCATCTTTAAAAGATTTAGAAGCCAATAAATTTTTAAGTGCAGTTTGTGCATCATCAAAGTTTCCTTTGATACCTATTACCTTTAAATTAGTTCCATTTTCACAAACCATTTGTAATCTTTGAACATCACTAGTTCCACCACTTGGATATAAACAAGCTACTTGAATATTCTCTTTATTTTTAAAAGTATTAAGTGCAGCTGGTCCTGTATCTCCTGATGTTGCTGCTAAGATTAGGTATTTTTCCTTTTTCTTTTTTGCAATTGAACTTAAAATAGAACCAAATGGTTGCAACGCCATATCTTTGAAAGCTCGCGTTGGACCATGATATTGTTCATGTACGAAAAGGTCGTCTTCTATTTTTACAACAGGACAAGGATTTGAAGCATCATCAAAATTATCATATAAATCTAAAGCTTTATTAATTTCCTCTTCATCAATATCTATCTCAAAAGCTTTTAATATGTCATATGCAAGCTCTTTGTAGCTTGAGTTTAGATGATTTTGTAAAAAATTATCTTCTAATTTTGGTAGCTCTTTTGGAACATAAAGTCCTCCAAAAGAAGCACTTGGGCTTAAAATTGCTTCACTAAAGCTTATCTCTTTTGCTTTAATTCCATCATTTCCTCTTGTCTCTATAAAATTCATTTTTATTCCTTAAAATAGTCCCTTTACATAGGGACTTTAACTTCTTTAATCATTTAATAATTTTTCTAAATCTATTCCATTGTTTGGATTATCTTTTCTTACAAATTGTGTACCAATTCCATCATTTGTAAATAGTTCAAGAATAATTGAGTGTTCAACTCTTCCATCAATTATATGGGCTTTATTTACTCCATTGTAAATTGCATCAATACAAGAATCAACTTTTGGAATCATACCACCTGCAATTGTTTCATTTTTTTTGTAAAACTCAACATCTTCTTTATCTAGTGAGTTTAAAAGGTTTTTATCTTTATCAAGAACTCCTAAAGTATCTGTTAAGAACAGAACCTTTTGTGCTCCAAGTGCAATGGCAACTTTACTAGCAGCCACATCTGCATTGATATTAAATCCAGGATGTCCAGGCTCTTTTGCATCTGCTATTGGAGCAATAACTGGAATAAATCCTTCATTTATAAGATTTGTAAGCATTTTTCCATTTATTTGTGTTATTACACCTGTATATCCAAACTTACCACCATCTTTTGCTTCTGCTTGAATTATTGATGAATCTTTTCCTGATATTCCTATAGCTTTTGCGCCATGATGATTTAATAGTGAAGTTATATTTTTATTAATTTCTCCACTTAACACCATCTCCACAACTCTCATACTATCGCCACAAGTAACTCTGTGTCCATCTACAAATTCAGAATGAATCTCTAACTTTTTTAACATTTCAGAAATTCTAGAACCGCCACCATGAACAATTACTGGCTTGATTCCTACAAGTGAAAGAAGTGCAATATCTTGTGCAAATTTTTCTTGAAGATCAGGAGAAGTTTGTGCACTTCCCCCATATTTGATTACAATTACTTTTCCATAAAATTTCTTGATATATGGAATAGCATCAAGGAGGGTTTGTACTTTATGAGCTTTTTTTTGCATAGGTTATTTGACCTTTTCTTTAGTATTGTATTTCTATAAGTTGGGCATTATACTAAAAAGTAGCTTATTTATAAAATGATTTTAATTTAATGTGTAATAAAAAAAGTAGTTATAAGGTATTAAAGTTAGAAAACTAACTTTAATACTGTTGCTCATTTAGTTCACTGTCTTTTATTAGGTCTGGTGAGAATATAACAGATTTATTTCTACCAGTATCTTTTGCATTATACAAGGCAAGATCTGCAAATTTTAGACATTGCCAAAAATTGTCTGTATGTAGTGGGAAAATTGAAGAACCAATACTTATTGTTTTGTTGAAAGTGATTGTTCCCGCTGGTATCTCTTTTTTTGAGAAAGCTATTCTTATTTTCTCTGATACATCAAATAAATAATTTTCATCACAATTATAAAGCAGAACAACAAACTCTTCTCCACCATATCTTATAACTGTGTCAGATTCTCTTGTATTTTCAATTAGTGTTTGGGAAATTACTTTTATTGCTTGATCCCCCACATCGTGTCCATAATTGTCATTAATCATTTTAAAGAAATCTATATCTACCATTAAAATACCATATTTTATATCAGAACGTTTTACTTGTGATATCATTGTTTTAACTGACTCTTCAAGATATTTTCTATTAAAAAGGCCAGTCAAAGGGTCTGTTCTTGCCGTTAGTTCTAATATTTGCATAAGTTTTTTACTAACTATTTCAGGTTTTGCAGCATCAATATAATCTTGTATTGATGGAGATAAAGCACGTACTCTTTCATTCTCTTCTTTTGTATCACAAATAATTGATACAATAAAGTCTAAATCATTTGAAATTGAATAAGGAATACATATGTAATATTTATTTGTGTCATGATTGAACTTGTCACATATATCATGGAACTGACATGAATCAACAAGGGTATTTGTTCTATCTGCTCTACAACCATCCTGTGCAGCACAGTGAATCTCTTTTTCAACATAAACAATTTCTACATTCTTATGGGTAGTATCAGCTTCAATAAAATTAAAATCCGATAATTTAAATTTGTCTTTAAGTACATAGGCTAACCGGTCATATACTTCATTTATATATTCATCATGTTCTATTGTTTTTCTAAATCTATAAATATCAGCAAGTCGATTAACTGTTAATTTTACATCAATAAGTGGATCTTCTTTTTTTGTTTTTTGATGAACTAAAAAGACATTGATTTTTTGTTCGATATCATCTAGGGTTGTTTGAAGTTTTTCCAATAAACTGTCAATCCAACTTGCTACTGAATCACTCTCTTTACCATTTGTTAAACCAATTCTATCTGAGTAGTCACCTTTTTGTGCTTTTTTCATAACACGATTTATTGAATCAAATAGCATTAAAAATGGTGAGATAAGTCTATTTACAAAAATTAATATAAAAATAATCAGTACTAATGCAATAACAATGGTATTTCCAACAGTTATAATACCAACTTCTTTTATATCATCAACAGACATACTAATTGTTATTGCCCCTAATGTATCACCACTTTTTGCAGTAGTATGACAAGATAGACAATCTATAGTTCCCTCTGATGAACCAATATAGGGAATAGTTATTCTATAAGAACTTTTACCAAAGATTTTTTCATCAATTACTGCTTTTTCTTTTCCTGTGTGCAATACTTCTTCATCAATACTATCTCTTGCCACTTCATTATTATTACCTATACCGAACTGTTCAATAACCGCAGGTGCTCTTGATAGCCAAATATTATCGATATTTTCTAATTTTGTAATTTGTTGAAGAAATAATTCTCTATTGTCAATAACTCCATTAACCATATGGGAAGTTAAACTATGTTTTACAGTTTGAGCGATTGCTTTAGCCTTATTTTCAACACTTTGTAATCCGTAATCACGAAAATTCATTAAAATGTTTAAAATAAGGATAATGAACATAACTGCCATTACTAAAAAAAGTGAAAATGATATTTTACGTTTTGAAACCATCTGATGCCTTTGAAAAATGTAAAAGTATTCTATCATCACTACTCTTAAATAATTTAATTAATAGATATTTTTAAAAATAATTAAAAATAAAATTTCTATTACTTAATTATTCTTATAGTACAATCCTAGCTATGAAAGAATATTTAGCATTAAAAGCTAGTGCAGGAAGTGGAAAAACTTTTGCATTAACAGTAAGATACATATCTTTGTTATTAAAAGGGGCTAACCCCACAGAAATCCTAGCTTTAACATTTACAAATAAAGCTGCAAAAGAGATGAGTGAAAGAGTATTTAAAACTCTAAAAAATCTCGGCAATGACGAGATCTATTTAGAACAAATATCAAAAGTCTCAGAGCTATCAAATGAACAAATACTAAATAAAAAAGACAATCTTATAAATTTATATTTAAACTCAGAACTCTCTATTTATACAATCGATAAATTTATAAATAAGATTTTAAGAGAATTCAGTGGATATATTGGCGTAGATGATGACTTTTCAATCAAACAAGATAATGTAGAAAATCTTCAGTATAAATTTTTACAATCATTGGGTTTAGAAAATTTTGATAAATTGATAACTTTTTCATATTATGAATCCAAAAAGTTTAATTCTATTTTTGATATTTTTCAAAATTTAAATGAAAAAAATGAAGAGTTTAAAGTAGTCAATATTGAAGAAAAGTTAATACCTCTACAAAAAAATTTAGCCCTTGAAATCGCAATTAAATTAAAAAATCACATAATTAGTTGTGAGGGTGCTTCAAATGCCTCTTTAAAAGCTGTAGATTTTAATAACTTTGAAGAACTATTAGAAAGAGGAAAAACTTGGCTTACTAAAGATGTGGCAAGCGATTCAAGGGATTTTAAGAAGTGGGTTAATGAGGAGTTTGAAAAAAACTTTCAAGAACTTAAAATAGAGATTAGCAACTACTACAAATTGCGCTCAGCATACTCTTTAAGCTCACTGTATGAACTATATAATTTATTTAAAGATTTTAAAAAAAGCTATAACAAAAATAAAAACTATTTTACTTTTAATGATATATCAAATTATGTTTATGAATTATTAAGTAGTAAAATTGATAAAGACTTTTTATACTTTAGACTTGATAGTAAATATAATCATATTTTAATAGATGAGTTTCAAGATACCTCTTTACTGCAATATAAGATTTTAGAACCACTTATTGAAGAGACACTCTCGGGAAATAGTGAAAAGTTTAAAAGTTTTTTTTATGTGGGTGATACAAAGCAGTCTATTTATAGATTTAGAGGTGGTAAAAGAGAGCTTTTTGATTTTGTTAGTAAAAAGCATAATCAAATAGAAACAGAGATTTTAAATACAAATTTTAGAAGTGCTAAAAATATAGTTGAGTTTGTAAATAGGGCATTTTTGAATTTAAACAATTATGAGTATTACGAACAGTTAAGTAATATAGAAAATGGTTATGTTGAAGTAATAAATGATGAAAGTCTAAAAGAAGATGAAAAATATAAAAATGTGGCAAGTACAATTGCATCACTTATTAGAAAGAATGTTGACCCAAACTCTATTGCCATATTAACATATACAAATGATGATGTTTTGGAGTTATATTCTTATTTAAGTAAGAGTTTCCCTTCCCTTAAAATTTCCACAGAAATGACATCAAAACTCATAAATCAAGAGAATGTAAAAGCTTGTATAAATGCAATAAAATATCTTTATTATAAAGAGAAGATTTATAAAGAGAATTTAAATGCCATTATAGGAAATGCACCTGGAGCAAATATAGAGTTTGATTTTGACTTAGAAGAGAATAGGGTATTTGAGCTTATATTAAAAGTTGCAAAACAGTTTAATATCTTAGATGATAATGTTATAAGATTTATTGAAGAGTCAAAAAACTTTGTTGATATAGTTGATTTTGTATATGAAGTTGATTTAATGGAAACTCCAATAGAAAATAAAGAACAAATGGGTTTACAAATTTTGACAATCTTTAAATCAAAGGGTTTAGAGTTTGATACAGTAATTTTACTTGATAGAATAAAAAATAAAAATGCTGATAGAAGCTCTCTTCTTTTTGAATATAGTGGTGTTTATTTAGATAATGTTTATTATAAGATATCAAATTTGGATAAATTTGATGAAAACTATGAGCGGGCTTTAAACAAAGAGAAAGCACTACAACAAGAAGATGAAATAAATATTTTGTATGTGGCACTAACAAGGGCAAAAAACAATCTCTTTATTTTTAAAAAAGAAGAAAAGTCAGTTTTTGATTTAATAGGATTAGAGTCTAGTAAAATCGGTGATTTAATTATAAATGAAGTAAAAAGAGATATTAATCAAAAAATCAAAAAAATAGATTATAAACCACTGTCTTTAGGTAGACAAGCAAATAAAGCTTCAAAAGATTATGAGGATAAGTTTGAATTAAAATCAAGATATTTTGGAATAGCAACACACTATTGTTTGGAGATGATGAATAGTTTTACAATTGAACAATTAAACTATTCTTTAAGTCTTGCAAGAAGTAGATACTCTGTTTATTTGGAAGATAGAGATTTTGATGATATTAAACAAAGAGTTATAATGCTAATTGAAAATAAAGAGTTTAGTCAGTTTTTAAACAATGCAACTTTTTTAAGGGAGCAATCCTTGATGTTTAATAAAGAGATAAAAATCATAGATTTACTTATAAAAAAAGATGAAAAGTATTATATTTTTGATTATAAAACTACACATGGTGAAAATATTGAGCATGAAAAACAAGTCTCTTTTTATAAAAAAGCAATTAAAGATATAACTAATTGCGATGAGGTATATGCCTATTTGATATATTTAACAACACAAAAGGCTTATTTAAAAGCTGTCTAGATAAAGTATCTAATAGAGGCAAAACCATCAGTTTTGCAAGCTTTTATTTGATTTATATGTGATTCATCAATAATACCACCTAAAGCTATTATTTTAATAGGATATTTTTCATTTACCTCTTTTAACTCATCAACTCCTTTTGCTTTTCCTTTATTTGGTGTTTCAAATATAGGGGAGTAAGTTATCGCATCTGCATTATTTTGAATTGCTTTTTTTATATCTTCTTCATTATGGCAAGAAATTATTGTAAATAAATTTGCATCTTTTGCAAGTTTGATTTTGTCAAACTGTTTGCTTGTTAGATGAATTCCACAATTTAATTTTATGGCCAATTCTAGATTTTCATTCAAAATGATTTGTTTGATATTAAATTTTTTGCAAGTATGTAAAAATACTTTTGCAAGTTCTTCATAGTTTGTAGAGATTTTATCTCTAAAACAGGCAATATCAACTCTTTTATTTGCTAAAGTATTTTCTAATTTTTCTTTAAATGTAGTTTTATTATTTGTGTAGTATTTAGGATCAGTGATTAAATAGTAGTTAAAGTTATCTTCCATTTTTATCCATTTTATAGATATAAAAAAAGGGGAAGAAAATAATCTTCCCCTTTTAAGTTTTTAGTGGTAATTACTCAGACCCACTAAATGTCATTTAGACACTTAGTGATGATCTTCCTCAGCCATCATAACTGAACCAGCAATATAAACGTATGTTAAAATACTGAAAATAAATGCTTGTAATACACCAAAGGCAGTTAATAAAAAGAAACCTGGTAATGGTAATAACCAAGGAACTAACATTAAAAGTACCATTAAGAACATATCATCACCTCTAATTGAACCAAAAAGTCTAAATGATAATGAAATAATTCTTGAAATATGAGAAATAATTTCAATAGGGAACATTAATGGTGCTAGTATTGGCATAGGTCCCATGAAGTGTTTAAAATAGTTAACAAAACCATTTAATTTGATTCCCACATAGTTATAGTAAACAAATACTATTAATGCTAAACTCAAAGTAAAGTTAATGTTACTTGTAGGAGCTTCAAATCCTGGAATAACTCCAATCATGTTGCTTACAAAAATAACTAATGCTAATGAACCAATTAATGGTAAATATCTTCTAGCATTCTTTTCCCCCATAGTGTCAGCACCCATTGCTATAACACCACTGATGAATGCTTCTAAAGCATTTTGTGCACCAGTTGGAACTAGTTGCATTTTAGTTGTAGCAGCTCTTGCTAATAAAAAAACAATCGCAATTGACAAAATAAAATGCGATAAAATAATCCATTCTTGGCTATGTCCACCAATAGCTCCTAAGAATGTAAATAATCTTCCTTCCATCGTTTTCCTTCTTTATAATTTCTTCTATAGTTATGGCGACTATTATATACTTTAGATTCTAAATTTTTTATAAATAGTATATTAAATAATCATATTTGTTTAAATCTGTAACCATTTTGTTTCAAATTTTCACGAATTGACTTTTGGTGCTCTTCACCTTTTGTTTCCAATGATATTGTTACATGTGCTTCACCAAACTCCAACTTCACCGAACTTCTATCATAATCAATTTGTACAATATTGGCATCGCATGATTGGAATATAGAGGTTAAATGCATCAATGAACCAGGTTTATCAATCAATGTTACCAAAAGGTTAATTTTTCTATATGATTTAACCAAACCTTTCTCAATAATCTGAGATAACATAGTTACATCTATATTTCCACCACTTATTATTCCACAAACTTTTAAATCTTCAACATCTATTTTTCCATGCATTAAAGCTGCAACTGAAACGGCACCTGCACCTTCAACTACAAGTTTGTGTTTTTCAAGTAAAAATAAAATAGCATTTGCAATTTCATGCTCTTCTACTTCAACAACTTCATCCACATACTCTAAGATATATTCAAAGGTTTTTGGACTTACTGCTTTTACTGCAATACCATCAGCGATAGTTTTTACATAAGTAGAATCAATAGGTAGTTTTGAATCATAAGACTCTTTCATTCCTCTAGCTCCACTTGCAACAACACCAATAATTTTTATTTTAGGGTTTATTGATTTTGCAGCAAGGGCAGCACCAGAGATTAAACCCCCTCCACCAATTGGGATTACTAAAACATCTAAATCATTTATATCTTCAATAATCTCTAGACCAATTGTTCCTTGGCCTGCTATTACTTTATCATCTGCAAAAGGATGAATAAATGTCTTATTATGTTCTTCACAATATTTAACAGCTGCACTATATGCTTCATCATAGTTTTGTCCACCTAAAACTACTTTTGCACCATACTGTTTTACACCACTTACTTTTGTAAGTGGTGTTGCTTCTGGCATAAATATTGTAGCTTCACATCCAAAGTAACTTCCCGAATATGCAATACCTTGTGCATGATTTCCAGCACTTGCTGCTACTATTCCTTTATCTCTTATATCTTTGTCAAGTGAGGCAACTTTATTAAAGGCACCTCTTATTTTAAAGCTTCCTGTTAATTGAAGATTCTCTTTTTTTAAATAGATATTACTATTGAACTCTTTACTTAAAAATGGTGCATAAGTAAGTGGCGTTTGTAATATAATACCTTCTAAATTTGTTTTTGCTTCTTTTATATCTTTTAATGTTATCATTTCATACTTCTTCAAATAATTTAATGTGATGATATCAAAATATTTATTAAAGGCTAAAAAGATTGAAATTTACTTTTGTTACACTTTTTCCTAATTTAATTGAACCATACTTCTATGACTCAATATTAAAAAGAGCAGTTGAATCAAATTTTATATCATATGAGTTTTATAATCCAAGAGATTATACTTTAAATAAGCACAACAAAGTAGACAAGCAAATGGTAGGCGGAGGAGCTGGAATGCTTATGACTCCTCAACCTTTATTTGACTGTTTAGATGCGATAAAAGCAAAAAATCCTGATGCCTATATTATTTTTCCATTGGCAGCTGCAAAACCCTTTAATCAAAAAGATGCAAAAAGATTAGCAAAGAAAAAAAATATAGTTATTGTAAGTGGTAGATATGAAGGAATTGATGAAAGAGTTATAGAAAAGTATGCAAATGAAGTCTTTAGTATAGGAGAATATATACTAACTGGTGGAGAATTGCCATCTTTAGTCATGGCAGATGCAATTTCAAGAAATGTTGAAAACGTACTTGGAAATTCTGAGTCTTTGGACGTTGAGAGCTATGAAAATAATCTTTTAGAAGCTCCATCTTTTACAAAACCTGAAAATTTCCAAAACTTAAGTGTGATTAAAGAATTTTTAAAGGGAAATCATAGTAAAATTGCCGACTTAAAAAATAATCTGTCTATTTGCAAAACAAAATACTTTAGACCAGGTTTAGTTACAAAGAAAAAAACAAAATAGAAATGTGATACCCCGCAATTTGCAAATGCGGGCACTTTCACTAAAGGGAAATACAATGAAAAATAGATACATTGCGAGCTTTGAAGCAGCGCAAATTGCAGAAAAAGAGATTCCTCAATTTAGAGCAGGTGATACTGTTAGACTTGGTATTGAGATTAAAGAGGGTGAGAAAAAAAGAGTTCAAACTTTCGAAGGTATTGTTATTGCTAGAAGTGCTGAAGGTGTAAGCGCTACTTTTACAGTAAGAAAAATTGGAGCTAACTCTGTTGGTGTTGAAAGAATCTTCCCATTATATTCAGATTCAATCAAATCTTTTGAAGTATTAAGAAGAGGTAAAGTAAGAAGAGCTAAACTTCACTACTTAAGAGGATTAACTGGTAAAAAAGCTAGAATTAAAGAGCTTAAAAAGTAATCTTTTAAGAGTCGAAGGTTTAACTTCGACTTTTTATTCTTATGCTTACAGCAAAAGTTCTAATTCACACAGCCCTTCAACCAGAAGCACAATACTTAATCAACTTTTATAAACTAAAACAGGACAATTCAGTCCAAAATTTCAAACTTTTTTTTAATGATAATATTATATTAATAGTATCGGGTATGGGTAAAAAAAATACAATTGATTCTTTAAATTTTGTATTTGAAAACTATTCAATATCAAAAGCCATCAATATTGGAATTGCAGGATGTTGCGATAGTTCAGTTAAAATTGGAACACTATTTTGTACAAACAGACTATTGCCAAATATAAATTTTGCACCAATAACTACAGTTGATACTCCACTTGATAGTGACGAAAACTTAGAAACACTCTTAGTGGATATGGAAAGCTCATATTTCAAAGAAACATGTTTAAAATATATAAAAGATATATATGTATTTAAAGTGGTTTCTGATTATCTAGATATTACTATTCCCAAAAAATCATTTGTAATTGAACTTATACAAAATAGTTTTAATGATTGGAAAAAGTATATATGAGTATAGAAAAATTCAATGAACATATATTAAAAACTAATTACGAAAATCTAAAAGAAAAAAACAAAGAGTTTGTAAAAGAGATATATTTACAATATCAGTTTTCATATCAAGAGTTAAAGCAGTTAATTGATTTTGCGATTGATTTTAATATGTGGAATGAAAAAGAACTTTATGAAGTTTTTGAAGAAGAATATGCTTCACGAAAAAATGCCTTTAATCATATTAGAAAAATTTGGGAAGATTTAAAAAAGTCCTCAAATACATATAAAACATTTAATGAAAAATCTTATGAAAAACCAAGACGTTTCTCTTTTAATGAGATAAAAAAAGACAATGTTGCCCTTGGTTCTTGCCCTGTTGCAAGTGAGAGTACAAGATGTTGTAACTTACTTACTCTTGATGCAGTTCACTCTTGTGGATTTGATTGTTCTTATTGTTCTATCCAATCTTTTTATAATCAAGATAAAATAGGTTTTGATGTAAATTTTAAAGATAATCTAAAAAAACTAAAACTTGACCCAAACTATACTTATCATATAGGAACAGGTCAGAGTTCTGATTCACTTATGTGGGGAAATAAAGGTGGCCTTTTAGATGCACTTTTTGATTTTGCAAGAAAAAATCAAAATGTAATTTTAGAGTTTAAAACAAAATCAAATAACATAAAATATTTTTTAGAAAATGATGTTCCTGCAAATATAATATGTACTTGGTCTTTAAATACACCTACCATTATAAAAAATGAAGAGCATTTAACAGCAACATTAGAACAAAGAATTGATGCAGCAAAAGCTTTATCAAAAAAAGGTGTGATTGTAGGTTTTCACTTCCATCCAATTGTTCATTATGAGAATTATTTAGATGAATATAAAGAGGTATTTGACAAGCTTATAAGTGAGTTCAATCCAGATGATGTAGCCTTAGTATCATTTGGAACACTCACCTTTATAAAACCAGTTATAAATAAAATAAAAAGTAGAGATTTTAAATCAAAGATTTTGCAAATGCCCTTTGAAGAGATAAATAAAAAGCAGTCATACCCTTATGAGATAAAAAAAGAGATGTTTAAATTTGCCTATGACTCTTTTAAAGCTTGGCACAATAAGGTATACTTCTATTTATGCATGGAAGACCACAAACTTTGGAAAGATTGTTTTGGTTTTGAATACTTTTCCAATAATCAAATGGAAGATATGATGAAAATGTCATACTTTAGTAAAATAGATAAAAGAAGATAAATGAATATACTTGAAATAGAGAAATTAACCTTTGCATATGATAAACAAATTATTCTTGAAGATATTAGTTTGACAATTCAAGAGAATGATTTTTTAGCAATCATTGGACCTAATGGTGGAGGTAAATCAACTTTATTAAAAACTATTTTAGGAATAAACAAAGTTAAAAAAGGAAAAATAAAACTCCTTGGCTCAAAAGTTGAAAAGAATATTTCAGCAATAGGATATGTTCCTCAAAATACAAATGTAAATATAAATTTCCCTATCAAAGTAATAGAAGTAGTTATGATGGGACATGTTGGGCACAAACGTCCACTAATAGGATATAAAAAAGAAGAGATAGCTTGTGCAATGGGTGCCCTAGAGCAAGTTGGCATGCAAGATTTTGCCAATGTAAAAATAGGGACACTTTCAGGTGGTCAACGTCAAAGAGTAATGATAGCACGGGCTTTATGCGCACATCCAAAAATCTTACTTCTAGATGAACCAACAGCTAGTATTGATGTTGATGGACAAAAACAAATTTATGATTTATTAAAACTTTTGAATAAGTCAATTACCATTGTAGTAGTTAGTCACGATATTTCTGTTATTTTAGGCTATGCAACAAAAGTAGCTCACATAAATAAAAAATTAACTTTTCATGATATTTCTCATAAGCAAGAAAATATTCCAAATGATGATATGCACTTTTGTGAAGTTGAGATGCTTCAATTATTAGGTACAAAAAAGAGTTGCGGATGTTAGAAGCACTAAATTATACATTTTTCCAAAATGCGCTACTTGCTGGTGTATTGGTTAGTATAGCTTCTGGAATTATTGGTTCATTGATAGTTGTTAATAGAATGGTGTTTTTAGCTGGTGGAATTGCACACACTTCTTATGGTGGTATTGGTATTGCTATTTATTTTGGCTTACCTATTTTTTTAGGAGCTTCAGTTTTCTCAATAGGAGCAGCCCTATTAATGGCATATTTAACTCTTTATCAAAGGGATAGAATAGATACATTTATTGGCCTTATATGGGCTTGTGGAATGGCACTTGGGATTATATTAGTTGATTTGACTCCTGGATATAATGTTGATTTGATGAGTTATTTATTTGGTTCAATCTTAGCTGTTAGTAGTGATGACTTAATCTATATGGGGATATTATTAGCTTTTATTGTATCAATTGTTGTATTTTTTTATAGGGATATTTTAGCTGTATCTTATGATAGTGAATATGCCTCTTTACGTGGTATAAATGTAAGGTTTTTTTATACACTTATTTTAGTTTTATCAGCTCTAACTGTAGTCATTGCTATAAAAGTTGTTGGCTTGATTTTAGTAATTGCCCTTTTAACAATACCCATATATATTGCTGAAAAACTTTCACACTCTTTATATGGAATGATGATTATTTCAGCCATTTTATCTTCAATTTTTACATTAATTGGATTATATATTGCATATTTTTTTAATCTAACTTCAGGGGCTACAATAATAGTTGTAAGCGCAATGTCACTATTTATGTTTATAATATATAAAAAATTTAAAGGTGAGTCTTAAAATATGCTACATGAAATAGTTGATTTTATAGTTCAAACAGTTGGCTCATTAGGTTATTTGGGAATATTTATTATGATGTTTTTAGAGAGTTCATTTTTCCCTTTTCCAAGTGAAGTTGTTATGGTTCCAGCTGGATATTTAGCCTTTAAAGGTGAAATGAATATGACAATTGCAATTATTGCAGGGATACTAGGAAGTTTGGCAGGAGCACTATTTAACTACTTTTTAGCTATAAAATTTGGAAGAAAATTTTTAATAAAATATGGAAAGTATTTTTTTGTAAATGAAGAGACTATAAATAAAATGGAAAACTTTTTTAAAGAGCATGGTCCTATCTCTACTTTTTCAGGTAGGTTGATTCCAGCAGTTAGACAATATATCTCTTTTCCAGCAGGACTAGCAAAGATGAATATCTTTTTATTTTCCTTATATACAACTCTAGGTGCTGGAATTTGGGTTATAATTTTAGCTTTAGTTGGCTATTTTATTGGTGATAATGAACAACTGATAAAAGAGTATTTACGATATATTGTAATTGCTATTTTAATAACTTTATCATTTGTTGTATATTTGTATTATAAAAAATATAAAAGAAAAAG
Source organism: uncultured Arcobacter sp. (assembly GCF_937982575.1). Classification (NCBI taxonomy): domain Bacteria; kingdom Pseudomonadati; phylum Campylobacterota; class Epsilonproteobacteria; order Campylobacterales; family Arcobacteraceae; genus Arcobacter; species uncultured Arcobacter sp. Next base: position 206,865 of record NZ_CALJLR010000003.1, on the reverse strand, counting down.
TTTAACAAAATGAAAGCAATAGTTACAGGATATAGTTCAGGTATTGGTAAAGCAATTTCTGATATTTTAGAAAGTAATGGTTTTGAAATAATTAAATTAAAAGCTAGACTAAATGATTTAGACTCTTTAGAAAAAGAAGTAAAGTTATTACTTAAAACAAGTGATATAAATGTTTTGGTTAATTGTGCAGGTCTAGGTGTTTTTAAGCCCCATGAAGAGATCTCTTTATCTAAGATAAAAGAGGTAATTGATGTAAATTTAACAGCACCAATTATTCTATCAAATTTACTTCTTAGAAGTTTAAAAAAGACTAAGGGTCATATTATCAATATAGCTTCGGTGGAAGCTACACGGCACTCTAAGTTTTCAGCTCTTTATACAGCTACTAAATCAGGACTTAGAAGTTTTGGTTTAGCTTTATTTGAAGAACTTAGGCGAAGTGATGTAAAAGTTACAACCGTAAATCCAGACCTAACTAAAACAAATTTTTTCGATGATTTTAATTTTGAACCAGGAGATAGTAAAAACTCTCACTTGATAGCTGAAGATATTGCCAAAAGTATTTTAGATATCATTGTTTTTAATGGAGTTATTACAGATATAACAATAAGACCTCAAAAATTAGAGATAAAAAAGAAGATTTAATATGAATGAAAAAAATATAGATCAAATTGAACAATTAATAGAAATACTTAATCATGAAATAATTGAGTTTAAAAAAGAGAGTAATACTGTTCATCCCTATGATATTTCTGAACAACTTTTAAAGCTTAGAGAACTTGATGAAGATGAGTATTCTCATATACTTAAAAAAATACCAAGTGCTCTTCTTGCAGAAGTTTTATCTGAAATGCCAGATATTGTTCAAGAAGAGATTAGTGAACATATTAGTACAAAGAAGATTGTTGCTGTTACTTCTAATATGGATACAGATGATGCTGCGGATTTTATTCAAAATATCTCTGAAGATAATGAAGAGTTAGCCCAAGAGATTTTAGAAAGCTTTGATGATGAAGATAAAGAGTTACTAGAGCAACTTATCTCATATGATGATAATGAAGCTGGTGCTTATATGCAAACAGAGCTTTTTAGTGCAAAAAACGATGAAAAAATTGGTGATGCAATAAAAAGATTAAAAGAGCTAAAAGAGATTGGGGAAGTTGATAATATTTGGCATTGTCATATTATGAATAAAAGGGGAGAGTACATCGGTAGTGTTGGACTTGAAGAGCTGATTATTTTTGAACATGACTTAAAATTTTTAGATATCCCAAGTGATAAGTTAAGAAACTACAATATTTCACACAAAGCGGACTTGAAAGAGGTGGTAGATATGGTAACAAACTACAACTTATCAAGTTTACCTGTTGTTGACAATAGAAATAGATTGATTGGTAGAATTACTTCTGATGATGTGTATGATATCATCCAAGATAGTGCAACTGAGCAAATCTATAACATGGCAGGGGTTAATGATGAAGCTGAGCAAGAAGAGAGTATGTATCAAATTGGAAAGAGTAGGGCTATTTGGTTAGGTGTAAACTTGCTTACTGCAATTGCTGCTTCTGTTGTAATTGGTGTATTTGATGCAACTATTCAATCTTTAGTTGCTTTAGCTATTCTTATGCCTATAGTAGCTTCCATGGGTGGTAATGCAGGGACTCAAACATTAACAGTAACTGTGCGACAAATGGCACTAGGGGATATTGAAAATGAAGATGCAAAAAAAACAATATATAAAGAAGTAATTATATCCCTTGTAAATGGACTACTTTTTGCTGCAGTTATAGGACTAATTGCATATGCCTGGTTTAAGTTACCTCTGCTTGGAGTTGTTATTGCTTTATCAATGGTAATAAACCTTCTAAGTGCAGGTTTTTTTGGAGCAGTTATTCCTTTAACTTTACAAAAGTTAAAAATAGACCCAGCTATTGGAAGCACTGTATTACTTACTACTGTTACTGATGTAGTTGGCTTCTTCAGCTTTTTAGGCCTTGCAACTTTAATACTTTTATAATTAGACTATTGGTCTTTTGTACCTCATAAAATAAAGTGATGGGAGTGCAAGACCAAAGCTAATAGCCCCTAAAATTGAGATTGATTTTAATCCACTTTCTATAAATATCTCTATTAATTCACTGCTTACTCCATGTGTATTCATATCAACTAAACTAATCATTGCAGTAAAAGCATAAGTACCTGGAATCATTGGAATTATAGAGGCAACTGTATAAATAGGTCTTGGTACTAAATTTTTTCTTGACCAATATAGGGCAATCAATCCTATAATCATTGAGGCTAAAAAAGTTGCAAGTTCTATTGCTAAGTTTAAGTCCATAAATATTTCTCTTAGTGTATAAACAATTGCTCCACCCAAAGCACAATACTTTAATGCTGATTTTGGAACATTAAATAGCATGGCAAAACCAACCGCAGGGATAGCCGCAAAAATTGCATTTAAAATAATATCTTGTAAAATCAAATTCATATTACCAACCCTTTATATTTAAAATTGACATGGCAATAATAATACCAATCGTAGTTGCTAGAGTTAAAAGTGATGCTTGCATCCATCGTCCCCAAGCCATTGATAAATAGCCCTTTGTAGCATCAAGCATAGAGTTTATAAAAGGAAATCCAGGAACTAAAAGTAAAACAGAAGCTGACAAAACTATACTAGGAGTTGAGCTTAGATTTAAGGATGAAGCTAAGTTTGCAATTACTGTTGCAAAAAAAGCAGTTATTCCAAAGGTAAGAATTAAGATAAATCTTTTTTTTGCTAGTTGATGTCTTATCATCATAGCAATTGAGGCTGCTAAAAATGTTATAAAAAATCCATTTAAATCTACACCTCTTAAATAAGCAAATGAAGCGCATGATAAACCAACCATAAATACTAATAGCCATTTATTATAGTATTTTGGCTCAATATTTTTTAAAGTGTCTGTTATAAAATCTGCACTTATGTTGGAGTTTTTTTCTGCATCTATTGTCATCTTTTGAATATCACAGACTATTGACATATTTATTGGTTTATGGTGAGCACGTCTTGTAGTTGTAACAGATTGCAAGTCTTTTAGAGTTGTTAGTACAATAGCTGAAGGTATTAAAGAGATCTCAACTGAGTCAACACCTAAAGCTTTTCCCAACCTTTGTGCTGTTTGCTCAATCAAAATACTCTCTGCTCCAAATTCAAGCATAATTACTGCTGATTTTATTATTGCTCGGGTTATTTTTGTTTGTTCTTTATAATTCATTAGTTTTTTCCATAATGATATTTTATCATTTTTATTAAAATTTAAAAAAATAAATTGTATAAAAAATAGTATATAGGTTAAATTATGCTTTATAAAGAAGTTTTGATTATAATTTCACATTAATTGAAGGAAAAATTTGAAAAACTTAACAAACTATTTTTTAGAAAAAAAAGATATTATTTTTAAAGACCTAAATGAGGTTTTGCCAAAAGAGTTAAATAGTAGAAAAAAGATTGGTATATATTGTGGAACATCTGTAAACAAAGAGTATGTGGCAATATTTATTTACGATTCAAAGAGTAGGTTTATAAGAAAAAACGTTGAAGACTTAGAAAAGATGTTTGAGACTTTAAAAACATATAAAGAGCATAATTTTAAGAAAAAGTTTTTACTTATAAGTTCACCTTTGTGTTCAAAAGCAAAAAAGACATTAGAAGATAATAAATGGAGTGTAGATATTGATTTTATGTGATATAGGAAATAGTACTTACCATTTTTTAATAAATGGTAGACAAGAAAAATATTTTTTAGATGAAAAGTTACCAAAGTATGATGATCAGATATATTTTATTTCTGTAAATAAAAGTGCAACAAAAAAACTTTTGAAATCCAATCCAAAAGCTAAAAATATAGAAAAACTAATAAATTTTGATACAAAATATGAGGGCTTAGGTATGGATAGAGCACTTGTTTGTTGTTTTGAAAAAGATGCAGTTATTGTAGATGCAGGAAGTGCCATCACCGTTGATATTATGAAAAAGGAAAAACATATTGGTGGTTTTATTTTGCCTGGATTTAGAGCATTTATGAAAACTTATCCAAAAATCTCAAAAAAGCTTAAGTTTGATTTTGAAAAAAAAATAAATTTAGATAAAATACCGCTTCAAACAAAAGATGCTATTACATATGCAATGATGAAATCTATTATTTTACCAATCAAAGAAGTAAGCAAAAAAAGAAAAATCATTTTTACAGGTGGCGATGGAAAGCTACTAAGTAAATATTTTAAAAATAGTACATATAAAAAAGAATTAATATTTGATAACATGAAAAGGATTATTGATGCTAACGATTGCATTGCCTAAGGGAAGAATTGCAGAAGAGACTTTAGACAAATTTGAGAAAGCTTTTGGTGAAAAGTTTATATTTGAAAAAAGAAAATTGATTTTAGAAAAAAGTGGATTTAGATTTTTAAATGTAAGAAACCAAGATGTACCAACTTATGTAATGCATGGAGCTGCTGACTTAGGTGTTGTTGGCTTAGATGTTTTAGAAGAAAAAGAGTATGACTTAATCAAACTTCTTGATTTACAACTTGGACGTTGTAAGGTTGCTTTTGGTCTTAGAGCAGGCGAAGAATTAGATTTTTCTAAAAGTAAAATTACAGTTGCAACAAAACATGAAAAAATAGCAAAAAGATATTTTGAAGAAAAAGCAATGGCAGTTGAAATTATCAAACTTTATGGTTCAATAGAGTTGGCTCCTTTAGTAAACTTAAGTGACTGTATTGTAGATATCGTTGAAACTGGCGAAACTATGAAACAAAATGGCTTAGAAGTAGGTCCAACTATCATGGAAAGTAGTGCACACTTAATAGCAAACAAAAATTCATATTATGCAAAAAAAGATAAAATTTTAGAATTAAGAGAAAGAATCAAAGCAGTTTTATAATGGGTCTAAACTTATATGCCAAGATAGAGCAGTTTTTAGATTTTGAAGATGAAGTTACTAAACTTCATGGAGTATTTTTATCTGTCATTCTAGAAAAAAAGCTTGATAATATTTTAGATGTAGGCTGTGGGCAAGGCTCTTTTTTAAATCAATTATCAACTCTAAGTCTTAACTCTTATGGTATAGACTTAAGTAGTGAACAAATAAAAATCTGTAAACAAAATGGCATCAAAAATGTATCTTCAATACCTCTAAATGAAGTAAAAGAAAAATATGATTGTACAACTGCAATTTTTGATGTTATAAATTATATTCCTAAAAATGGTATAAAAACTTTTTTTAATCAGATGAGTCTTGTTTTGAATCAAGGCGGATATTTTATTTTTGATGTAAACTCGCTTTTTGGATTTGAAGAGGTAGCACAAGGAACTTTAAGTATTGACTTAGGGGATAAATTTGTAGTTATCGACGCAAACTTTGAAGAAGAAAAACTAATTACAGATATTACGCTTTTTTCACAAAATAAAAGCAAACTTTTCACAAAAGAGAATGATTGTATTATTCAATACTATTATGAAAGAAGTGAATTAAAAGATTTACTTAAAACTTCAGGTTTTGAAGTTGAGAAAATAATTGACTTTAATCTTCATGATTCTTGTGAAAATGATAAGGAAATATATATCTGTAAAAAATCTTAAAAGGATTTTTTATGAATTACCCAGAATTTTTTGACAAAATTCCAAATATAAAACTAAAAGATAATCTCTCAAGCTTTTTAGGTGCCTTTGAAGATGGACAAATAGAATTCTCATACAAAGATGTTATAAAAAGTGCAGGACACTCCTGTCCTACCGTTTTAGGTGCATATCTTATGACTTATAAAGCTTTAGATGAATTATATAAAAATGAAATGCCCATACGTGGTGAAATCAAAATAGAGTTTTCTACCAAACAAACAGAAGGTGTAACAGGAGTTATTTCAAATGTTATGTCTAATATAACAGGTGCTACCTTTGATACTGGATTTAAAGGATTAGCTGGAAATTTTGATAGAAGATTTTTGATGTTTTTTGAAAAAGATATTAGCTCAAGTGTTAGATATACAAGAGTTGATACTCAAAAAAGTGTTGATGTTTTCTATGATACAAGTTCTATAAAAATGAGTGAAGAACTTCAAACTCTAATGCAAAAAGCTATTTCTAAAAATGCAAATGAACAGGAGCTTAAAGAGTTTGGAAAACTTTGGCAAAATAGAGTTGAAGAGATATCTAATAAAGTTGATGAGGTAATAAGTGTAGTTAAGATTTAACTACACTTATTAAATCTTAAAGTCCTACTATATCTCTAATCTTTTCCATTTTAGCTTTTGCTATTTTGCCAGCTTTTTCAGCCCCAAATGCAAGTATTTCATGTACTTCTTTTGGATTGTTTAAAAGTTCTTCTCTTCTTTGTGCATATGGTTCAAAATGCTCATTGATTTTATCTAATAGGCTCATTTTAAAGTGTCCATATCCTTCACCAGGAGTTGCATATCTTTGTCTAAGTTCTGCTAATTCATCTTGGTTCATAAATAGTTCACAAAGTTTATAAATATTACAAGTTGTAGGATCTTTTACATCATCTAATCCTTTAGAATCAGTTACTACTCCCATAACTTGTTTTTTGATTGTTTTTGCATCTCCAAACATATCAATTGTATTTCCATAAGATTTTGACATTTTAGCTCCGTCAGTTCCAGGAACCGTTGCAACTATCTCATCAACTCTTGCTTGTGGCAATAACAAGATATCAGTTTTGTAGTGATTATTAAAGCTATTTGCAATATCTCTTGTCATCTCCACATGTTGAATTTGGTCTTTTCCCACTGGAACAATATTTGAATCATATACTAAAATATCTGCTGCCATTAGTACGGGATATGAAAAAAGCCCATGGTTTGCTTGTATTCCTCTAGCTGTTTTATCTTTATAAGAGTGAGCACGTTCAAGTAATCCCATAGATGTATGATTTGATAAAAGCCAGTATAACTCTAGTACCTCTTTTACATGGTGTTGTACCCAAAATGTTGATTTTTCTGGATCCATTCCAAGTGCTAAAAAGTTTACTGCTACTTCAAAGATATTTTTTTCTAAAAGCTCTTTTTCTTTTACAGTTGTCAATGCATGATATGAAGCAATAAAGGCAAAAAGTTCACCATCATCTTGTGATTCAATCATTTTTTTAATCATTCCAAAGTAGTTACCTATATGAATAATTCCTGAGGGTTGTATTCCTGAAAGTATTCTCAAATCTTAGTCCTTATAAAAAATTTACGAATTATATCTAATAGTTGATTTGGATTTGATTTGACTTACTTTCAATTTTATTTTGGATTAGTTCTAAGTGAACCATCAAGTCATAATATTCACCCATATATGACAGGGGAACTTTTGTCTCTTCTTGTATCTCTACATCTAATTCTTTTAGTTCTTTACTAAATTTTTCTAACTCTTCAAATGTGGCTGTGTTTATTTGTTTGTCAATGTTATTTAAAATCTTATACCATCTAAATATTTTTGAACGCATACTCCATTGATACAGAGGGAATACCCCTTTAAATAATGGAAACATTAAAGTTAACAAAGGTATTAATAAAAGTTTTAGTCTATCAATATTTGAAGCAATCCAATATGGGAAAATTGATTCTAGCCAAGTATCACCTTTTGTGAAGTATTGTTTTGCTTCTTTATTAATTTTAAGAGTAGTATTTAATAAGTTTGGGAACTGATTTTCTTTAGAAAAAAGAGACTCTTCTTTGTGCACTTCTTTTACTTGTTTTAAAAAGATTCTAATTAATTCTGAAGGAACATCGGGTCTTGCTAATAAGTTTGCACTAGTTGAGAGTAAATTTATATTTTCATCTGGAATATTTTTATATAAATCAAGTGTTCCTTCATGAAGAGTTAAAGCTTCCATAAATCCATATTTTTGACCATAAGCTTTAGCTCTTTTTATACTTAGTATATTTATATCAGGATTTTCAAGTAACTCTTTTACTGTAGCAGAATCATGGGATGTAACCATAAACATAGCATCAATTTTTCCAGATAAAAGCATTTTTTTAGATTCATCTGTTCCTAAAGTTAAAATTGTGCTATTTTCATTGGTAATTCCATTATCATTTAAGAGCTTTGTAGCTAAATCTTTAGTGCCACTTCCTTGGGCTCCAATTGATATTTTTTTACTTATTAGTTGGATTAGATAATCAATTGTATATTTATCATTTTTATAAAATATCCACAAAGGCTCATAATAGATATTTGCTAAAAACTCAATATCTTTTTCTTTTGAGTTTAATATTCCATTTTGAACAAAAGCAATATCTACTTTTTTGTCTTTTAGGAGTTGTATATTTTCAACTGAACCTTCTGTATTTATTAAAGTAACTTCTATTTTATTTTCTTCTAGAAGTTTTTTATACTCTTGGGCTACTTTGTAATAATTGCCATTTTTAGAACCAGTTGCAATGGTGAGCTTTTTTTCAGGAGCTGGTTGAATAAATTCTGAAGTTATGACAAACATTGCGACGATTAGAAGTAAAACTGGAATGGAAACTTTTAAAAAAGCATATTTCATAAATCATCCTTGTATTAAATAACTTTATATAAAATGTAATTAGAAAATGATAAAAAATTAGATTTGTAGATAACTTTCGTTATAATTCGCGAAAATATATGAAAAAAGTAGAGAAATGATTGATATTAAACTATTACAAAAAGATTTTGATGAAGTTGCTACAGCCTTAAATAGAAAAGGTGTTAGCCAAGATATTTTAGATAATTTAAAAGCTCTTTCAGTTGATGCAAAAGCAAAAAGACAAGAGATGGAAAATGTTACTGCTGAGCAAAACTCTCTATCTAAAGATTTTGGAAGATATAAAAAAGAGGGGCTAGATATTGCACCTTTACAAGAAAATATCAATAAACTTAAAAATGAAAAACAAATACTAGAAGAGCAAGTTAGAGTTTTAGAAGAAGAACTTTCATCTGTTATTTTAGGTGTTCCAAATATGCCAGATAGTGATGTTCCAGATGGTGCAGATGAAAATGAAAATGTTGTATTAGAAACTATTGGTGAAAAACCAAGTTTTTCTTTTGAGCCAAAAGAGCATTGGGACTTAGGTGAGAGTAATGGAACACTTGATTTTACAAGAGGTGTAAAACTTGCAAAATCAAGATTTACAGCTATGAGAGGACAAGCTGCAAAATTAGAGAGAGCACTTATTAACTATATGCTTAAGTTTAATGCTGAGAGAGGATTTGAAGAGTGGTATGTTCCATTTATGGCAAATACTAACGCACTTCAAGGAACTGGTCAATTACCAAAATTTGGTGATGATTTATTTAAAATTGAGGGTGAAGATTTATATTTGATTCCAACTGCTGAGGTTGCACTGACAAATCTATATAACGATGAAATTATACCCGTAGAAGAGTTACCTTATCTTATGACTTCTTATACTCCTTGTTTTAGAAAAGAAGCAGGTAGTGCAGGAAGAGATACAAGAGGACTTATAAGACAACATCAGTTTGATAAAGTAGAGATGGTAGCTATTACTACACAAGAGCAAAGTGAAGAAGTATTTGAAAAGATGGTTTCATGTGCAAGTGATTTATTGACTTCACTTGGACTTGCTCATCAAAAAGTTATGCTTTGTACTGGAGATTTAGGATTTAGTGCTACACGAACAATTGACTTAGAAGTTTGGTTACCAGGACAAGGAAAATTTAGAGAGATATCATCTATTTCAAATACTAGAGATTTCCAATCAAGACGAGCAAAAATAAGATATAAAGATGGTAAAAAAAATATCTTAGCTCATACGTTAAATGGATCTTCATTAGCTGTTGGACGAACACTTGTGGCTATTATGGAAAACTATCAGAATGAAGATGGAACAATTACTATTCCTGATGTTTTAAAAAAATATATGTAAATGGATTTAACTAAATAGGAGGTTTTGTAATAATAGCCTCCTGTTACCTGCTTAAAATATTTAATAATTATTATTCTCAAAGCCCTATAAAAACTCACCATAAATTATATTTTTTCTTACTTTTTTTGATATTTTATATAATTATGTTAATATTTATTTAATATTAAACTAAAGGATAGCCTATGACAAAAAAACTATTTGCAGGAATTTTAGCTGCTGGTGTCTCTTCGCAATTGATGGCAGGTGAATTTGGATTAGAATTAGGTGTACAAAAAATTGATGTTGGAGGAAGTGTTCAATATAAAGGAACAAAAATTGATTTAAAAAAGGACTTAGGTTTAGATGATACAAAAACAAGTTTTAAGCCAACATTGACTTATCTTACAGATAATAAAAAGCATAAGTTTCTATTCAATTATGAAACAAGCTCTTATGATGAGACATCAGTATTATCACGAAACATTACCTTTAATAATAAAGTTTATGCAGTCTCTTCTTCTGTAAGAACTAAACTCAAAACAAATTGGTACCAGTTAGGTTATAGATATAAGTTTGATTCATTTTTTGAAAATAAATTAAATATCTCGGGAGGACTTGATTTAAATATTATAGATTTAGAAACAAGTTTAATCACAACTGGTATTAATGAATCATTTGATGAGACGGCACCTCTTCCTACTGCTGTAATAAATATTAGATACGATATATTAGAGTACATGGCAGTTGAAGCAAAAGGTGCCTTTATGACATTTGGTAGTTATGGAGATTATACAGAATATTATGCTGGATTAAATATTATGATTCCACAAGTAAAGGGCTTGAGTTTAAAAACTGGTTATATGTCAAAAGATGTAGAAGTTGAAATTGAGTCTGATGAAAAATTAAATTTAGATTATTCTGGTATTTATGCAGGTTTAGAATACAAGTTTTAAATATAAAAGAGTAAGAAATTCTTACTCTTTTATAAAGAACAACTTTCCAATTAGCTCTTATATTTCAAGTAAAAATCTTGCTTCAACATTTTTTAATATTACATTTCCTATCATCAAACTAAATATAATTTTTAATGATTTATTTGCATTTATACTATTTGATATTTACAAATAAAAGATAGATTTAAAAGGAAGTTAAATGATAGATAGAAAAGTATTGTGGAAACCATTTACTGCAAATAGAGAATTTAATATAGACCCAAAAATATTTGTAAAATCTGATGGTATGTATTATTATACTAATAAAGGTGAAAAAATCTTAGATGCAGTTTCTGGATTATGGTGTTGTAATTTAGGAAATAATCATGCAAAAGTAGTTGAAGCAATTAAAGAACAAGCTGAAACTATGTACTACAATACAGCCTTTCAAGTTGGAAATGACTTAGAACTAGAATTAGCAAATGAATTAGTTTCAATAACACCAGAAGATTTAAATCATGTATTTTTCACAAACTCAGGTTCAGAATCAGTTGAAAGTGCATTAAAAATGGCACTAGCTTATCACAAAGCAGTTGGCAATGGCAGTAAAACAATGATTTTAGGAAGAGAACACTCTTATCATGGTGTAAACTTTGGTGGTATTTCAGTTGGAGGATTAATAAATAATAAAAGACACTACAACAATCTACTTAAAGTGGCACATATTCCTACTATCTTAGATATAGAAAAAAATGCTTTTTCAAAAGGTATTCCAGAACATGGTGCCAATAAAGCAGAAGCTTTATTAGATACTATTAATATATATGGGGCAGAAAATATTGCAGCTTTAATTATGGAACCAGTTGCAGGTTCTGCAGGAGTTCATGTCCCACCCAAAGGCTACTTAGAAAGAATATCCCAAATTTGTAAAGAGAATGATATTTTATTGATTTTTGATGAGGTTATTACGGGATTTGGAAGATTAGGAGAAGCTTTTGCTTCTACAAAGTTTGGTGTAACTCCTGATATTATGACAATGGCAAAAGGTCTTACAAATGGGGCTATTCCAATGGGAGCAGTTGTTGCTAGTGACAAAATATATGATGGCATTGTGAAAAATAGTAAAACTCCAATTGAGTTTTTTCATGGATATACATATTCTGGACATCCCATTGCTTGCGCAGCAGGAATTGCTACATTAAAAGCATATAAAGAAGAAAAATTATTTGAAAAAGTTGCCAGTATCTCTTCCTATTGGCAAGAGCAATTACATACATTAAAAGGCTCTGATAAGATTATTGATATTAGAAACCTTGGTTTAGTTGGAGCTATTCATTTTAGTGCTAAAAATGGTCTAGCTGGAGTAAGAGGTGATAAAGTATTTAAAGAGTGTTATAAAAAAGGTTTATTAGTAAGAGCTAGTGGTGATATTATAGCTTTATCTCCAGCATTTATTGTTTCAAAAGATGATATTCAAACAATTGTAAGTACTCTTAAAGAAGTAATTGAAAATTTAGATTAAGTAATATAATAAGAGTATAATTTTTAAAAGGATTTCTAATTTTAGAGTATATTAATTTATCAATTTTAGCAATTTTCATACCAACTTTCTTTTTTGTATCTATTACTCCTGGAATGTGCATGACTCTATCTTTAAGTATGGGTATGAGTATTGGTTTAAAAAAAACAATGTATATGATGGCAGGGGAACTTTTGGGTGTAGCTTTAGTTGCAATATCATCAGTAATTGGTGTTGCAACAATAATGCTTACAAATCCAACTATTTTTCTTATTTTAAAGTATTGTGGAGGAGCATATTTAATCTATTTAGGAATAACCATGTGGTTATCTCGTGGTAAAATGGCTTTAAATTTAGAGGGGTGTAGTTTCAATGTATCAAAAAAAAATCTTGCAATTCAAGGCTTTGTAACAGCAATAGCAAATCCTAAAGGCTGGGCTTTTTTTATTGCATTATTGCCACCTTTTATAGATGAAAAGTTACCTTATATGCCACAGCTTAGTGTTTTAATATTTCTTATACTTTTATTGGAGTTTTCTTGCTTGATTATTTATGCAAGTGGAGGAAGTACACTTAGGAAGCTATTACAAAATAGTTCAAATGTAAAGCTTTTAAATAAAATTGCCGGTTCTATGATGATAGGAATAGGAGTTTGGTTGGCTCTAAGCTAAGAATTAAAAATAGCAAATACCTCATAAGAAAAAGTATTTGCTACTAAAAAGAAGTCTAATTATTAATGATCTAAAATTTGCTCTAAGAATAGTTTTAATCTATCAGATTGAGGATTATCAAAAAATTCTGTTGGAGTATTTTCTTCAACAATTTGTCCCTCATCCATAAAAATAACTCTGTCTGCTACTTTTTTTGCAAATCCCATTTCATGTGTTACACAAACCATTGTAATACCTTCTTCTGCAAGTTCTGTCATAACATCAAGAACTTCTCCAATCATCTCTGGATCTAGTGCAGAAGTTGGTTCATCAAATAGCATAATATCAGGATTGATACATAGACATCTTGCTATTGCAACTCTTTGTTGTTGCCCACCTGACAATTGATTTGGAAACTTATGTGCTTGTTCTGCAATTTTAACTCTTTCTAAATAATACATTGCAGTTTCAATTGCTTGTTTTCTTGGTATTTTTGTTACCCAAGTTGGAGCTAAAATAAGATTTTCTAAAATTGAAAGATGAGGGAAAAGATTAAAATGTTGAAAAACCATTCCAACATGAGTTCTTATCTCTCTAATTCTCTTAACATCTTCAGTTAACTCTAAACCAGCCACATACATTTCACCCTCTTGAAAGCTTTCTAGTCTATTCATACATCGTATTGTTGTTGACTTTCCAGAACCAGAAGGTCCACAAATAACAATTTTTTCACCTTTTTTTACTTTTAAATTAATATCTTTTAGTACATGGAAATCTCCATACCACTTATTAACATTAGTCATTTCTATCATATAATCCGTATTACTCATAATCTTTTCCTATTTTTATTAATGTTCAGTATTAAATCTATTTTCTACTGATTGTGCGTATTTCGACATACTAAAACAAATAATCCAATAAAGCATGGTTATAAAAACATAACCTTCTGTTTCAAATCCTAACCAATTTGGATCAGTTGTTGTTAATGTTACCATTGCTAAAACATCAAATAACCCAATAATTAGTACAAGGGTTGTATCTTTAAATAAAGCAACAAACGAACCAACAATATTTGGAATTGAAATTTTAAGTGCTTGTGGAAGAATAACCATTCCCATAGCTTGCCAATATGAAAGTCCAATTGAATCAGCCGCTTCATATTGCCCTTTAGGAATAGCCTGTAAACCACCTCTTACAACTTCTGCAATATACGCAGCTTGGAAAAGTGTAATACCAATCAATGCTCTTAATAACTTGTCAAAAGTTATACCTTCTGGAAAAAATAGAGGAAGAATAACAGAAGACATAAATAGTAAGGTAATTAAAGGTACCCCTCTAATAAACTCAATATACATTACACTTATTGTTTTAATTATTGGCATTTTAGATTGTCGACCAAGTGCAAATAATATCCCTATAGGAAAAGAAACAACAATACCAACAGCAGCTACAACAATAGTAAGTAATAGTCCACCCCATTTGGTTGTGGGAACTACTTCAAGTCCAAATCCTCCATAGATTAATATAAAAGAAATTATTGGAAATAAAAGTACAATGGCTGCTTTAATTTTTATATTTGCAATTTTTTTAAATCCTATGATTGAAGCTACAAAAAGAACTAATATAAGATTTGGTCTCCAGTAGGAATCTTCTGGATAAAATCCATAAATAAATTGGTTAAATTTTTCATAAATAAAAATCCATCTTGCACCATCTTTTGTAATCTCTTCTTTTGTTCCACTCCAAGTAGCATCAAAAATCATCCAATCTAATAGAGGTGGAAGAGTGTACATGATTAACATAAGAGACAAAATAGTTAAAATAGAACTAGTTATTGATGGAAAAAGATTTTCTCTTATCCATTTTATTGGACCTTTAGCTCCTAAAGGAGCTGGTTTTGCTTGTAGTGTTTTATAAGTTGCCATTATCTCTCCTTTATTTGCATTTTTGCATTAAAAATATTCATTACTAAAGAAATAACAATACTAATAGTTAAATATACAGCCATTGTCATTAAAATGATTTCTATTGCTTGACCAACTTGATTAAGAGATGTTCCTGCAAATATTGTTACAAGTTCTGGATAACCAATCGCTGTTGCAAGAGATGAGTTTTTCATCAAGTTTAAATATTGATTAATAACAGGGGGAATAATAACTCTTAGTGCTTGAGGAAGAACAACTTTTCTTAAGATTATGTAGTCTTTAAGTCCCAATGCACTTGCTGCTTCTTTTTGACCTTTAGGAACTGCTTCAATTCCAGCTCTTACAGCTTCTGCTATATAAGTTGCTGGATAAATACTAAGGGCAAAAGATAGAGCTAAAAGTTCTGGGGTTAGACTCCAGCCACCTTTAAAGTTAAAACCTTGTAGTTGTGCATATTCTAATGATGCAGGAGTACCTGCTATAAAGTATACTAGACAAGGACTTGCTATTAGTATAATTAAAGATATCCAAAAAATTGGAAATTCTTCACCTGTCTCATCATGCTTTTTTGTTGACCATTTAGCAAGATAAAAAACAGCTGCTATTGCTAGAATAAAAGCTACGATGACAAAACTAAATCCACTTTCTAAAATAGGTCTTGGAATATATAATCCCCTATTATTTAAGAAAAATGCATCTAAATAAGACATAGATTGTCTTGGTCCTGGGAGTGCGGCTAATACAACATTGTACCAAAATAGGATTTGTAGCAATATTGGGATATTTCTAAAAGTCTCTACATAAATTAAAGAGAGTTTAGCAACCATGTAGTTTTTTGATAATCTTCCAATCCCAACTAATAATCCAATAATTGTTGAAAAGAATATACCAATTCCTGATACTAAAAGTGTATTTAAAATACCTATAATAAATACTCTACCATGTGAATCAGATTCATCATATGGAATTAGCGTTGTTATGATACCAAATCCTGCTTCTGCACCTAAAAAATCAAATCCTGTATTAATCCCACGTTTTTCTATATTTATAAACATATTATTTAAAACAAAATATGTAAATAAAAATATACCTGCAAGCGCAATTATTTGATAAATTATTGCTCTATTGTCTGGGTTATTATAAAAAGCAACGGAAGGTTGAACTTTTTTTTTGTGTTTATTCATCTTTTAACCTTATAATCAAAAAAGGGGAAGAATAACTTCCCCTTTTTTTCTATTAAATAGTTTTTTGTAAGTATTAAACTTTAATTATCTAATAGGTGCTCCATATTGAAGCCCACCATCTTTCCATAGAGCATTTAATCCTCTAGCAATTCCAAGTGGAGAATCTTTTCCAACATTTCTATCAAATGATTCACCATAATTACCAACTTGTTTAATAACATTGTATGCCCATTTAGGATCTAATCCAAGGTTTTTACCAATATCACCAGTAACACCAAGTAATCTTTGAACATTTGGGTTTTTACTCTCTAACATTTCATCAACATTTGCAGAGTTTACACCTAATTCTTCAGCATTTAACATTGCAATTTGAGTCCATTTAACGATATTAAACCATACATCATCACCTTGTCTAACAACAGGTCCTAAAGGCTCTTTTGAAATAATTTCAGGAAGTACAATAGCTGAATCTGGATTTTTAAGAGTAGTTCTTAATCCATATAATTGTGATGCATCAGAAGTTAAAGCATCACATCTACCAGCTTCAAAACCTTCAATTGATTGTGCAGAAGTATCATAAGTAATAGGAGTATATTCCATTTTATTAGCTTTGAAATAATCAGTTAAGTTAAGTTCAGTAGTAGTTCCTGCTTGAATACAAAAAGTTGCTCCACTTAATTCTTTAGCTGATTTAACACCAAGTTTTTTTGAAACTAAGAAACCTTGACCATCATAATAGTTCACACCTGTAAAGTTTAAACCTAATGAAGTATCTCTAGTTGCAGTCCAAGTTGTGTTTCTTGCTAATACATCAATTTCACCACTTTGTAATGCCGTAAATCTCTCTTTTGCATTTAAATGAGAATATTTAACTTTTGATGCATCACCTAAAACAGCAGCTGCAACAGCTTTACAAATATCAACATCTAATCCTTTCCAAACTCCAGATGAGTCAGGAGATGCAAATCCTGGTAGACCTGTATTTAGTCCACAGCTTAATTTACCATTTTTCATTGTTGTTTCTAATGTATCAGCAGATGATACAGTTGTTGCAAGTGCAATAGCAGCAACACTTAGAGATAGCGTCTTTAGTAATTTCATTTCAAATCCTTTTGTATTTTATTTGAGTCAAAGAAAATTTTACATGAATTACGTAGCATTAGAATAGCAAAGCTGTATATTTTTTAACCAGTTTTTAATAAATTTAAATAATATAAAAAAAGGTTAATTTAATTAAACTTTTTTTATATAAGATAGAGGGTTATTCCTAGCTTTAGGGCTATGTAGAAAATTAAAATAATTTATTTTAATTTGGTAAAAGAAGAGTCTTTATTTATTATTTTCTAAGTGTTTTGCAAACCCATAGATATCTTTTTTCTTTAAATCTCCATTATAAATTATTTTATTTGGATCTTTATTTTCATCATTTAACATAGATGGAACAGCATCAGAGTTTTTAAGAACATCAATATTTTCATTAAGTTCATCCTCACTATATGCCATTTGCATATCAGCACTTATTACATGTGGAATTGCTTCTATTACTCTTAGCTTTTCTAACTCTTGGTTTACATTTTCACCTTCAATTGTAATTATAATTCTTCCTTTTTCATCATGCATATGATAATCACAGGCTTTACAACTTTTTATCTCTTCTAAAACTGTATCTAAAAATTTTGGTAGTGTTTGAACTACAATACTTGAAATGTTCATTTTATTCCTTTAATTTATAATAATTTATTGTTTTATCATCACTTGCAACTAAAACTTCATTGTTATTTATAAATAAAATTTTAGTAAGTGTCATTTTATTTTTTTTTAATTTAAATAAATTCTTTTTTGACGATGTATCAAAAATAGTTACATCACTGTTTTCATTTGAAGCATAGGCTCCTAATGATCCATCAAAATTCAAAGCAGAAGAATAAATTAAAAAATTTGATTCTTTATAATACGTGTCAAGTTTTGAATAAAATACAGCTCTTCTATCTTGCCCTGCTGTTAGTATTTTATCATTTTTAAAGTCAACTTGAAATACATTATCTAGATTTTGGCCTTTATATGTTTTTAGCAAATTTCCATTTTGAACATCATATAGTTTTAAGTTTCCACTTTCATCTGCAATTATAATTCTCTTTTTATTTTCATCTAATGCAAAAGATGAAAACTTTGATTGACTAACTTGTATATTGTAGATAAACTTTTTTGTACTCATATTATATAAGAGTAGTTCATTACTTAAAAGTGAAAATATAATTTCATTTTCATTTATAAATTTTGCTTGGGCAATAAACAATCTTTTTTCATCAGAAATAATATTAATCAATTTTTGATTTTGAAAAATATCAATTCTTCTTGCACCTTTTTGACCTTGAGATAATATTAAAACTTTATCCTTTAAAACATCTATGGAGTATATTTTACTATCACTTATCTCTCCCATAAAGTCTTTTGTTTTGGCAATAGCAATATTTGATAGAAGCTTAAAATCATTTAAATTAAAAATATTTACAATACCTGCTTTTGTTGATACATATAGTTTATTATCACTTATTACTAAGTCAGTTGCTCCTGCACTTATATCAACTCTTTTTGTTGGCAATACTTCATTGGCATTTAATGAAGATATTAAAAACAGTATAAATAAAATCTTTAAAATATTCATTTTCATCCTATTTTAATTGCATTTGTTGGACAAACTTTTAAACAAAATCCACATGAAGTACAAGCGTCATTTATCTCAGGTCTAAACATTCCTAAAAAAGTTATTGCATCGTCTAAACATGGGTCTTTACAAGAAAAACACATAGTTTGGTTCCAACTTAAACACTCTAAAACATTTATTTCCACTTTTGCACTAATATTTTTTTTATACTCAAGTTTTAAAACTTCACTAGGACATACTTTTGCACACTCATCACAAAATGTACAGCCACTATTTGAAAAATCTAATTTTGGAGTTTTGTCATCTTGAATAAGTATTATATTCACTTCACAAGCATCAGCACACAAGCCTTCACATTTAATGCACTCTTTTAAAAAGAGTTCTTCATCATCATAATATGGTGGACGTATTACTTTCTCTTGCTTTTCATTTTTAAATGATGAAGCAAGAGAGCTAAATAGCTCTCTTCTTTTCATAAGTTATTTAACACCTTCATTGATATTATCTATTAAATTTGATGATTTGTTATCACCATCTTTTCTAAAATCAGCTTCAAAATTATTTTCAACAATCAATTTTGTATCTGATTGTGGAGCATGACATTGAGTACAGTTAAATCTTGCACCTGCTAAATGAGCAAGTTCTTTTTGTTTTGGAACTTTTAAATCACTTGTATTATCAACAACATTTCCCTCTTTTACTATTTTACCATTTTCATTTAAAGAAGTTTGCGGTCTTAAATCTGTAAAGTGAGTCAATGGAACTGGAACTGCTCCCATAGAAGCTGCAACTGCTGGGTCATGACAAACAATACATTGATTATTATTTATTGTTATTGGTAACATTCCTTCAACATCATGTGAAATCATTGGAGGAGCATTTTCAAATGCTCTATCAATCTTTGTTGATGCTCCAGCAGCAGGTTTTGTATAGTCTGTTTTATCTGGAACAATACTATTTTCAGTATAAATATCTACCTTTCTTAATCCTAAAGACTCTTCAGAATAAGTTTTTTGAGCTATTGTACAACCTGTAACAAATATTGCAGTTACTGTTGCTAACCCTAAAGCTATTTTAGTAATTTTCATTTTTTTCTCCTATTTTTTTGCAAATCTATTGATTATTGAAAAATTTAAAGCGTCATCTTCACAAACTTCAATACATCTAGCACAATTAGTGCACTCACCAGACAACACAGGAATAGACTCTTTTTTAATCATCCATAAAACCTGATTTTCATGGCACACTTCTTTACACTTCATACACTCTGTGCACTTATCATGATTATGATCAACTCTTAGAAAACTATATTTTCCTACAAGTGAATAAAATCCACCAAGAGGACAAATATGTCCACACCATCCATTTTTTAAAACAAAAAGATCAAAAAGAAAAATGATAAGCATTGCAGCCCAACCAAATCCAAGACCAAAAACCAAACCTCTGTGAACCATAGATATTGGTGAAATAAATTCAAATGCACCCAATCCTAAGATTGTTGAAAGTACAAGGGTAAGAGCTAAAACCCAATATCTCATATTTCTACTAGCTGGTTGTTTTTTTTGTATAGTATCAAATCCTAGTTTTCTTCTAATAAATGAGCTTAAATCAGTTATTATATTTACTGGACATACCCATGAACAAAAAACTCTACCACCAACTAAAAAATAAAAGAGTGTTATTATTGATGCACCTACTAGTATATTTGTTGATATTAAGGCACCTGCAAAAAACATTTGTAAAACAGCAAATGGATCACTTAAAGGAACTGTTTCCAAGAACAATGATGAGCTTAGATTCCCTTGTAAAATAGTAATTCCATATGCATTTGCTAAAATATATAAAGCCATTATTGAAACTTGTATCAATCTTCTTAAAATAAGATAAGGGTTTTTTAAAATAAAATTAATCATCTAATAAACCTTTCATATCATTTAAAGAATCAATAGCAGTATCTTTGCTTAATTCTGTTGTTGTCTTAATCTCTTTTGCATTTTTAACTCTTTTTTGGTCCTCTTTATCCCAACCTTTTACATAATAATCACCTGCACGTCCAAGTGCAACTTCTCTAGGTAGGACAAAAATGGCTGCTTTTTCAGTTACACAAGCTCTTTCACATAACCCACATCCTGTACAGGCATCTGCATGGACAACTGGTTTCATAAAAGAGTGTTTCCCTGTTCTATCATTTTTTTCATATTCAATAGTAATAGCTTGACCCAAAATTGGACATGCTCTATAACATGCGTCGCATTGAATACCCCAAAAAGCAATACAGCTTTGGCTATCAATAACAGCAACACCCATTTGTGCAATATTTATATCAAGCTCTCCATTTGTACTAACAAGCTTTTCATCTAAAGCATCAGTTGGACAAACAGGGACACATGGAATATCAGTACACATATAACAAGGAACTTCCCTTGGTGTAAAAAAAGGAGTTCCAAGAGGTTTATTATCACCTGGTTTTGCTAATTTTAGTGTATCAAATGGGCAAGCCTCTACGCACAAACCACATTTGATACATGTCGATAAGAAATCTTTTTCATTTAAAGCACCTGGTGGTCTAAGTATTAATTTAGAGGCAGTTACTTCATCAACATATGCACTCCAAATAAGACCACCAAGGAAGACAAGTCCTGCCGTTCTTGCACTTTTTAAAAGAAATTCTCTTCTATTACTATTCATTTTTTCTTCTTTTACGCTTTATAAACTTTTACAGCACATTTTTTAAAGTCTGTTTGTTTTGATTGTGGACAAGTATAATCAGCACAAACTTTGTTGATAAATACTTTTTCGTCAAACCAAGGTACAAATACTAAACCACGTGATGGTCTATTTCTTCCTCTTGTCTCAACTCTAGCTTTTACTTTTCCACGTCTAGATTCAACCCATGCCAACTCACCTTGTTTTACATCATATTTTTTTGCATCTTCAGGGTGCATATAACATAATGCTTCTGGAACTGCTCTGTATAATTCTGGAACTCTCATAGTCATAGTTCCTGAGTGCCAGTGTTCTAATACTCTACCTGTACTCATCCATACTGGATATTCTGCATCTGGCATTTCAGGTGCATCCATATATGGTCTAGCAAATATTTTTGCTTTGTTTGGTAAAGGTTTTTTCTCTTTATTAGTTACACCTTTTAAATCTCCATATGGAAGTGCTTTTGCAAGTGTTCCATAGAAAGCATGTGAGTTATTTGTTCCATCTTTTTTTACTGCATGTGCTGCATATGGATCATATTTAACATTAAATCTCCACTGTGTCTCTTTTCCATCAACAACTGGCCATTTAAGTCCTCTTACTTTATGATATGTATCAAAATCAGCTAAATCATGCCCATGTCCTCGTCCGAAGTCTGCATACTCTTCGAATAGATATTTTTGAATAAAGAATCCATATCCATCAAATACTTTTCCATCACTTCCAACAACATTTCTGTTATCTCCAAAAACTTCAGAGTTATCAAAACCTGCTTGGATAGGATCATCTAAATTTGCTTTATAAGATTTTGCTTTATCATTTGCAAATAGGATTTCATACATAGTTGTATCTTCTGTATATCCCATTTTTTTAGCTTCTTCAATTACATTAGGAAGTTTTTTCTTCCCACCAGTACTTATAAGTGTTTGTTCACCCCATAAATCTTTTACAGTAAATCTTTTAGATAATTCAACCCATTGCCAAGTATCACTCATAGCATCACCTATTGGTAATACTTGTTGTCTCCAGTGTTGAGTTCTTCTTTCTGCATTTCCATAAGCTCCCCATTTTTCATAAATCATAGCTGATGGTAAAATCAAATCAGATACTTTTGCAGAAATACCTGGATATCCATCAGATGTAACTATGAAGTTATCCATTTGTCTAGCTGCTTTAATCCAATGTGATGCACTAGCTGTATCTTGGTATGGGTTACAAACATTTACCCAAGCAAATTTCATAGAACCATCTTCTAAATCCCTATGGATTTTCATGATGTGTTGATGCCCTTTTGGATTTAATGTTCCTTGTGGAATTCCCCAAGCTTTTTCAGAAATACTTCTATGTTTTGGATTAGCTACCATCATATCAGCTGGTAATCTGTGTGCAAATGTTCCAACTTCTCTTGCAGTTCCACAAGCAGATGGTTGACCTGTTAGTGAAAATGCACCAGAACCTGGTTTTGCTTGTTTATTTAATAAAAAGTGAACGTTATATGCTAAAGTATTTACCCAAGTTCCTCTTGTATGTTGGTTCATACCCATAGTCCAGAAACTCACTACTTTTCTATTTTTTTCAATATAAAGGTCTGCTAATTCTTTGATTTTCTTTTTAAAGTCTTCATCAGATTCATCAGGATTACCTTTTGAAACTTGTGTTACATAATCAGCATTGTATGGTTCTAAGAATTTTTTATACTCTTCAAAAGATATCTCCCAGTGTTTTAATCCAGCTGGTTTGTTAACCATCATATCACCCTCTTTATATCCATAAGGAGCTAAGGCTGGTGCTTCATCAGCTGAAACTACTTTTTGCATCTCTTTTGAGATAGTTTCCATCTCTTTTGCTGTATATTTACCCTCTTCAAGAGATTTTTCACCAGTTCTTCTCATTCCATAACCCATATTTACAGGACTTGCTGCAAATATAATATGTTTTTTAACAAAATCCCAATCAATAGATTCTGGATTGTTATAAACTATCTCTCTTGCAATATAGTTCCATAATGCTAAATCTGAATTTGGTTTAAAAATAATTTCAGTATCAGCTAAATCAGAAGTTCTATGTCTATATGTTGATAAGTTGATAACTTTTACTTTCTCAGGATTTGATAATTTTCTATCAGTTACCCTTGACCACAATATAGGGTGCATCTCTGCCATGTTTGAACCCCATGATACAACTGTATCTGTTAGTTCAATATCATCATAACAACCACTTGGCTCATCTATTCCAAATGTTTGATAAAATCCAACAACAGCACTTGCCATACAGTGTCTTGCATTTGGATCAATTGCATTTGATCTAAATCCAGCTTTCATCATTTTTTGAGCTGCATAACCTTCCATAACAGTATATTGACCACTTGCAAATACACCAACTCCTTCAGGACCTTTCTCTTTTAAAGCTTTTTTGATATGAAATTCCATCTCATCAAAAGCTCTTTCCCATGAAATTGGAGCAAATTTACCATTTTTATCAAATTTACCATCTGCACCAACTCTAAGAAGTGGTTGTTTTAATCTATCTGATCCATACATAATTTTTGCATTAAAGTACCCCTTAATACAGTTAAGTCCTCTGTTTACTGGTGCTGCTGGGTCACCTTTAACTGCAACTATTTTACCACCTTTAGTAGCAAGCATAATTCCACAACCTGTACCACAAAATCTACATGCTGCTTTATCCCATCTCCAGCCACCTTCGGCTTCATTTGCTTTTGCCTGAACAGATGTTGGTACATTCATACCAATCGCTGCTGCAGCACTTGCTGCTGCTGAGCTTTTCAAAAACTCTCTTCTTGATAGCGTCATTGTATCTCCTTTAAAAAGTTTAATTCATATTACTAACACTGTAATTCTAACTGTTAAAATTTACATAATCTTTGACTTTAGTCAAATAGAATAAGTTTAAATTAAGGACAGTTTTTGTCCTATTATTTTAAATCAATGAAATAAAATTTATTTACAGATAGAGTGGTATAAAAATCTAAATAAAGAGTAGTCATGACTTTCCACAATTATATAAGAGCAGTGGGTACTGGGCCTAAATCAAATAGAGAATTAACAGAAAATGAGATTCTAGATTGTATGGAACAAATATTAGAACAAAATCCTAAAACAGAACAGATTGCTTCTTTTTTACTTGGTTGGAGAGTGAGATTGGAGACAAATGAAGAATTAAAGTCTTCCTTAAATGTATTTGATAAATATATCAAAAAAGTAGATGTCCCAAACTCAATTGAACTTGGCTACCCATATGATGGAAAAGCTGATAACCCTTATCTTTTCCCTTTATTTGGAAAATATCTTAAGAAATTTGATTTAAATATTGTATTAAGTGGAGATTATTTACAGCCTGCAAAACATGGTATTACTGTAAAAGATATAGCAAATAATCATAAACTAGATGATAATATATATTTTTTTGATAGAAAAGATTATTTTAAAGAATTAAGTGATTTAAGTGAAATAAGAAATATTTTAGGACTTAGAACTGCTTTTAATACCTTAGAAAAACTTCTTAATCCTGCAAATTCTGAATATGCAATAACTTCTGCTTTTCATAAACCATATGTAAATAAATATAATGATATTTTTGCTTCTAGATATAAACATTTAGTAATAGTAAAAGGAAATGAAGGCACACCTGAAATTTTTTCAAAATGTAAATATTGGATAAATGATAATGACACAATAAAAGAATATATAATTGACCCCGAATATTTTGGAGTAAAATATAAAAAATCTTGGGATAGAATAAGTTTAGAAGAGTCTTTAGATTCAATCAATAATCCAAGTGATGAGTTACTAAAACTAGTAAAACTTAATGTCTCTTTATTATTGGTCACAGCACAAAAGGCTAAAAATGTAGAAGAGGGATTTGAGATGTTAAGCTAAGGCTTAACATCTTGATTATTCTGTAGGTTTTGGAAATTCTTTTGTATAAAGACTTATACATCTTGCTGAATGAAAACCTCTACTATATTGTGGATTTGTAAAGATATCATCTTTAAGTGACCATCCTAAGTCTTTTGAAATTATAACAGACTGTTCTGCTTTTCTTTGGATTTTATTTTCACATATTACTGGTTTTCCAGAAGTAAATCTATCGCTTACTTCTGCCATTCTATTTGTTGTAATAAAATAGTGTAAACCAATAAAAATAGATAAAATAATAAATACTCCAATAACTCCTATCTTAAAAGCACTTTTTGCCATAAAAGGTCTTGTTGTTACATATATAGTAACAATCATTATAAAAACTGCAATAACTAAATATGCAGCTTCCAATTCTAAAAATTTCATGCGATTCCTTTTTGATTTTTTTCTTCCCATTTAGAAAATTCGTTAGAGAAATAACTAATTCTTGTTTTTTTAAATTCTCTTGAAGAATACAACGCCATATTTGATTTATAATTTATACTTTTTGAAATAGAGTCAATTGTATTTTGTGTATCTGTATTTGTTTTTCCATGTATCATTGTAAAAAGGTTATATTTCCAATTCTTATATTTGGGTCTTAAATAACAATGACTTACAGCTGAAAAACTAGCTGCTTCTTCACCTATTTCTATGGCATTATTTTCATCTATCTCCCAAACAACCATTGCATTTGCATTAAATCCTGCATGTCTATGATTTAAAATAGAAGCAAATCTTCTCATAACTCCAGATTCTATAAAATCATTCATAATACAAAAGAGCTCGTCATACGTAATATTTAGTTTATCAATGATAAATTTAAAGGGTTCACTTATAAACTCAATGTCTTCTTGAAGAAGTTTAATAATCTCGTAGTGATAAGGAGTTAGTTCAAGTTCTTTAAAATCTCTTTTTTTAATTTTTTCTTTTTTTTCTTCTTTATTTGTTGTATCTAATTTAACAGAAATTTTAAAAAGTTTTAGAGTTGGTAAAATAATATAATCATTTGCTTTTGTTAATTTAGACAATATTTTTATCGTTTGTTCTAAACCCAAACTTGAATCAGGTGCGACAGCCATTGTAAACCAAATATTAAAGCTATGGTTTCTTTCATAGTTATGAGAAATTCCTGGATGTGAATTTAAAATCTTAACAGCATCATCAATTTTATCATTATCAATTTCAAAGGCTACAAGTGAAGATTGATAACCAAGTTTTTTTGTATCAAAAATTGCTGAAGTTTGTCTTATAATATTATTTGTCTTGGCATCTTGAAGTATTTGTATTACTTCATTTTCTGTGATATTTAATTCATTTGCAAGTACTTCAAAAGGTTTTGCAACCAGTGGAAAGCTTTTTTGTATTTTTAATAAAATTTCATCTTTCATACTAATGCCTTTTTTTAAAACTAGAAAATTATAACAACTAAAAAACTTTTTCACATTGACTTAAAACAATTTTTTTGGAATAGATTTTTGATATAAATTTATTAAAATAATTAATTTTTCTTGATGTATGTTAATGAATATCTACATCTATTTTGTTAGACTAATTTAAATAAAAATGAATTACATATAAATTGGAGATAAGATGAATAAAAGAGTTAGTAATTTACTATTATTAGGATTTTTTATAGGATTTTTTGTAATAGGATATATATCTTTTAATGACGCAATTCCCCAAGAAAAGAATAAAAGAGTTTATAATTTATTAAAACCACACTTTAAATATGTGTTAGACCCAAGTATGAGTGGATTTACTATTAAATACAAAGAAACCGGAGAGAAAGAAAAGCCACCTGCATCTGAAGTATTTAAAAGAGTAGATGAATTAGATAAAGAGTGGGGGAAAGATCATTTACAATTAAAAGATAATAGATTAGAAGTTGTAGATAATAATAAAAAAGTTATTTCAGTAATTATTTTAAATGATGAAAAAGAGATAGCTTGGATAAAACATTTTTTTAATAAATGAAAAAAGTAATTGAAGTAAGTATAATTGCTATTGTAGGTATTTTAGTATATGGGTTAATTACTTTATTACCTAATTTTTTCCCAAGAGAATTAAAAACATTTGAAAATGATAGCGAGCTTAGAACTGCTGCACTTAGATCTTTTTCTCCCATGCCAAAAACTTATGATGAAATCATAAAATTAACAAACATAAATCCAAACAATCCTCTCACTAAAGAAAAAATCACTTTAGGTAAAAAACTTTTTAATGATAAAAATTTATCTCAAAATAGAGATATTTCATGTTCTACTTGCCATGTATTAAAAGATGGTGGGGCAGACAACCTTCCAACAGCTTTGGGAGATACTTTTCAGGAAAATCCTTTCCATTTAAATACTCCAACTGTATTAAACTCATCTTTATATTTTAGACAATTTTGGGATGGAAGAGTAAAAAATGTAGAAGAGCAAGCCTCTGGACCAATTCAGGCAAGTTTTGAGATGAATATGAGTAAAGAAGAGATAGTAAAAAGAATAAATGAAAATAAAAATTATATAAAATCTTTAAAATCACAAAACTTAGAAGTTAATTTTGAGAATATAGTAAATGCTATTGCAGCATATGAAAGAACTTTAGTTACCAGGGGAGCATTTGATGATTATCTAGATGGAGATGATAGTGCTATTAACGAAAAAGCAAAAAAAGGATTAGGTATATTTATTACACGAGGATGCAAAGGTTGTCATGCTGGACTTACAATTGGCTCTCAAAGTATTCAAAAATTTCCTTTACATTCATGGTGGAATGAATGGTTAGCTCTTGAATTAATTAAAAGTAAGGACTCTTTTTTACCTGAGATTGTAGTAAAGGATAACTCTTTTCCTTTTAAAAACACAGGTGGATTTAAGGGCTTAAATAATGATCAAAAATTTAAAGTACCAAGTTTGAGAAATGTTGTAAGAACTGCTCCGTATTTTCATAATGGTGAAATAAAAGAGTTAAAAGAAGCTGTGAGAATTATGGGTAAATATCAACTAGGACAGATTTTTACAGAAGAAGAGATAGAAGAAATAGTGGAGTTCTTAAAAACTTTAGATGGTAAAATTGTATATAAGGAATATTAAATTGATTTAAGTCAATCTTTTTTTATAGGATTGTTATAATATATATATTTTAATCAAAGGATTATAATGAAGGCAAAACTTAAAGATTTATTTTTGTTTAGAGATTTAGATAAAGAGATTATTCAAGAAATAGAAAACTTATCCACTGAATTGGTTCTTCCAAAGAATTCTGTAGTTTTTTATGAAGGTGATGAATCAAAGAATATGTTTTTATTAACTAAAGGGATTATTAAACTATATAAAGTAACTTCTCATGATAAAGAGGTAATCTTAAAATATTTTCATGCAAATGAGACAATTGCTGAGGTTGCAAATTTTGAAAATATTAATTATCCTGCCACTGCACAAGCTTTTACCGATATTGAAGTATTGAAAATAAATTTTGAAGAATTAAAAAAGATTATTTTTAAAAATCCTGCATTATCTTATAAGATTATGACCTCTTTAATTAAAAAAATAAGAAATTTAGAAAACGTAATCTCTATGCATATTGTTTTGGATTCACAAGAGAGAGTCGCAAAATATATTTATAATAATGCAGAAGATTTTTTTAAAACTAAAAATATTTTAGTTGCAGAGATTTTAAATATATCTCCCGAAACTTTGTCTAGAGTTTTAAGAACTTTAAAAGATGAGAATATAATTGACACTTCAAAAAAATTTGTTGATAAAGATGCTTTAAAAAGTTACTTTTGCTAAATAAAAAGGTGAAAATCACCCTTTTATTTAAACCAACAAATCTCTTTTCTTAAGTTTACAACTTCTCCAATTACAATAATTGCAGGAGTAGGTAAATCTTTAGATTTTTCTACAATATCTTCTAATGTACCAGTTACAACTTGCTGTTGAGGAGTTGTACCTTTTGAAATTACTGCACATGGATAATCTTTTCTTTTCCCTAAGTCCATTAATTTATTTGTGATTAGTTTTATATTATGAAAGCCCATTAAAAATACTATTGTTTCATCATTTAAGAAAGTTTCCCATTCTAGTTGAGAAATCTTCTTCTTAGGTGTTTCATGTCCAGTTACAACTCTAAAAGATGTTGTGATTCCTCTGTGAGTTACAGGGATTCCTGCATATGCTGGAACAGAAACAGCTGAAGTTATACCGGGGATTATTTCAAATTTTATATCTCTATCATATAGGTAAATAGCTTCTTCCCCTCCACGTCCAAAAACAAAAGGATCACCACCTTTTAGCCTTACGATATTTTCATATTTTAAACTTGCTTGATAAATAATTTCATTTATTTTATCTTGAGGAACACTATGTTTTCCATCTTCTTTTCCAACATAAATTAGTTCACAATTCTCTTTTGCCATATCTAAAATTTCTGGATTTGCTAATCTATCATATATTATTACATCAGCTTCTTTTACGACACGTGCAGCTTTTAAAGTCATTAGCTCTATATCGCCAGGACCTGCACCTGTTAAGTATACTTTTGCCATTTTATTTTCCGTCCTCATAAATAAATATTCCTGATGGTTTTTTTACGTTAAAGATTTCTCTTTCTACAAACCATTCTTGTGTATTAATAACTGAAACCATATTTGCATCATTTACTGATACATATAAATAGTTATCTTCATTTGACCATCTTAGATGTAAGACTTTTCCAGGAAAATTAAAAGTTTGAATAATCTCTAAAGTTTTTGTATCAACTATTTGAATAGTTGGAAAATCTTTTCCTGAATATGTAACTGCTAAATATTTTTTATCTGGACTTAGACTAGTAAATACAGGTAATCCTTGTGTTTGTATATTTTTAACAAAATTAAATTTATTATCATAAACTAAAACTTTATTATCTCCAACAGCTGGAACAAATACTTTATCTCCACCAATTGACCAAAATCCAAAATGTGGTACTTTTAAAACCATTTTTCTGTTTTCATCTAAAAATATTTTAATCTTTTTAAAAGTCATTTTATCTAAATCAACTACCCCATAATGCTTTGAAGTAAAAAATCCTACAATATAATTATTATCTTTTATCATTGCATCAAAAGGAAGTTCTCCCACTTCTTTAAACTCTTTAAAAAGTTTAAAATTAGGAAGTGGCTCTCCTTCATTTATATCTTTAAAAACTGAAATAGTATCATTATCCATTTGAGAAAAGATTAAAAAACTTTTGTAAATTTTTATCCCAACATTTTTTGAGTCTGTTTTGATTTTTTTTATTGGTTTTAAATCTCTAGTTAAAATGTCAACGCTTTTATCATCATAGTTCGCAACGGCAACATAATTTTTACCAATTACAAAACCAATAGCAGATTTTGATGTTTTATATTCATGTGTTATTTGCTCAGATTCTGGGTCAAATTTTATAACATAACCATCTCTTGAAATAACATAAGCATCTTTACCTTCAAATTTTACAACTCCGTGATTCATATTTCTCATACCTTCTATATGAGTTCGTTGAAGACCATTATAAATTGTTGCTAAAGATGAACTTTCTCTCTCAACTACAAAAATTTTTTCTTTGGCATTAATACTTGTAATAAGTAGAAGTGCAAGTAATAAGAGTTTCATATACATTTCCTTTTAGTTTATTTCTTCATCATATAAATAACATGATGGATCTTCACTCCATAAATCACCACTAATGGCATAAGCTCTACTTCTAGAACCTCCATTACAAATATTTAAATATTTACATTGTGAACATTTTCCACTGATTTGTCTTGGAAATTTCCGCAGATTTCTTAAAAGCTCATTTTCCTCATCTAACCAAACTTTATCAAAATCATTTTCTAAATAGTTTCCAATAGTTGTTGGAAAAAAAGGGTCAGGTTTGACATTCCCTAGCCAATCCATATTCCCAAGTCTGTTTCCAGCAGAATTTCCTCCCCAAGAAAGTAGTTTTTCTTTTAGTTTTTGAGCAAATTGGGGATAATCTTTTTCAAATTTTTGTAGAAGTATTACTGCATCCATTTCCATATTCCCCGTAACTATTTCAATATTACTGTTATTTTTGTAATACTCGAAGGCTTTATTGATTATAAAATGTACATATTCTCTTCTTTTTTCTTTTGAGATATCAATTTTTAGATTATCTAGTCCTCTCCCTGAATAAACCAAGTGTGAGATATAAAGTTTATTTACATTTAACTCTTCACACAGTTCAAACATTTTGTAAAAACTACTCTCGGTCTCTTTTGTAAGTGTAAATCTTATTCCAGCATTTCCACCATGCTCTTGGATAAGTTTTATGGCTTCAATTGATTTTTTATAA
Organism: uncultured Arcobacter sp.; assembly: GCF_937982575.1. NCBI lineage: Bacteria > Pseudomonadati > Campylobacterota > Epsilonproteobacteria > Campylobacterales > Arcobacteraceae > Arcobacter > uncultured Arcobacter sp. The sequence continues at coordinate 175,155 of NZ_CALJLR010000003.1, read as the reverse complement.
GAACCTTCTAATCCTCTAAAATGGTCATGAATCTCTTCAATCCCATCAATAGAAATACCAATATAGTTAAAAGTACTTATGATTTTATCAACATTTTTATGATTGATATACATGCCATTTGTTGACAAATAGGTCATGATATTATTCTCTTTCATTACTCTTGCAATATCATAAATATCACTTCTAATAAGAGGCTCTCCTCCTGAAAAAATTACAAAGTTTACCCCTGCTTTTTTTAGTTTGGGTATCGTTTGTGATATTTGTTCAAAAGTTAAGGTGTCTTTTTCATTGGCATCGGCTTTTGAATAACAGTGATGACATAAAAGATTACAACGATTTGTAAAATTCCAAATCATAATTGAGCCATTTAAACTTCTAGATTTAACATCTTGAAAAGTTGATTTTATTAAGTTTGATAATCTAAACATTAGTTACTCTTATATTTTAAGATAAAAGATGTGATAGCATCTAATTCGTTTTGATTTAATTTTTCTTTAAATGAGGGCATAACAGAACGTTTGTGTCCTAGTTGTTTATAAGTTGATTTAGGTGCAATAATATGACCTTGTATTTCACCTACTGTTCTTTTATTTGCAATACTTTCAAAAGAGGGACCAAAGGCAACAGAAGTTTCATGGTGACAGCCCCAACAATAAGTTTTAAATACGCTTTCTCCATTTAAGTCTTGTGCAAAAGTTATGTTGCTAAGAAGTAAAAATATAACTGTTATCTTGAAATAATATTTAATCATTATTTGCTCTTTTTTATTTATTAATAAGATATTAACATAAAGATTAAGAGCTTGTAATTGACGCTTATCAAGTATTGTTTTTTACTTTGTATGTATAATTGTGAAATTAATCATAAGGAAGAACTATGAGAATTATTTTATTTTTACTAATTAGCTTTGCTTTTGCATATTCTAGTAATTATGATGCTGGATTGGAAGCATACAAAAATAAAGAGTACAAAAAAGCAATGGAGTTGTTCACAAAAAGTGCAAAAGAGGGTAACTCCCAAGCAAAATATAATTTATCTGTTATTTATGCAAATGGGGATGGGGTAGAAAAGGATTTAACTAAGTCTTTAGATTGGTTAAAAGATGCTTCAAAAGATGGAAATTCTTATGCAATTATGAGTTTAGCAAATATGTATATGCAAGGCTTTAACGTAGAAAAAGATTATAAAAAAGCAATTGAACTTTTTACAAAAGAAGCAGATATAGGGAATGTAGAAGCTTCATATAATTTAGGATTTATATACACAGTTGGCTTGGGAGTAGAAATTGATAATAAAAAAGGTATAAATTATTATACAAAAGCCGCAGACTTAGGAAATATTAAAGCTCAAATAAATCTTGGATATATATATCTATCTGCGCAAGGAGTTGCAAAAGATATGAAAAAAGCTGCGTATTATATCAAAAAAGCAAAAGATAAAGGTGACTTAAAAGCAAAGGCTTTATGGGAAGAGTTTAAACTAGAAGAGTTTTAATTCTTCTAAGGAGTTAATGTTGTAAATTGGCTCTTTTAATACCAACTCAAGTTTTGAATCAACAATAAATATCGTCGGAAACCTTGTCGTATAATAAAGCTCTATTGGATAACTTATCTTATAGTTTATATTAATAAGAATAGATATAAATCTTTTGTTTAACAAATTAACAAACTCTTTTTTCTTATATAAATTGGCTAATAGTTTTTTTGATTCTTCTTTTTCATCTACTAATAAAACAAATAAATTTTTCTTTTCATTTTGTGCTAATATTAATGCTTTATCATAGTTTGAGTACCAAGATATATTTTGTGAGTATAAGTTTGAGATAAACAGAGATATAAGTAGTAAGTTTTTTATCATGAGTATTAAAATAAATACTATTCACCTCCTAAGAGATGAATAGATTTATCTTCCTAATTATGCACCAGGAATAGTTTGTCTGTGTTCTACAGAATATGTAAATGTAGGAGTAGTTAAGTTGTTAATATATTTAACAAATTTTCCACTATCAGATTCATAAATACCAATTCTTCCTGTTGTCCATTCAGAAATCATAGTCCATTTACCATGATTTGCAGGTTCAGCATGAAGTAATCTTGGTTGAACAGGTTCTTTAATTTTTTCGCCAACTTTATCAGTATACTCAATAACTTTATCTTTCCCAATTTTAGGATCAGATTCAGGGAATGTTACAGTTTTATATTGTGTTGCATCCCAAGTTTGTAATACTTTTTTAGTTTTTGCATCAATTAATTGACCTTCTGTTTTACCAACTTTTACAATTCTATCAGCTTCTAAAGTCTCTTTGTTGATTAAATAAACTTCATTATAAGTTTCTGGACTTCCCAGTACTGTATCAGCCCAAATATATGGTGTATGATGTGCAGTTCCTACGAATAATCCACCACCTGAAGTTTCTACTTTTTTAACTACTTTCCAATTTGAATCCCAAATTACAACAGAACCAATATTCATAGATACAGTTGCGTGTAATTGTTTACCCATTTTTTTGTTATACCAAGAAGAACCTTGACCTGGATGTGGTTTAGATTTTTTACCTGTATAAACTTTTGCAGCTAAATTTTTATTTTTATAATCAACAATACCAATAACATCACTTCCTTGAGAAGCAATCATATAGTATCTACCAAAATCTTTACCTTCATCTTCATTTAAAAATGCATCATGAAGAACTTTACCAATATTTGGAACATCTCCAACGATTGGGAAATCAGGTTTAGAATAATCAATAATATATACTCTACCTGCATCTTTTAATGCCATTGCAAAGTAAGGACCATATGGAGTATCAGCTAAAGAAGCAACTCTTGATGACTCTATTTGACCATCTATGTTAATAACTGCAGATGTATCATAAGCTTTTAATGGTTCTAATGTCATAGCATCGCAAAGTACTGCTCCACCTGGAGTATAGTTTCCTGCAATTACATATTTACCATCTGGAGAAACTGCAAGTCCTCTTGATTCAAATCCAACTTGAACAGAAGCAAGTGCTGGTTGACCAGGTGCAGCTATATCAAACATTGTAAGTCTACCTGATCTTGAGATTGAATAAGCATATCTTGGGTTTTTCTTATTTGTCACTGTTACGTGAACAGCAAACCCAGCTTTATGTCTAGATAGAACTTTACCATTAGTACTATCAATAAAGTCAACTAAAGAGGCATCTCTTTCAGTTGCAAATGTGATATCAAGTACAGATTTTGTGTCGTGTGATTTTGGATATTTTTTAGCTAAAAATTCTCTGTCTGCTAATTTTGTCCATGTTCCATGAATTTGTTTAAAATCTAACTTATAGTTAGTATTATTTTGCCAATCCATTAGCCAATCAACCATTCCATCAGCATCATCTTTTGAGAACATATGTGTCCATTGAGGCATTGCTGTATTTGGAACACCATTTAATATTTTATCTCTTAATACATGTCTTTCTTGTTTTTTTAAAGCACCAGGTCTTAAATCTGAACCAACACCACCTTGGTGAATTGGTCCATGACAACCTTGACACTCTTTTTCATAGACTTTTGGAAAGTCCATATTTGAAGATCCTGCAAACATTGAAGTTGCAACCATTGCTGAAAGTGCCGTCATACTCAAAACTTTTGTTAATTTCATACTAGTCTCCTTATCTTTATATTACACAATTTATTGGCAAAGCATAAGTAAAATATTAATTATGCTTTGTCGAGTTTCTTAAATCAAATGGAGAAAGTCTCCTATTTGATTTCTATTTTATTGCTCGTTTTCCAATCTCTTTTTTTCTTGTCTATAAAGAAAAAACATAGGTAAAATTATTACCGTATGTAGAAAAATTGTTAAAGTCATAGGTCCTTGATTTAGTGTTCCAAAAAAACTTGGAACTACATCTGTAAATACTTCAAACATTGTGTACTCCTTATCTTATGTGTTTAGGATTAGAACCTGTACTTAATAAATCTTTTACTAAGTAAATAAATCCAATAAATGTAACAACACCCATTGCCAGTCTCCATCCCATACCTTGCATGAACCACATTGATTCTTGTGCAGCGAAGAAACCTTCCCACGTTGCACCCCATTGTGCTCTTTCTACCATAGTTTGAACATAAGCAGAAGCAGTTAAGGCAACAGTCATACCCACAACACCAAATGTAATTAAAGTAATTGCCATTTTAGAAGCAAAAGTTGCGCGTAACTCTTTAATTCCATTTGAACCTTGAACACCCATATAAAACATACCTATTAAAATCGTAGCGTATGCCCCATAGAAAGCAAGGTGACCGTGTGCTGCTGGCCATTGTGTACCGTGTGTATATAGATTGATTTGAGGTAGCGTATGCATAAATCCCCAAATACCAGCACCAATAAAGTTACCAAAAGTATTTACTACAAACCAACTAAATGCAGGTGTATTTGAAATAGAGTGTTTTGTACCATTTGCTGCTGCATGACCAGATTCTTTTCCCCAGTCATATAATACGTGTACAAACATACCAATTAATGGAACAGGTTCAAGTGCAGAGAATAATGCTCCAATTTCCCACCAGTACTCAGGCGTACCAATCCAAAAATAGTGATGCCCAATACCTAAAATACCAGAACCAAATAACATAGCTACTTCAATCCATAACCACATTTCAACGATTTGTCTATTTGCACCAATAGTTTTAATTAAACCATAACCAGCTAAACAAGCAACAAAAACTTCCCAAGTAGCTTCAACCCATAAGTGGATAACCCACCACCACCAATATTGATCCATAGAGATATTATCTGTAAAGAACATACCAGCAAGGTATAAACCTGCAAGTGCAAGTAAATCTGCCATAAGAACTGTCATAATTCCAGTTCGTTCACCTTTTATTGCTGTTAAATATACATTAGCAATAAAACCAAGTACAACAACAACAATTCCAATATCTGCCCATCTTGGAGCTTCAATATATTCTCTACCTTCTGTAATTAACCAAATTGTAGATTCTTTTGCAGGTCCAACTTGAATAAAAATATATACTAAAACCACAACTGCAACAGCTGCTGTTAGAACAAAAAATAGTATTTTCCCAATACCAACACCAACTGTCTCAATCCCTGTTTCATCAGGTAAAATAAAATATACTGCACCAATCATTGCATATAATAACCATACAACTAAGGCATTGATATGCACCATTCTTGCAATTGAAAAATCTAATGTTTCAAAAAGAAAACCTGGAACAACAAATTGAGTTGCTGCAATTAAACCAAATAATAACTGTGCACCGAAAAGTGTTGCCGCTACAGTAAAATACCAAGTCCCAAGTCTTTGGGATTCAAATTTTAAATTACTTGCCATTTACAGCTCCTTGCATTTTCCCAAAGTTTCTAGGGAAACCATTTGTGTCAATTGAAGACATATGTTTTAAGAAAGCAACAATCCCTTTTGCTTCATCTTCTGTAATACCAAGGTTTGGCATCATTCTAGCATGTGTAGGATATTGTGAAGGATGCATTAAAAATTCTGCCATAGCTTCTTCTTTAGTTGCTTTTCCTGTCATTCCTCTATAAGGTCCATTTTCACTCCACATTGGATCTAACCAAGCTTTAGTTAAATCAGGAGCATAATATGCACCATTTCCAAGTAATGTATGGCAATCCATACAATTTTTTGCTTGCGTACCTAATTTACCTAAATGAAGTAAATCAGCCGCTTCTTTTTGTGAATAATCATCTCTACCAAAAAACTTCTCTTTTTCAGTAAACATACTATTACCACTTCCATCATTTCCACCAATAACTGGCACTTCATGACCTCTTTTTTCACTCATGTCGTAACTAATTTTGTAGTTAATAACAGTTGGACTTGGAACTCTTTTAGTTATTCCATTTTGGATATCTTTGTCTGTACCCATAGCTATTTGAGGTACAGTGTCAAATGTCAACCAAATTAGTAACATAGCACTAAATCCAGTAACCCAAGCTGCTGATCTTTGCCAAAACCTATTACTTCCCCATACAGAGACTTCTTTTTTAGCCACCGTTTTCTCCTTTTTAATGTTCTACTGACTCATGGGTTTTAACCATTAAAAAGTATACGAAGTGTGGAATTAGTAGGAAACCAACCATCGCACCAAATAACACATATTGTGTAAAAGGTTCACTTTTTATTAAAACACCAAGGTAGTATAAACAGTATGTTTGCGCAATCCAAAAAGCATATGCTGCTGGCATAAAACTTTTATGAAGTTTGCCTAATCGGACAATAGTATAAATACCAATGTATCCAAGCCCTAGTATAATTACCATTGCGGATGATAAAAATATAGGAAAGAAATTCTCCAGAGGAATTTCCGGTCTTATAATTAAAGGTGCTATTTCCATATATTTTCTCCTAATTCATATACTGAACTATTCAAAAGTTTAGTAGAAAAGTTGAAAAAAAAAATTGATATTTATCAATAATTTTAATAAAAAAAAGTATTTTGATAAATTAAGATTTTATTAAGTTAATAAGAGTGTTTAGCATGAAGTATTAAATAATAAATAATTCTAAATTATAAGAATAGTGTTATATAATACATGCAACATTAAATAAATGAGGTAATTATGAGTTTTTTTAAATATATAAAAGCAGTAGGAACAGGACCTAAGTCAAATAGAGAATTAACACAAGAAGAGATGAAAGATTGTATTAGACAAATATTAAATGAAGAAGTTCAAAGTGAACTAGTAGTTGCATTTTTACTTGGATGGAGAGTCAGACTTGAAACAAACGCAGAATTAAAAGCAACATTAGATGTTTGTAATGAATATATAAAAAAGGTAAATATTCCAAACTCAATAGAACTAGGTTTCCCTTATGATGGGAAAACAGATGGTACATATCTTTTTCCACTAGTGGCAAAGTATTTAAAAAAGTTTGATTTGAACATTGTAGTTAGTGGAGATGTTTTACAACCAGCAAAAGATGGTATTACAATAAAGGATATTGCTACAAACATTAAATTAGATGAAAATATTCACTATTTTGATAGAAAAGAGTTTTTACCAAAATTGAGTGCAATTACAGATTTAAGAAAAATATTAAAATTAAGAAGTGCTTTTAATACAGTTGAAAAGCTTCTTAATCCTGCCAATTCAAAATTTGCTTTAACTTCTGCTTATCATAAGCCTTATGTTGAAAAGTATAGTGAAATTTTTGCTTCAAATTATGAAAAATTTGTAGTAGTAAAAGCAGCAGAAGGTAGACCTGAGATTTTCAATAAATCAAAAGCTTGGGTAAAAATGCAAAATGGACTTGAAGAGTTTATTATAGATCCTGCATATTATGGAATAAATTATGATAAGAGTTTTGATAAGATTACTTTAGAAGAAGCAATAAATGAGATAAATAACCCCTGTGCCAATTTAGAAAAACTTGCAAAACTAAACGCAGCTTTACATTTATATTGTGCAAATAAAGCAGAAGATATAAATAGTGCCTATGAGATGTTAGATTAATGAACGCTTTTCCTATATCTTTAAATCTTAAAAATAGAAAAATTCTAGTTGTAGGTGCAGGTAAAATTGCAACAAATAAAATAAAGAAATTACTAAATTTTACAAATGATATAGTTGTTCTTGCCCCAACAATAAGTGGTGTGATAAAGGGTTTTGATATAAAAACTCTTGAAAAAGAGTATGAAAAAAAAGATATAGAAGGTTTTAATATAGTAATTGCCTGTGTTGATGATATAAATCTTCAAAAGGAGATTTATCAACATACAAGAGATAAAAATATTTTGTATACCTGCTCAGATGTTTTGGAGCTATGTGATTTTACTTTTACTTCCATGTTAAAAAAAGATGATTTGATAATATCTATTTCCACAAATGGAACTTCTCCCTCTTTTTCTAAAGAGTTAAAAAACTATTTAGAAAATATTATTCCAAATAGTGTAGGTGATTTTTTAAAAGAGATGAAAACTCTGAGAAATACTTTACCAAAAGGCAAAAGTAGAATGGAGTTATTAAAAAAGAAAAGTAAAGATTTTATAGAAAATTGGAAGTAGTCTTAAACAAAGAGTAATTTAACTCTTTGTTTAGTAAGTAGCTTATAGATGTTAAAGAACAATAATTTTTTAATATCTAATTTATATATCACCATTTAAAAGTTCAATTAAAGCAAATGAGACTTTAGAAAATCTAAATATTCTTTTTCCATTATACTTTGAAGCAAAATTTTTCGCATCCATTTCTTTTTCGAAGACGACTAAGTCATCACCAGAAGGAGAAGTTTTTGAAGAGCCATAAACATAGTAAGCATTTCTTCCATTTATAGGTTTTAAACTATTATAATCTGTTACTAATATTTCATCTAAATCATCAGAACTCATTGCTTCATACTCTTCAAAAAGTTGAGGTCTATGATAAAATTCAAACATTGACTTTGGAGAACAAAATAGAGCTTTTTTGCCTTTATTTGTCGTAATTTGTGCAACCCAAGTAGGATTTTTTGCAATATTTATTTTTCTTACAACTCCTAAATCATCTTTTGAATAGATGATTTGTGAACTAAATCCTAATGTACTAATTATTAACAATCCAAATATACTTCTTTTTAACATAATATTCTCCTATACTAAATCATTCTTTCTAAAAGTGATTAATCCTATAAATGCAAAAGCAAAACCTAAAATCACTGGATAAATAATTGATAAAATTACAAAAACTTTTTGATTAACATTATCTAAAATAGTGTATGCAACAGGACCCATTACGGTAAGCTCTGGGTCAAAAAGTGAAATTGCAGCTACCCTAAATACTTCTAATGGATTAAGCAATGATATACCAATAATAAGACTTTCGTCCATTCTATTTTGTAACATTAAAGATATTAAAGCAATATCAATAAATGCTAAAAGAAAAATCCAAACAAAAAAAGCAATTCCTAAAGATACTTCAGAGGATTTAACAATAGTAGATATAAAAAAAGCAATTCCTAAAAATGATAAACATAACGAAAATATTAGGCCAGAATATAAAAATAATATAGCCCAAGGAATTGATGCCCCTTTAACTAATCCAATGATTATTGCTAAAATCATTGCTAAAAATACAGGTGAAAATACTGTAATAAATCTTCCAATAACTTTACCCCAATAGTATTGTTTTAATGAAATAGGAAAAGAGAGCATATACTCTAGGATATTGCTATCCCTATCTGAGGAAATAGATCTAACTGTTGTAATTAAAATAAATATTGGTAAAATTACAATTGTAATTTGAATATACATTAAAAGTAATCTGCTCAAACCATTGAATCCCATTACTTGAGATTGTGTAACTCCTGTAATAAAAAAAATAGCAATTAATCCACCAAATACAAGAGTATAAACTAAAAACCATTTAGCTCTTATTGACTCTTTTAAGTCTAGGAATGCTACCAATAAAAGATTATTCATTTTTAGTCCCAATTTTTTCTTGTTGATATTCATGATTTCGTAAATTGATTAGTTCAACACTCTCTTCAAATGAAAAGTACCTTTCATTTTTTGGTTTTGTCTTTTGTGTATATGCACTAAAACCATAACCCATAGGAGTTATGTTTTCTTTTGTGTAAATAGCTTCTTTTGCATCAATAAATGATCCATTGTGTGCATCATTAATCCAAATTTTCGCTTCTTTTATCCAAGGTTGATTCTCTTCTTCAAACCATGATATAGCACAGCCTAAATCATCAAAAAGAAACGTTTTATTTGTATGTGGATTTATAACTTGCACAGCAAATTTTTTTTCACTTATAACCATTCTACATCTATCACACATATCCCTATCCCAATGTATTTTTTTTATATCATTTTCTGAGGATGTTGAATCACTACATGAAATAAAGAAAATAGCAAAAAATAAAAATACGCCATATTTAAAATTTCTCATCACTTATTACCTTTCCTAAATCAAAATATATTTGTCTATTTGTTATGTTTTTTACTTCTTCTAATCTATGCGTAACAAAAAGCATAATCTTCTCTTTATCATTTTGTTTTAATAGTCTATAAAAATTATCTCTTGCTTTTGGATCTAAATTAGCAGTTGGTTCATCATAAATCATAATTTCTGAATTTTTAGCCAAAGATACAGAAATCAGTAGTTTTTGTTTCATTCCACCTGATAGTTTGAAAAATGACTTATTCAATATTTGAGTTATATCTAATTCCATCTCTTTACAATAGTGATAAATTAATTCTTTATTTATATTTGTGCTAGTACAAATATAGTGTAATAGTTCATTTATACTTAATTTAATTGGAGGTGGAAGTTGAGGAACAAAACTAACTTTTTTTAGTATATCAACTCTGTTTTCTATTGGACTTAAATCATTGATTGAAACATCCCCACTATTTGCATGGTAATAACCTAATATTAGTCTAATTAGTGTAGTTTTACCTGCTCCATTTGGACCCATCAGTGCTATGTGGTCATTTATATTAAACTCTAAACTTACACTATCTAAGGATACGGTATTTCCAAATTTTTTTGTTAAATTTTTTATTTTTATCATAATATACTTTTCAACCTAAAATCAATTTTTAAAGCATCTGAGTGACATACATCAATACATCTTCCACATAATGTACAATCACCACTAGTAACATATTGTTGCTTGATACCTTTTTCTTTTCGTTCTTTATCATATTTTGCTTTTGTTAATTCTAATACATGGTTTTCAAAGCAAACATCATGGCATACCATACAGTGGTCACAGTTATCATTCCATTCGATTTTTGTTGCACTAACCCAGCCAATAGCTCCATATGTTGTACCAATTGGACAAATATATTTACACCAAGCTCTTCTTGAATAAAATATTTCAATGGCTAATACAAATAAAACCCAAATAAGTGCCACGGACCAACCATAAACGATTGCTCTACTTAATATTCCAACAACATTTATTGTTTCAAAAACGATATAGCCACTTGTAAAAGCCATTGTTAGAAACATTATCCAAAAGATGTATTTAATGTTTTTATTGAAGACTCTCTGTTTAATTATTTTTCTTTTTACTAAATTATTATTTAGTTTTTCAGCAATTTCACTAATTATTCCATAAGGACATACCCACGAACAATAGGATCTACCGCCTATTATTAAATAGATAATAACAATAGTAATCGTACCAATAATCATATTTATTGGTATATGGTAAGTAGCAACGAATACTTCAATGGTAGTAAAAATATCGATTAAATGAAACCCTAAAAATCTTGAAGCATTTAGAGTTCCTTCTAAAACTTGGATGTCAATAAAAAAAGATAAAAAGAAAAAAAGATGAATAGAAATAACACTTATATATCTTTTGGCTCTTATACTTAATTTACTTTTCCCATCCCTTGTTTTATCTATAAATGTTGATAAAAAAGAACTGTTTTCGATAGTTGTTCTATTGTTAAATTTATCCATAACAGAACCTTTATTTTATCTTATCTTTAAAAGAACCAATTTCTTCAGCTAACTCTTTTAATTCTGCTTCTTCAATCTTAATTAGTAATCCTTTCATGATTGGATTCTCTTTTCTTCCACTTTTATATTCAATTAAAGAAGTATAAATTTCTTCTGATGATTTACCAAAAAGATCAGGTCCTAAAATTCCTTTTCCATTAACCCCATGACATGAAGCACATTTACTTTTGAAGTTTTGTGATACTTTAAATTCTGATGAATTACCAGCTCTATCTTTTAAAGAATTAAGTTCATCATTTTCTTTAGATGAATCTTTTTTGCTTATTTTTACTTTATTAAATGTTTTCATATCTTCAATGATTTTACCAGCCTCTCCACCTTGAAATGCTTTTCCAATTAAAGCTACATATATCATTAATCCAACAATTATTAGGGTTGAAAGTCCTACAATTATATTTTTCATTATTTAGCCTTTAATTCTTGTATTTGCATATTGAAATTTGAAATTTCTTTTGCTAATTTTTTTATCTCTTCTTCTGGCATCTGTTTTACTAATTGGCTCATTAGAACATTTTTATTAGCATCTTTTTTAAAAGAATTTATTGACTCATAAATGAAATTTTCATCTTTATTTAAAAGAGAAGGACCAATAATTCCATTTGCATAATCATTATGACATGCAGAACATTTCACAATAAACTCTTTACTTAATTTACCAACTAACATTGAAATTTCAACTCTTTCATAGGGAGATCGTACTCTTATATTTGCATCTATTGCTGTTTTTTCTTTCTCTTCGACTTTTTCTTTATTGTAAGAGTAGTAATAAGATCTATCTTTTTGAGCCTCTTTTTCTTCCACTTTCTTTTCATAAATATCATTCTTTTGTGAAACTTCAATTTTTCCAGCAACAGAAGGTGTTACTTCTCTTTCTTCTTCTTTTTTATCAGAACATGCTGTTAAAAAAAGCAAAGAACTTATTGTTAAACTTATAATTTTTAATTTCATTATTTTTTACCTTTTATATAATAATCATCGTATGTTAAACGAGCTTTAATAGTAATTGCATTTGTAGGACACAATTCTTCACAAACTCCACACCCTATACACTTTTCATTAAACTGTGGTCGAAATCCACCAGAACTATCACTAACCATTTCAATTGCTTCGATGGCATTGGGATAAGGACACATATCTGCACAAATTGTGCAGCCTTTCCCAACAAAAGTTTCAAGTTTTTCTAACACTTCATTCTCTTGTTCATTTGAATGAGGATGTGAATATATTTTTTGAATATGTTTTTTTTCAACCATTTCTTTTGAAATGGCAATGCATTTATTAGGGTTTTCTAATACTCCTATTCCCATTGGTTTTAAATCTTCAGGTTTAGAAACATTATGGTCTAATGCTCCTGAGGGACAAGCTAAAACACAAGGAAGAGCTGTACATAAATAACAAGCTCGATTTAAGGTATCTATGTATGGTGTTCCTATACCATGCCCTGTAAATAATGAATCAAGTTCAATACTATGATATGGGCAAACTTGTAAGCATTGACCACATTTAATACATAGGGCTAAAAAATCATCTTCATCTAGAGCTCCAGGTGGTCTAACTCTTAATGTTTTTGCTTTTAAATAAGGTACACCTGCAACACCACCTGCTAATACTAATCCTAATATTCCTAGTGTTGAAAACTGTATAAATTCTCTTCTTTTTTGTTCCATTTTATTCTCCACTAAACATTATAGGTTGTTTATCTTCTACTAAAAATAGCGGCTGTGTAAAGGGTGCAAGTTTTGCAAGAAAATTCAACATTGAAATTATAGGTGATCCGTAAAAGTATTTTACTTCTGGGTAGTTAAGCCATAATTTATCTGCATATTTATAAATTTTGTGAGAATTGTCACCAATATTATCTAGATTTTTATCAAATCCTTCGTAGTTATCCCAGTAGTTATTATTCCAATTATTATTATAAATTTTTCCACCCCTTGTATTATTTACCACATCTTCTATATTTCCTATTATTTGATTGTTATTGATATCATTATCTTCACATATTGAATGAAAGTGCATAGCTTCTGTATTATAAAGAATATTATTATTTGAAATAGTATTTCTATTATCTTTATCAAAAGGAGATCTATCTATATACATACCTCTTGCATTGTAAAGCAATGTATTATTTTTAAGAGTAAAACCACTAACTTCTTTTAGTCCAATGCCCATTCCTGTGTTACCTAAAGAACTTTGTACTATATTGTTTGAAGCAATAGTGTCTTTTGAATACATAAAAAATATCCCAACTGAATTAAATTTATAATGATTATTTTTAACTATATTTTTTCCCGCATACATAAAATGAAGAGAATATCTACCATATTCTCCTTTATTATCTTCTATTGTATTTCCATGAGAATACCAAACAACCATATCTCTTGATTTATATAAATGATTATTTTTTATGATGTTATCATTACTATACCAAAGCCTAATTCCATCACCTCTTAATCCTAATTCTAAATTTTTTGATTGAATATAATTGTTAGATATTAAGGTATTACTCACTTGTTGTAAATCTATCCCAAATAATGAGTTTGTAATTTCAACATTTGATATTTCACATTGAGTAGCTTTTTTTATAACAATTGCAGCATCTAATTTATCATGTCTATCCCCAGAGTTCTGAATTTTTAGGTTTTTTAGTGTTACAAAAGAACTATTTATAGTAATAACAGTACCTTCTCCTTTTGCACTTATTAGTACATTTTTTCCAACACCTAAAATAGTTAAAGGTTTATCAATTATTATATTCCCTTCATAAATACCATCCGAAAGTTTTAAAATAGCCCCCTCTTGCGCATTGTTAATTGCATCTTGCAAGATAGTTGCATTTGAAAATGATAATATTGATAGGATAGCCATTAAATACTTTTTCATCATAGTTACTTATAAACTACTTTCTTTTATAGCTTTATTTCTTGATAATAATGCTAAAAGACTTAACAAACTTATTGCTACAAGTAAATAAAAGCCAATACCAGGATATGAGTGCGTGATAAATTGAGCAACTTTACCATCTCCAAAAACTGTTGGCATAAAAGGTTTTATATTGAAAGCTCCCCAATCATGTAAATTATGTCCAAACCAATATAGCCAATAAGCATAATCTGCTATAAATAAGAATGGTAGAGATACAGGAATAAACATAAAATATGAAAATATTTTTTTATTATAAGCAATAAAAAGAATCATAATTAAACATAATGATAATAATGCATAAGGAGCAATTTCTCTTTCAAATTGTCCTCCTCTCCACATTGGATCCATTCCAATATAGTGATTAATTGTATTCATTTCATGTACTTCTCCAGTAAATCCATCAAAATGAAAATACACGGGAATCCCCATAGGAAATGCTTCTTTTGGATAATTTGGTGCTTCAAGTGATACTGACCAAATTGGCAGTGAAGCTGCACCTATTTCAGAAGCTGATTCAATCATTTTATTCAAATCATTTGAAGCCTCTTTTGGTGTATTTGTACTTACATATTTATTTAGTGAATATAAGTTCCATATTGTTGTTGAAATTGCTGATACTTCTTTGTTATTATGAATATTATTAAGTGCACCATGAAAAAATACTACAGGAATTGTAAAACTTATGGTCAAGATAAATAGTGCTAAAAAAGCAAATACTTTTGATTTTTTAAAACTTGTGTGCATAGATAAATCCTTTATTAGATAACTTACTAAAACACTCTAAAATGTTTAAATAAATCATCTACATTAATTATAGCTATCATAGTTATTATTTGTATTGACAGCTATCAATAAAACAGAAGAGATGAATCTTCTGTTTTATCAAGATTAGAATAGATTAGCGTTATCATCTACCCATTTTAGATATTCAATAATATCTTCAGTCTCTTTCTCACTCATTTCTTGATTAGGCATTTTTAAATTAAAGTAATCAATCATTGCTTTTATGTAAGGTTCTTTGTATTTAGCTTCTGGATCTAAAATAAATTCACTTACCCATTTTTCTGCATTTTCATGTCTAGATAAAACACCCGTTAAATCAGGACCTGAAGATACTTTTCCAATAACGTGACAACCATTACATCCACCTTCTGCAAATGCTTTTTCACCTCTAGCAGCAGCAGCAGATTGTTCTGTAGCTATTTTTCGCACTAATGCATCTTTAGCTCTAATTCCAACATCAGCTGTTTTAACCATCAATTGCCAAATCATACCTTCATGTAAAATCGCTTTTTCTACATCACCAGCTTTAAAGGCAGCATTAGCTTTTTTCTTTTCATCAGGAATTTGCCCATATTGGTCAAATGCATCTGTTACTAAGTCAGCAACAACTTTATGTTTATCAAAGCCGTTAGCTTTTAAGAAGGCAACAACACTTTGAATAACTGAATCTGTTGCTGCATTTACCGCAACAACTTTGTCATATTCAGCTTTTAATTCAGCTGGACTCATTGCTTCTATTTTCATTTTATTTGCACTAACATATTTTTTGTTAGGATCTTTTACCATTAAATAACCCATCATTTCTAAATGAAGAGCTGAACAGAATTCAGTACAATAGTAAGGGAAAACACCTTCTCTATCAGCAATAAATTCAATTGTTGTAGTTTCTCCTGGCTCTAGTGAGGCATGTTGATCAAATCCACCAACTGTAAACCCATGAGTTTCATCTTGGGCTCTTTCTAAGTTAGTCATGTGAATGGTAACTTTATCCCCTTTATTAACTGTTATTCTTTCAGGGTTAATATGAGATCTTACTAATGTAGAATATACTGTTACATTTTTCCCATCTCTTACTATTCTTTCTTGTCCCGCTAAAGTTTTACCAATGTGCTCTTTACCAGTTTTTGTATTTGTACCCATCGTATATCTAATATGTGGGTGAAGTTTTGAAGCTCTAATTCCAACTGCTTGGTGAGGCTCTCCTAAAGGTAAAGGCATATCCACTAATAAATCCATTGTCTTACCCGATATATCAATTAATTGATGGTTTTGTGGATGTAGTGGACCAACATTTTGAAATCTATCAATAGATAATTTGTTTAATGCAATAATATATTTACCTTGAGGGTCAGAAGTTTTACCTTCCATACCAGCTAAATGTCCAATGTTATAGTGTACATTTTCTTTATCTAATATTTTTAAATTTTTATAATCCCATTTAACAACTTGTGAGTCAACATACAATGATGTATACACTTGTCCATCAACAGGTGAGTATTGCGTATGCAAAGGCCCAAGTCCCAGTTCAACTTGTCCATGTAAAGATTTTTTCATATCTAAAATAGGAATACCATATGGGTCTTTATCAATAAACTCTTTATTATCTATTTGTTTTTTAATTTTTTCAAAAGAATAAACAGAAGCATGTGTATCTAATTTTCCACAAACAATCAAGTATTTACCATCTGGAGAAACATCAACACCATGTGGTGATTTTGGTTCAGGAATTAAGAAAAGTGCATTATTTTTTACTGCAACTTCAATAGGTATAATATTATGACCATTAATAACTTTTACATTTTTAGGATCTTTTGCAATTTCTGCAAGTTTTTCCCAGTTATATACATGTAGAAAATCCGTATCATTTCTTGACATACCAGCTTCATTTGGTGGATTACCAACTTCGATGCCACCTGTATACATTTCTGTATTAAATGAGTTCGTAAATCCCCATCCATAACTTACACCTTTTCCGGCATCACTTAAATCTTGATGATATGGAGGCATTTCAATAGTAAATGAATTTTTTGGAAGAATTCGACCAATTTTATCATCGAATTTCCACATTGTAACACCACCTCTGTAAGACTCTTTGTAGTCGTCAATTGCGTGATAGTTATTATCATAAGGAGCAGCATATTGTGATGCTTCTATAATATATTCAGAATTTGGAGTAAAGAATGCTCCCCCATGATTTGATTTAAATACTGGATTTGGAACAATTTGTTTTGTTTCAAAGTCAGCTAAATCAATGATAGCAATTCTTGGATTTGCTTTATCATTAATAGCTAACCATCTACCATCATATTTACCATCTTTTTCAGAAAGTGCAGGGTGATGTGTATCGCCCCAGTTAATTTCTGTTCCTCTTACATCCCCTTGTCTAAGAATAGCTAATGAGTCTTTATCATAACCATACCCTTGCCAAGGCTCTGGTGTAAACACACCAATATATTTAAGAATTCTCATTGATGGAACACCATAGACAATCACTTGTCCAGATTGTCCACCTGATGAAAATATGACATAGTCATCTTTTACTCCTGTTGGGTTATAAGTTTTAGCAGCTCGAATAACATCTTGTTCATTCAATCCCCTATCTTTCATAACTTTTTGAAGAGTACTGTCATTTGCGATTGAAACTGTTGCAGCTAAAGCACTTCCTATTAATAGCGAAGTGACTCTATTAAGATTTTTCATTTCTTCTCCCTTTTATACTAATTAGTAACACTATAGTTTAAGCACCACCAAAAACTAATCCATAAACTTTTATTTACTGAATAAATAAAAATAAAGCATAAAATGCATAATTAACTAGATGCGTTCAATATATTTATTAAACTATAACATAGCATTTACATAGCATTATAACTATTAGGAATTTTAATTTATTGATATATATCAATAATATGATTTTTTTGAAGAAAGTTTATAATTTTTTTGAAAAAGTAATGTTTAAAATCAAAGGAGAAAATCCTTTGATTATTAAAGTTTACAAGTATGAAGTATTTTGTCTAGTTCTTCTTTTAGGTCTTGAAGTTTTTTAGTTGAGTTAATTAAATCTTCTGTTGACTCAATAACCATATCCTCACTTTTGTTTAATTGATTACCGATATCTGTTCGGTTTTTTAGATCATTGATTACATTATCGAATTCATTAGTTATTTCTTCTAGTTTTGAACTTGCATTTTTAGAGTGTTCCATTGCAACAGCAGATTCATTCATAGCCGAATTGATTTTATTAATAAAGCAATTAAAAGTATCCGTTACTTCTAAAATCTCTTTTTCATTTACATCTATTGATAGAGTTTCTAATTGTTCATTCTTTTCATTGGCTATTTTTTTTGAAAATTCTAAAAATTTGTTAGCATTTTCTTCAATACCTTTAAGTTGTGTAAAAGCATAAAATATAAGTAAAAGAATAAGTACTGCAGCTAAATATTGGAAGTTTTTAATTAAAACAGTTTTATCTTCTGCATGTAAAGTATATAAAGTCACTAACTCATCAACTTCATTTAATAAGTTGTTATTTGTATTATAGATTGTTTCAACTACTGTTTTTAATAACTTTTCGCTCTCTTCATCATTTTTTATTTGCAGTTTTTTAAAGCTAGTTACATTGTCAAAAAAGTCTTTCCATAAAATTTCTACTTTATAGAGTTGTTGTCCAATTTTATCATTTGGCACAGGTTCTATCCCTGTTAATTTATTACCATTTTTTAAAGAGTCTAATCCTTGAATAAACTCTTCACTAGCACTATTTAGTTCTGAAAAATTTGTTTTTTCACTGTAATAAAGGTAAAAAATATTTTTAGAGATTTTTTGTGTTAGCATTCTCTCTTTACCAACTATATTAATTACCAAGGCATCTTTTTTATTTTTATTATTTAAATATACAGTCGTAAAAATAATGACTGCCATTAATATTATGAATAAGGCACCTAATGTTTTTATTTTTGTACTTATTTTATTTGTTTTCAAATGCCAACTCCTTTAAAGGTTGATTCCAATTGATTTTTATTTAAGATGATTACTTCACCTTTATCAACATCAATAGCACCATTTCTTGTCAATCTTTTCAAAACTCTAGAAAGTGTCTCTGGTTGAATGTGCAACATAAATGATACCTCTTGTCTTTTGAGTTTATTAAACATTTGAATGTCATTATAAATCATAAAGGCTACTTTTGCGGTGGCATCAAATACTAACTCACGATTTACAATACACTGTAGTTGATGGGTTTTTTCTAGTAAGGTCTCAATTAATTTATATGATAAGATATTTTTAGATAAAAACATATCTTTAAATTTATCAAAATTTATAGATAAGACTATTGAGTCTTCCACAAACTCTGCGTTTGAAAAACAATAGATACTATTTTTATTTATTGAAGTTAATTCAGAAATCATTGAGTTTTTATATATATGATATAAAAATATTTCATTGTCAAATTTATCGATCTTATAAATTTTTATAAGTCCTTCAACTAAAAAAAGAATATTTTCTTTTATTTCATCTTCATAATAAAGAATTGAATCTTTAGGATAGGTAATTAGATTAGATATTGTAAATATCTCTTCTATCTGGCTTGGCGTTAATTCATTAAAAAAGTCCAATTGAGTAATAATCTTTAATTTATCCACTAAACTCCCTGTATCCTTTTTGTTTAAGGAATTTTATAATAAGCTAACGCAATTTAATATTAAGTGGCAAATTTTTGACACTTGAAGGTGATTTTATGTTAAAAGATGGACATGGTAGAGTAGTTGATTATTTAAGAGTCTCTGTAACTGAAAGATGCAACTTTAGATGTCAATATTGTATGCCAGAAAAACCATTTTCTTGGGTACCTAAAGAAGAACTTCTCTCTTATGAAGATTTATTCAAATTTATCAAAGTATGTATTGATAGAGGTGTGAAAAAAGTAAGGATTACAGGTGGAGAACCGCTTTTAAGAGAAGGATTGGATAACTTTATAGAGATGATATCTAAATATAAAGATGATATTGATTTGGCCCTTACTACAAATGGATATCTACTACCAAAATCAGCACAAAAACTAGCAGATGCAGGGCTTAAAAGAATAAATGTATCTTTAGATAGCCTCATACCAGACGTTGCACATAAAATTGCACAAAAAGATGTATTACCTACAGTATTAAAAGGTATTGAAGCAGCCCATAGTGCAGGACTTAAAATAAAAATAAACTGCGTACCAATGCAAGGGATAAATGATAACGAGCTTTGTGATTTAGTAGAGTTTTGTAAATCAAAAGGTTATCCCATAAGATTTATCGAATTCATGGAAAATGACCATGCAAAAGATGGTGCAAAGGGGTATAACTCAATTCAAATACAAAATATCTTAAAAGCAAAATATAGTTTTAAAAAACTTGAGAGAAGTGGTAGCTCTCCATCACAGGATTATATTATGGAAGATGGTTATGTATTTGGGATAATTGAACCTCATAAAGATGATTTTTGTGCTACATGCAATCGTATAAGACTAACTGCAAGTGGAGTTTTAATCCCTTGTTTATATTTTGAAGATTCTCAAAGTATAAAAGAGGCTATTCAAAATAATGACATAGACAAAGCAGCTGCAATTTTAAATGATGTACTATTAAATAAGCCAGAAAAGAACAAATGGTCTGAAAACCCTGAGGTTTCAGCACGGGCTTTTTATGAAACTGGTGGATAATGATATAAAAACTGCTTCTTCATTTCTTTATATTAACTAAAAAACAAAATAATAAATAATATTATTTATTATTTTGACACTTTTTCTATTCTCTTTATTAAAAAAAAATACTATCATTGATAATAACTAATTAAAAAAGGAGTTATTATGATAATAGAATCGTCAAATGTGAAAATTAGTTCACAAACGAAAAGCTCTTTTGAGATGATTACACAATCTCAAGTAGATTTTAGCCATGAAGTATTAGGTTTTATGAATGTAAACGAAGATACACAAAAATTAGAATCTGATGGATATAAAAAAGAACATACAGATAAAAATATGGCAACAAATGACAATGAAGTAGAAAGTGCAAATGATGTTTCTAAGAGTGGTAATTTTTTGAGTCCCTACGAAGAGATTGAAAGAATGATTTTAGAGATGATACTTGCAAGCTTTTTTGGCGGAAAAGAAAATGATAAAATGGCTAGTTTAAAAGATATTAAATGCCAAGAAAACGAACCAGCTTTTGATGCCCAAAAGATGCTTATAAAAAATAAAATATCAATTGAGAGAAGTTATGAATATAGTAGAAGTGATTCAATTGAGTTTAATACACAAGCAACTATAAAAACTAAAGATAATAAAGATATTAATATCGATTTAGACTTATCTTACACAAGAGAATTTTATGAAAAACATAGTGAAAAACTAGTTTTTGAAGAGACACATTTTTTAGACCCACTTGTTATTCAATATGATTGTGAAGCAAGTGCTTTTGATAGTCTAAGTGACACTATGTGTTTTAATTTTGATATCAATAGTGATGGAACTGAAAAAGAACTACCACTTTTAAAAGATGGAAATGGTTTTTTAGTATTAGATAAAAATCAAAATGGAACAATAGATGATGGAAGTGAACTTTTTGGACCTTCATCTAATGATGGCTTTGGTGAGTTGAGTGAGTATGATAGTGATGGAAATAATTGGATTGATGAAAATGATTCAATATTTAAAGATTTGAGAATTTGGACAAAAGATGAAAGTGGCACTGAGAATTTAATAGCCCTTGGACAAACTGGAATAGGTGCACTTTATTTGGGTGATGTTGGAGCTGATATGGCTTATAATAAATCTGCAAATGAGAGTTTAGCACATCTAAAATCTAACTCAATATTTTTACGAGAAGATGGAACTGCAGGAATTATTTCTTCATTAGATTTTCTTTCATAAAAAGAGCTTTTGCTCTTTTTATATTTCTTCTATAAAGTATCTACTTTTTGATGAGTTGATTTTAAGTTTTATACCAAAAGTTTCTGAGATATTTTCAGAGTTTAAAATCTCCTCTTTTATACCTTGTTTGTAAATAGTTTCGTTTTTTATGAGTGCTATATGTGTAATTTCATCGAAAACTTCTTCTATATGATGGGTTACTAAAATAATAGTTGTCTTTTGACTTAATTTTCGCAATAACTTTATAAAATTCAATTGTGCTTTTATATCAAGTCCAACTGTTGGTTCATCAAGAATAAATGCCTTTGGCTCATGAATTAAAGCTCGACCAATAATACATTTTCTTAGTTGTCCGGTACTCATTTTTGCTACAGTTTTATCTTTCAATTCTGGTATTTCTAAAAATGCTAAGATTTCATCTGCTTTTTTATGTTGTTGTAAAGTAAAATCTTGATGTTTAAAAACGCCAATAGAGGAGTAGTATCCACTAATTACTACTTCATAACCAGTTAAAAATTTACCCTGATCATAAATATAGTTGTGCAAATCATTTGTAATAATTCCCATAGCTTTTCTTAAATCAGTAAGTGAATACCTCTGTTTTCCCAAGATTAACTTTTTATGTGGATAGTTTTGTCTTGGATGAATTTGTGAGGCTATAAGCTTTATAAGGGTTGATTTTCCACTACCATTAGCACCCAAAATAGCCCAATGTTGGTTATCTTCTATTTTTAAATTAACTTCTTTTAGTATAAGTTTGTCATCATAACTTACGTGTATATTTTCAAAATCTATAATATTCATAATAAAACCTTTTTAAAAAGTCTATTTTATCAAAAATATTAAAAAGATTGATTTATATCAATGATAATTATTATTAATATTGATATTCTACGGAAATTTATTAAATTGGATTACAAAAATGAACTTTTTTATAAAAATAATAAAAGACTTCCCTTCATATCTATGGAGTGGTTGGGGTGCAATTTCTTCCATATTTTTGTTTCTTGCTTTATGGGATATGGGAAACCAAATATATGGAGACTTAATATTACCCAGTCCTAAAGAGACTTTTTTAACTCTTTTTGAAATGTTAAAAAATGAAAGTATGTTACAGGAAATAGTCATTACCACAAAAAGAGCCGTTGTTGGCTTTTCTATCTCTTTATTTTTTGGGACACTTTTAGGGTTACTTTCGGGTCTTTTTATTACAACCTCAATGATGAGCAGACCCATAGTCACTATTCTTATGGGAATGCCACCTATAGCTTGGATAGTTTTGGCAATGATTTGGTTTGGGATGGGGGATATGACAGTAATTTTTACTGTGATTGTAGCTTCTTTTCCTATTATTTTTATAGGTGCTTTACAAGGAACAAGAACCCTTGAAGGAGATTTAAAACAGATGGCTGATAGTTTTCATCTTCCTTTTAAGATGAAATTGTTTGATTTATATTTCCCCCATATATTTTCTTATATTTTTCCAGCATGGATTGGAGCTTTAGGTATGGCTTGGAAAATTGTTGTTATGGCTGAATTATTATCTGCAAATGATGGAATAGGTTCTGCTTTAGCAATTGCAAGAAGTCAACTTGATACGCCAACTGCTTTAGCTTTAGTTGTAATTATGATTGGAACTTTACTCTTCATTGAATATCTTATTTTAGAGCCTATAAAAAGAGAGGTTGAGTCATGGAGATAATAGAAGAGTTAAAAGTTCTAAATGTATCACATTCTTTTGGTTTCAGTGATATTTTAAAAGATATAAGTTTTACTTTAAAAAAAGGAAAAGTTATATCAATAGTAGGACCCAGTGGTGGTGGTAAAACGACTTTACTGCATCTTTGTGCAAAATTATTGACACTTGAAATGGGAAAGATAAAAAACAGTTTTAAAAGCTCTTCTTTTGCTTTTCAAGAAGCAAGACTTCTTCCTTGGAAAAATGTCATTGATAATATTGCTCTAGGATTAAAAGCACAAGGTATGGCAAAAGATAAAAGAGAAAAAGAGGCAAAAGAAATTGCTTTAAAATTTGGTTTAGAAAAAGATGATTTTTATAAATTCCCAAAAGATTTAAGTGGAGGAATGAAACAAAGAGTCTCATTTGCAAGAGCACTAGTGACAAATCCAACTTTACTTTTTTTAGATGAACCTTTTTCTGCTTTAGATATTGGATTAAAAAAAGAGTTACAAGCTTTATTACTTCAAATAATTGAAGAGAAAGAGTTAAGTATTCTTTTTATAACACATGATTTGATGGAAGCGATAAAACTAAGTGATGAGGTGCTTGTTTTAAAAGCTGAACCCGTAGGTCATATCATTAAAAGTTTCATGTTTAATTATCCTAAAAATCTAAGAGACAATACTTTTGTGTATGAACAAACAGCAAAACTTTTAAGTGATGAAACTATTATAAATACATTTGAATTGGAATTAAAATGACAGAAGAAACAAAAAAACAATACGCAACAAATCATTATACGCACTATCCAAAAGGAGAATATCCTTCTTATTTGGCATATGCCTTTAGACCTATGTTTTTAGTTCTTGCTCCTTATATTGCGGTTTCAATCATATTATGGTCTTTTGTGTTTGCTGGGTATATTTCTCTTCCTTTTATAAGTGATCTTCTTAGTTGGCACATGTATGAAATGATATTTGGAATAGGAAGTGCTGGAATTGTAGCTTTTTTTCTAACGGGTGCTCCTGAATTATTTCCTGGAACCATTCCTATTGTTGGGAAAAAATTAGCATTTATTATTCTTTTATGGGTAGTAGGGCGAATCAGTTTTTGGTGTATGGATTATTTGGGTATTTATTTTGTCGGTTTTATAAATATATCTTTACTTATTTATATTACTGCACTTGTGATAAAACCTCTTTTTGCTGATATTACAAAAAGGCATATTTCCCTTGGTTTTTCACTTGTCTCTTTGATTGTAACTCAAACCTTATTTTTTGCAAGTTCTGCAGGCTTCATCTCTTTTGATACTCATTCAATCATGCTTTTATCCCTTGGATTATTTATGGTTTTAATCTTATTGGCTCTTCGTAGAGTTAATATGGAAGCTATCAATGAGATATTAGAACAGGAAGGGATTGATGAAACCTTTTATGCCAGATCACCAAGATACAATCTTGCTATTTTTTGTGTAATTCTGTACAGCTTTGTAGAGTTTTTTTATCCTCAAAATTCTATTTTAGGATATTTTGCTTTTGCGAGTGCAGCTGCCATTTTAAATATTTTAAATGATTTTATTTTAGAAGATAACAATATTTTATTTAAACCTTTTGTTGTTTATTTGATGAGTATTTTAATTTTAATGGCAATTGGTTATGGGCTTTTGGGATTTGATTATCTCGATGATAGCATATATGCTTTAAATCATTTTCGACATTTTTTGACAACTGGAGTTTTTGGAATAGTCTTTTTCATAGTGATGGTTGTTATTTCAACAGTGCATACAGGAAGAGAACTGTTTACAAACTTTTGGTTAAATCTTGGAGTTTTTTTAATAATTCTAGCAACAATAATTAGAAGTTTTATTCCCTTTTACGAAGAGTTTTCGATGATGGCATATATCAGTTCTTCGATTTTTTGGGCCATTCCTTTTATGATTTATATGAAAATATTTTTTCCTTTTTTAGTCAATAAAAGAGCTGATGGCATACCCGGTTAAAACAAAATTTAAGTATACAAAGGAGTATATATGAAACAATTATTAAGTGTGTTAGTTATGGCTGTTTTTTTATTTTCAAGTGAAATAAAAGAACAAATAACAATAAAAGTGGCTGGTCCATTTGCAAGTGTATCCCACCCCATTATACATATGGCACAGAACCAATCTCTGAAAGACTTGGGAATAAATATAGAGTTTGTGCTTTGGAAAAATCCAGATGAATTGAGAGCTTTGATTTTAAGCAAAGATATAAATTTTATAGCAATACCTACCAATGTTGCTGCAAATTTATATAACAAAGGAATAGATATAAAACTTTTAAATGTCTCTATTTGGGGAATACTAGGAATGATAAGTAGAGACCCCACGTTAAAAACATTAAAAGATTTTAAAGGAAAGGAAATTGTGGTTCCTTTTAGAGCTGATATGCCAGATATTATTTTTAAAGAATTAATAAAAAAATCTGGTTTAGATTCTCAAAAAGATTTTAACTTACGATATGTATCTAGTCCAATTGATGCGATGCAAATGTTAATTTTAAGAAGAGTTGATCATGCTTTATTAGCTGAACCTGCTATTTCAATAGCTTTACGAAAAACAAAATCTTTCCCACTCAGTGTTGTTGCCCCTGACCTGTATAGAAGTGTTGATTTACAAAAAGAATGGGGAAAACTATTTGTTACAAAAGCTAAATTACCACAAGCAGGAATTGCTTATATAGGAGATACAAAAGGAAAAGAAGAATTAATAAATAGATTTTTACAAGAGTATTCAAAATCACTTGTATGGTACAAAGAAAATCCTGTTGAAGCTTCAAAGTTAATAGTAAAAGAGCTTCCAATGTTAGAAGAAAAAGGTTTGGCTGACTCTATTTCTCATATATTATTTGAAAATATAAAAGCACTTGATGCAAAAGATGATTTAGACTTTTTCTTTAATATTTTAAAAAAAAATGACCCAAAATCAATAGGTGGAGAAATCCCTAATTCAAATTTATATTATAAATAAAAGGACAAAAATGAAAAAAATAATTTTAATCTCGGCAATAACAAGTTTGATTTTATTTCAAGATAGTTTTGCTAATACTATTTTAGAGGATGTAATTGTAACCACAGCTACAAAAACTGAAAAAAATATTCAAGGGGTCAGTGCTTCTGTTATTGTAGTTACTCAGAAAGATATTGAGCGAATAGCAGCTTCAACATTAAAAGATGTGTTTGAAAAAATACCTTCAATAAATGCACAATTTGGAAGATTTCCTCATCCTAGTTCAGCTTCAAAAGCTTCTATATCTATTAGAGGAGCAGGAGCAAATGGAACTTTGATTTTAATTGATGGAAAAAGGTTATCTGGGGAAACTGAAGGACCTTATGAGTTGAATAGAATACCAGCTTCAATGATTGAGAGAATCGAGATAGTAAAAGGTTCTATGTCTACTCTTTATGGTTCTGACGCTATTGGAGGAGTAATTAATATAATTACAAAAAAAATTGAAACAAATAGTTCAACTATTGATATAAAATATGGACAAGGTGAAGAAGGTAAAGCTAAAGAAAAGAACATAAACTTTACTACACGTGGAGTAACAAATGAATTTAGATATAAACTTTTTGGATCAATAATAGACACCACTTCTTATAGTAAAAATAAATCATATTCACAAGTAGCAACAAATCCATCAACCGGTGCAATTTTAGTTGGAAATTCACAAAATGGAGTTAATGGTTCAAGTAAAGTAACATATATAGATGAAGGAACTGTAAATAATATTGGGGGAAGAGTAGAAAAAGATTTAAATGATACATTAACTTTAGGTTTAGATGTAAATTATTTAGATGAAAACAGAAAAGGAACGTACTTAGGTAACGCTAAGTTTTCAGGAGGAGGGTTGATTCAAAATACTCCTGTTAATTCTGAAGATAATAATAAAAGAATTGATATATCATCTGATCTTAAATATGAAATATCAAATAATCTATCTGGGCAAACAAAGGTATATAGATCGTATTATAAAAAAAGAAATGAAACTACACCTATTAATTTCACTGGACCTGTTAATAAAAAATTTAGTGCAAATGTTACTATTGATACTTTAGAGTCAAATTTGACTTATCTTTTAAATGATTCAAATATTATTACAACTGGTCTTGAATATAGAAAAGAAACAAGAGATTCAAGTGCAATAAATATAGATCCAAGTTCAAGTGAATTTGTAACGAAAGTAGTAAAATATAAGTCACTATTTATTCAAGATGAAATGGCAATCACAGATAGTTTAAATGCAACTATGGGTACAAGATATGATAATATATCAAATGCAGATAATAAAGTTACTTTCCAAGCAGGATTGGTACAAAAATTAACAGATAAAACAAATCTTAGGGTAAATTATGCACAAGGATACAGAGCACCCGATATTGCAGAGTTATATGTAGTTTCACCTTCATATAAAGATGGGAAAAGATTTGGATCAGATGTGATTTTTGGACCAAAAACAAAAGCTTATGATTTAAAACCTGAACAGTCACAAACTTTTGAAATAGCTTTATCAAATAAATTGGAAAATCTTTTCTCAGAAATTGTTTTATTTAATACCAAAATAGATGATAAAATAGAACTTGCCTCATATGGAACGGGTAATGCAAAATATTATACTTCAGAAAATCTAGAAAAAGTTGATATAAAAGGGTTGGAGCTAAATATTGCTTACAATATTACTGAAAATAGTGACTTGAATTTTAATTTAACTTACTTAAATACAGAAGATAAAACTACAAAAAAAGAACTGTTATTTACTCCTGATTTATCAGCTTCTTTAGGTCTAAGTTACCAGATAATACCAAACTTAATAACAAATCTATCTATTAGATATATTGGAGAACAATATGCAAATAGTCAAAATACAACAAAAGCAGACGACTATTCATTGATTGATATTGGAATAAATTATGATATAAATAACACTTTAGCTATTTATGGTGGAATAGATAATATTTTTGATAAACAGTTAGAGGAAAATATTGGTGTAAATGTAGGGACATTTTTTTATACAGGAGTAAGAATTAAGTTTTAATTATTTTTAAATATATAATTATTAAACAAGATTTAAATAAAAATTAAATATAATTCGCTTCCATTTCAAAATGAAGTGAGATTAGTATACCTATTAGGAGGTCTTCTATGGCTTTAGATCAGGAAGTAAAAAACAGTATTATTGAAAAATACAGAAGAGATGAAAAAGATACAGGTTCTTGTGAAGTTCAAGTTGCAATTTTAACTGAGCAAATTAGAGTGTTAACAGAGCACTTAAAAATCAACAAAAAAGATCACTCATCTAGATTAGGTCTTTTAAAAATGGTTGGTAAAAGAAAAAGATTATTAAAATATCTAAGAGCTAAAGATTATGCTAGATTCGTAGAACTAGCTGGAGCTTTAGGAATTAGAGCTAAATAAGTTTAATTACTTAGTTTTAAAAAGGGTTGTAACCTTTAGGTTGCAACCCTTTTTTTTTAAACAAAAAAATTAATTTTTTTGTATAATGATTATTAATATTCTTTCTTGTAGAATATTATAAATTTAGAAAAGGAATCAATCCAAGATGTTATTGACTAAAAAAAGTGAGTATGCCCTTCTTTCTCTTATCTCTATAGCCAAAAGTGATAGTCCTAAAAATGTGGATGAACTCTCAAGAGAATTAAAAATTCCTAAATCTTTTTTAGCAAAAATTATGCAAAATCTAGCAAAAAGTCAAATAGTAATATCTCAAAGAGGTGTTAATGGAGGATTTATCCTTGCAAAACCCTATGACCAGCTTACAATTTTATCTATAACAACAGCTGCAGAAGAGAGAATTCCTTCTGTTTTTGAATGTGCACCATCTATGGAAGCTTGTCCTTCTGAATCAGGAAGTCTGTGTTCAGTATGGCCTTTATTAAATAATTTACAGGGAAAAATAAATCTATTTTTAGAAGATTTGACACTAAAGGATATCGCTCAATGATACTATTTCATGTCTCTCATACAGATTTAGATGGATATGGTTGTCAACTTTTAACAAAAGAGATTTTCTCTCAAAGTTACTATTTAAATGCAAATTATGGTTTAGAAGTAAAACAAAGTATTGTTTATTTTTTAGATATTATTAAAAATGAAGAGATAAAAGAAGATATTCTTTTTCTAATTACTGACGTAAATCTCACAATGGCAGAATCAAAATATTTAAACAATGAAACAATAAAATTAAATGAAGATGGCTACAATATAAAAGTACAACTTCTTGACCACCATGCTACTGGACAAAATTGTGCAGATAAATATGATTGGTATTTTTTAGATACTTCAAGGTGTGCTACTAAAATCACTTACGATTATTTCGTAAAAGAGTATGATGCTTTTAAAGATGAATCATATGCATGGTTAGAACCTTTAGTAAATGCAATAAATGCAATTGATATCTGGCTTGAAGATGAGGTTGAGAATTTTGAGTTTGGAAAAGTTTTACTTAGTATGATTTCAAAAGTAAGAGAGATAAATAATGTGCTTTTTGCAGATAAAAATAGAGATTTTAGAATATATTTATTAAAAAAAGCCTCTTCTTATATATCTCAAGAAAATGGAAATATTAAACTTGATAATGACATACATAGATTAAAAAAAGAGTTTTTAAATCTTGATAAAAATGATGATACTATTGATAATTTGAGTGCTAAATATTTGGTACATTCAATTATTAGTATTAAAGATGAATTAACAATTAATTATCAAGATAAAAAAGGAATTTTGACCTATACTTTAGGTGGTATTTCAATTCCAGCAAATGCATTTTTAAAAGCAAATAAAGATTATGATTTTTTTATTGATGTGTCAAAAAGAGGAAATGCAAGTTTTAGAGCAGATGGTAATTTAGATGTTGGTGTACTTGCCCAAAAGTTGGCAAATGGTGGTGGACATCCAAATGCTTCAGGATGTAAATTTGATGACTTTAGAGAAGTTATTAATTACAGTGATGTGAAAAAATATATTCAAAATAAACTTAATAATTTAAAGTAATTATTTTTTTTAGTTATTTTTTTATAAATTTACTTATTTTCTCTTAAAAACTCTCTTTTTATTGCTTTTTTTTGATAAGATTACAAGAAAAGTAGTTATTTTTTCAAGGTAGATTTATGGAAATTAGTAAGAATGGCCCTTTATCAAAAAAATTTAATATTATTTATGTAGAAGATGATGAACAAATAAGAAAAAATTTTGAAGATATTTTTAAAGAATTTTTCAAAAATGTATATATAGCAACAGATGGTGCAAAAGCCCTAGAAAAATACAATGACCTGCAAAAAGAAAATATAAGAGTAGATGCAATAATTAGTGATATCAATATGCCAAATATGAATGGGGTATCACTTTTAAAAGAAATCAGAAAACTCAATGAAGATATCCCTTTTTATTTTACAACTGCATATTCAGACGAAACTTATTTGATGGAATCAATAAAATTAAATGTTACATCATATTTTATAAAGCCTGTAGAAATTGAAAGTTTATTAGAAAAAGTTAGCAAAGATTGTCAAAAATATAATCAAAACCAAATTATTCAAAATCAAAAAAATGAATTAGAGAGATATTTACATGCTATAGATAATGTAGCAATTGTTTCTAAAACTGATTTAAAAGGTAATATCACATTTGCAAATGACTTCTTTTGTGAATTAGCAAAATATTCAAGAGATGAACTTCTAGGTCAACCTCATAATATAATTAGACATCCAGATTCTCCAAAAGAGGTTTTTAAAAATCTTTGGGAAACAATTCAAAAAGGTAAAACCTGGAATGGTAAAATTAAAAATCTTGCAAAAGATGGCTCTGTATATTATGTAAATAGTACAGTAATTCCTATTTTTGATGATTTGGGTGAAGAGATTATTGAGTATGTTGGTATTAGGTTTTTAACAACAGAAGAAGAGATTACAAAAAGAGAGTTTAGAAAAAAAGTAATCGATAATATTCAACAATCTAAGAGAAAAGAGTTAGAGTATATAAACAAAATAAAAAGACTAGAACAAGAAGTTAAAAAAAATCAAAAGCCAGATTTATCTGTATATTTGGAGCAAATGGATAATTTAAAAAGAAAAAATGGACAGTTAAAATCACAAGTAAACCAGTATGATAAACAGATTTTAGAGTATAGATTAAAAAATGAAAGCTTAATAGATAGTGCAAATAAAAAAGTTAGTGAGTCGGTGGTAATTTTAAAAAAGATAAAAACAGAAAATGATAAACTTCTAAAAGATTTTAAAGAACTTGAAGATGAAGTTGCTTTAAAAAAGGATGTGATTTTGGATTTACAAACTAGATTAGAAGAAAGAAACAAACGAATTGAAGATTTACTAGATGTAATAAAATTAAGAGATAAAGAGTTAAAAGAAAAGAGATAATGATAAGATTTGCTTTAATTTTTATAGTATTTTTTTTAACTTCATGTAGCGTGTCAGATGTCCAAAGTGTAGCAAGAGCAGCAATTAGTAAAGACCCTTCAGCTGTAATTAAAGCAATGGCAAGAGATAAAACTATTCAATATACAACAAACCCTAAAAAACTCAAAAATGATATCGATAGTTTAGATAAATTTTTATCAAACTTTATAAAAGAGATTTCAAATATTTGGGGTGAAAAAAATGTAAAAATTCCAAAACAAAAAGAGTATGTTAAATATATGCAAAACTACAAAAGTAGGGCATTGGTGGATTTTGACAAGGGAATAGTTACAATTGAAACCCTAGATGATAAAGATTATAAAAAGAGTTTAAAAAATGCAATTGTTACAACACTATTATTACCAGATGATCCAAGGGCTGCTGATTTATTTGAAGCAAAAAGTGTAAAACTAGGAGCTACTCCTTATTTATTAGGTGAGGTAAAGGATGACCAAAATAAAGAGATAAGGTATGAATGGAGAGCAAATAGGTTTGCTGATATTTTATTAAAAAAAGAGATAAAAACAAAAAGTATAAAAAATGCAGGAAAAGATGTAACAGTTTATTCTATTGATATTCCAATGGTAAAAGATCATGCAAATATAAGAGTTGCTAAATTTAAACCTTTGGTTAAAAGATTTGCTAAAAAATATAATCTTAGTGAAAATTTAGTATATGCAATAATTCAAACAGAGAGTAACTTTAATCAATTTGCAATAAGTAGTGCCAATGCCTATGGGCTTATGCAAATAGTGCCAACAAGTGCAGGACGAGATGCTTATAAGTATGCTAAAGGCAGAACTTGGACTCCTACAAAATCATACCTTTTTGATGCTCAAAATAATATTGAACTAGGAAGTGCTTATTTAAAAATCTTAGATAGTAAATATCTTGATGGAATAATAAATCCTATTTCAAAAGAGTATTGTATTATAAGTGCATATAATACTGGAAGTGGAAATGTTTTAAAAACATTTCATAAAAATAGAACAAGTGCAAAAGAGATAATAAATGAAAAAAATGCACAAGATGTATATGAAATATTGATTAATAATCTTCCATATGAAGAGACAAGAAATTATCTTAAAAAAGTAATTAAATACAAAAAAGATTTTATTAGTATCTAATTATAAATATTTAAATTATTTAAGTTAAATTAAATTTGATTTAAATAATAAAATATAAGTGACAATTAATTGTTTGTATTATAAGCTTAGGTATAAATTTTTATAAGGTAAGATTATGTTAGGTAGAAAAATATTTGGAAATTTAAATGTATTAAAGAAGATGCTTGTAATAGGAGCTTTAACTCTTTTATCATTTATTATAATTAGTGCTATTTTTTTGATGGCACAAAAAGACATGATGCTTTTTGAAAAAAAATCAAAGTTAACTAATATTGTCGAACTTTCATATAGTTTAGTTGAGCATGAATATAATGAATTTAAAGCAGGTACTATAGATGAACAAACTGCAAAAACAAATGCAATAAATGCTATTAAAAATCTAAGATATGATCTGACAAATTACATTTGGATTAATGATGACACAGAACCTTTTCCAAGAATGATTATGCATCCTATTTCTGAATCTTTAAATGGTAAAGTTCTTGATGATAATATGTTTGATAGTGCTTATAGTTTAGAGCATGGCAATGTAATTGAAGAGACAAATAATAAAAATATATTTCAAGCATTTGCAGAAATTTCAAATAAAAGCGGAAAAGGCTTTGTAAAATATAGCTGGACTAAAGCTTCAGAAGATGGAACAGTCTCAAAAACAAAATATCCAAAACTATCATATGTACAAAAGTTTGATGAGTGGGGTTGGGTTTTAGGTACTGGAATTTATATCGATGATATAGATACAGAGTTTAATAACAGTATTATAAAAGTTGTAATAATTATGGCAATAATATTGGCTGTTTTAATGATTTCATTCTCAATGGTAAGTAAAGATATTGTATCCAAAGTAGGGATTCTAAAAGAAGATTTAGAAAACTTTTTTGCATACTTAAATAGAGAAATTGATGAAATTCATCCTACTGCAATCACATGCAAAGATGAATTTGGAATGATGTCAAGAGTTGTAAATAAAAATATAGAAAGAACAAAAACTGGAATTGCAGAAGATAGAAAACTAATTGATGAAACCATATTAGTTTTAGGTGAGTTTGAACAGGGTGATTTATGTCAAAGATTAAATATGGATGTTAATAACCCTTCACTTATGCAGTTGAAAAAAGTACTAAATAATATGGCAGAACACCTTGAAAAAAATATAGATGGTGTTCTTGATATTCTTGAAGAGTACACTCATTATAAGTATTTAAATAAAGTTGAAACTAAAAATATTAAAGAAGATTTATTAAAACTTGCAAATGGTGTAAATGATTTAGGTAGTTCAATTACAGAGATATTGATTGAAAATAAAACGAACGGGCTTACACTAGATGAAGGTTCTGATGTTTTATTGGTAAATATGAATAAATTAAATTTAAGTTCAACAGAAGCTGCCGCTTCATTAGAAGAGACAGCAGCTGCGTTAGAACAAGTAACAGGAAATATTAGAAGTAATACTGACAATATTGCAAAAATGGCACAGCTTTCAAGTGATGTAACAAAATCTGCAAATGAAGGTGAAGAGTTAGCAAATAAAACTACAGGTGCAATGGAAGAGATAAATAATCAAGTTAGTTCAATCCATGAAGCAATCACAGTAATTGACCAAATAGCATTTCAGACAAATATACTATCACTAAATGCAGCAGTTGAAGCAGCAACAGCAGGAGAGGCTGGAAAAGGCTTTGCAGTTGTTGCCCAAGAGGTTAGAAATCTAGCAACAAGAAGTGCAGAAGCTGCAAAAGAGATAAAAGGAATAGTTGAACGTGCAACTTCAAAGGCAAATGAAGGTAAAGATATTGCAAATGATATGATAAATGGATATAAAAACCTAAATGTAAATATCACCCATACTATAAATTTAATAGCAGACATTGAAATGGCAAGTAAAGAGCAACTAGGTGGAATTGAACAGATTAATGATGCAGTTACAAAACTAGATAGACAAACACAAGAAAATGCATCAATAGCAGCAGAGACAAATAATATTGCAACAATTACCCATAATATATCTAAATTAATTGTGAGTAATGCCGACTCTAAAGAGTTTATAGGTAAAGAAAAAGTTAAAGCAAAAGCTTTAGACTTATCATCAAAAAAAGAAGATACAATGCAAAAAATTGAAAAAAAAGCTGAAGAGAAAAAAGAGAATAAAAAAATAGAAAAAGCTGTTCAAAAAAGCAATAATAAAGTAGAGTCAACAAGTTCTACTAAAGATGAGTGGGAGAGTTTTTAAGAAGTTGAGTTTAACTCAACTTCCCAAAACTCTTTTTTTTTATATTTATATATCAATATATCTTGATATATAAATATAAATCTGATATAATTTTAAAAATAAGAAATCAAGAAGGAAACCCTTGGAATATTTTTTAAATACAATTGGTTCAATAAATGATGAAACAAGAATTAAGATATTGAGATTTGTGGATGTAAATACAGAAGTTTGTGTATGTGATATAGAAAATTCATTTGATATGATTCAATCAAGAGTATCAAGACATCTAAAAATTTTAAAAGATGGTGGTTTTTTAAGTTTAAGAAGAGAAGGTCGGTGGGCATATTATAGTATTCGTAAACCTTTGGATATTTTTAGACAATCAATTATTAAAGAAATTGGGTATTTAGAAATAGATATTCCAAAGTTAGAAAAAGGTTGTGAAGTATGATACTTGCTAGTTCGATTTTTTTAGTAACTTTAATTTTTGTAATTTGGCAACCTCGTGGTTTGCAAATAGGAACAACAGCTGTAATCGGAGCAGTTGTAGCTTTACTTTTGCAAGTTGTTAGTTTAGAAGATGTCTTAATAGTCACAGACATAGTTTGGGATGCTACTTTAGCTTTTATAGGGATTATTATATTATCTATGGTTCTTGATGAGATAGGATTTTTTGAGTGGTGTGCCATCAAAATGGCAAAACTATCAAATGGAAATGGCCATTTGATGTTTGTATATGCCTTAGTTTTGGGTTCATTTGTTTCAGCTCTTTTTGCAAATGATGGAGCTGCACTTATTTTAACTCCTATATTGTTAGCAAAAATGAGAATTTTAAAACTTAATGCAAAAACAATTTTAGCTTTTCTTCTTGCAGGAGGTTTTATAAGCGATAGTGCCTCTTTACCTTTTGTATTTTCAAACCTTACAAATATAGTAACTGCAAACTATTTTGATATAGGTTTTATGCAGTACTTATCAAATATGTTTATACCTTATGTTGTTAGTACAATAGTTTCTATTATAGTTTTATGGCTAGTTTTACGAAATGATATTCCAAAAACAGTAGATACAAGCTTACTTAAAAATCCAGATGAGGTATTGAAAAATAAAACACTATTTAAATTTTCTTGGCTTTTCTTAGCTTTACTTTTAGTTGGATATTTTGTGGGAGATAGATATGATTTACCTATTTCAGTTTTTGCTTTAGGTGGAGCACTTATATTTTTAAGCATCGCTAGTTATACAAAATCAGCTCGTGCATGGCTTACAATAAAAACAGCACCTTGGCAGGTAGTTTGGTTTAGTATTGGTTTATATATAGTTGTGTATGGTCTAAAAAATGCAGGACTTACAGATTATCTTACAATAATTTTAAAAGATTTAAGTACCCAAGGAGATTTTGTAGCCATAATTGGGACAGGTTTTATTAGTGCATTTTTAAGTGCTATTATGAATAATATGCCAACAGTTATGATTATGGATATTGCACTAAAAGATATAGGGAATGAAACTTTAGCTTATGCAAATATCATTGGATGTAACCTAGGTCCTAAGATGACTCCATTTGGTTCTTTGGCAACTCTGCTTTGGCTTCATGTATTAAGTCAAAAGGGTGTAAAAATTGGATTTTGGCAATATAGTAAATTTGGATTAATAGTTACTCCACCTATACTATTTGTAGTTTTATTAACATTGATATAAGTGTAAGAGTAACTCGTTGCTCTCTTTAGGTTTTGTTACTTTTAGTTGGATTTATTCCAAGGGTAAAAAGTAATAATCAATATATATGGTCCCTTCAAAAATGGGACATTTTTTAAGGAGAAAAAAAGATGAAAAAAGTTTTGATTTTATGTACAGGGAATTCTTGTAGAAGTATTATTGCAGAGGCATTAATTAATGCTAAGCTTGATGGTGTAAGTGCAGATAGTTCAGGAGTAAAAGCAAGTGGAAGAGTAAATCCAAATGCTAAAAAATTACTTGAAGATAAGGGAATTTGGAAAGAAGAATATCATTCAAAAACGTTAGATACAGTTATTGAAAATGATTATGATTTGATAGTAACAGTTTGTGATCATGCAAATGAGACTTGTCCAATGTTCCCAAAACCAATACCAAAAATTCATGTAGGATTTGAAGATCCAGATGGAAAAGGATTTGATGCTTTTGAAGATACTTATAATGAAATAGATGAAGTACTTCTTCCTAAAATTGTGGAAGCATTAAAGTAATGAAAACATTGAAAATTTATGATCCAGCAATGTGTTGTCCAACAGGTGTTTGTGGAACAAGTGTTGATAGCAAACTTTTACAATTAGCAAGTTTTTTAAGTACACTAGATAAAAATATATTTGAAGTAAAAAGATTTGGACTATCAACACATCCTCAAGAGTATGTACTAAATAGTAAAGTCTCGGAAATATTAAATAAAGAGGGTGTTGAATCCTTACCACTGTTTTTTTTAGATGATGAATTGATTTTTTCTAAAGAGTATCCATCTATTCCAACACTTAGTTCAAAATTAGGTCTTGCTTCTTTTGTAGCAAGTATTTAATATGCAAAATTTATTAAAAAAAATACCTAAATTTCTTTTTTTTACTGGTAAAGGTGGAGTTGGAAAAACGTCAATGTCATGTGCAATTTCTGTTGCACTAGCAAAAAAGGGTAAAAGGGTTTTATTAATAAGTACAGACCCAGCTTCAAATTTAGATGAAGTTTTAGAAACAAAGTTAAAATCTACACCTACAAAAATAGAAGAAGTTGAAAATCTTGAAGCTATGAATATAAACCCTGTTGTTGCAGCTTTTGAATATAAAGAAAAGATGGTGGCACCTTTTAGAAATATTTTGCCAAAAGAAGCGATTGAGCAAATGGAAGAGCAGTTGAGCGGAGCTTGTACTGTGGAGATTGCTGGATTTAATGAGTTTTCGAAATATGTAGGTGATGATGACATTTCTAAAGATTATGAACATATTATTTTAGATACTGCACCAACTGGACATACCTTAAGACTTTTAAAACTTCCTAGTGCTTGGAATAGTTTTATTGAAGAGAATAGTACAGGTAGTTCATGTTTGGGCGCTGTATCAGGTTTAAGTGAAAATAAAAAATTGTATGAAAATGTAGTTGAAAATTTAAAAAATAGTGATAAAACACTTTTGATCTTAGTATCACGGGCTGAAGAGTTATCTTTAATAGAAGCTTCTAAAGCTTCAAGTGAGTTGGCAAATCAAGGCATAAAAAACCAACACTTAATTATAAATGGTCTATTTAAATCAAATGACGATGATATAGTTGCAAAAAGTTTTGAAAAAAAATCAAAAAAAGCTTTAGAATCTATTGATGATACATTAAATACTTTGGATAAAACAACTATTGGATTTTATCCAAATGGTGCAGTTGGGATTGAAGCTTTAGAAAATATAATAGAAAATAAAATACCAGAAGAGTTTAAAGATGCAAAAGAAAAGTTGCAAAACTCTTTACAAAGTATTTTAGAAGAAACATACTCTTGGGCTAATTTGATAAATGATTTTGAAAAAGATGGAAATGGACTTATCATGACTATGGGAAAAGGTGGTGTTGGAAAAACTACCATAGCTTCTAGGATTGCTTTAGATTTAGCAAAAAAAGGACATAATGTTATCCTTTCCACAACTGACCCTGCAGCACATTTAGAATATATCTCAAAAGAGAATAAGAATTTAACTATTCAAAAGATTGATCCTAAAATTGAGACTCAAAAACACATCGATGAGGTGATAAGTTCAAATGAAGGTAAAATCTCACAAGAAGATATGGCACTTTTAAAAGAAGAGTTAAGTACACCTTGTATAGAGGAGATTGCAGTATTTAAAGCTTTTGCAAAAATAGTATCAAAAGCAAAAAAGAGTTTTGTGGTACTTGATACTGCACCAACTGGACATACCTTACTTCTACTTGATGCTTCACAAGCCTATCATAAAGAAGTTTTAAAAAATAAAGATGATGGTTTAGAAGAAGAGCTTATTGAACTTCTTCCTTTAATAAAAGATAAAAAATATACAAAGATTTTACTTGTAACACTAGCAGAAGCAACACCAACACATGAAGCAAAGGATTTACAAGAAGATTTAAAAAGAGCGGGTATAATCCCATATGCATGGATAATTAATAGAAGTTTTAGTTTAACAAATAGTTCAAATAATTTACTTTGTCAAAAAGCTTTAAATGAGTTAAAGTATATAGATGAAATAAAAAAAGAGTTAAGTTCAAAAACTTTAATTGAAGCCTGGAAAGTAAATGCAGAAAATTAAAAATCAAAATTAGGAGCTAATATGTTTGATTGGCTAGTAAACTTAAGTGCAATATTTGTATTTGATAATTTAGGCCTTGAAAAAGGGAGCCATTTAGGTGAAGCTTTTCATTTTTTTATTTATGATACTATAAAAATATTTATACTTTTAATTACAATTATATATTTAGTGACACTTTTAAGAAGTTATTTTCCCATAGAAAAAGCAAGGGATTATTTAAGTGGAAAACATAAAATTATAGGGCATATCATGGCTGCAATTTTTGGAGTAATTACTCCCTTTTGCTCTTGTAGTGCAATTCCACTTTTTCTAGGATTTTTACAAGCTAGGATTCCTTTAGGAGTAACTTTTTCATATCTTATATCAGCTCCTCTAAGTGATGCAGTTGTTATAGCACTTATATTTTCACTTTTTGGTTGGAAAATAGCTTTTCTTTATGTTGGTATTGGACTGATTATAGCAATATTTGCAGGACTGATTATTGGAACTATGAACTTAGAAAAAGAGGTTTTAATAGAAGTAAAACCTGTAGATGTAGAGTATGAAGAAGAACAGAGAAAATTTTCTTATAAGATTAAAGAGTCTTGGGAATATACAAGTGATATATTTAAAAAGATTTATCTTTATGTAATTATTGGAGTTGGTATTGGAGCATTTATACATGGATATGTTCCAGCTGATTTTATTACAAAATATGCAGGGGGAGATGTATGGTATGCTCCAATAGTTGCAGTTATTATGGGAATTCCTATGTATAGCAATGCAGCAGGAATTTTACCCCTTGTTGAAGTTTTAACACAAAAAGGAATGCTTTTAGGAACGGCACTTAGTTTTATGATGGCTGTTGTTGCTTTGAGTCTTCCTGAAGCTATGATTTTAAAAAGAGTTTTGAGTATAAAACTAATATCAATATTCTTTGGAATTGTTGGCTTTGCTATTCTTC
The DNA here is from genome assembly GCF_937982575.1 of uncultured Arcobacter sp. Taxonomy (NCBI): domain Bacteria; kingdom Pseudomonadati; phylum Campylobacterota; class Epsilonproteobacteria; order Campylobacterales; family Arcobacteraceae; genus Arcobacter; species uncultured Arcobacter sp. The sequence goes on along the minus strand of NZ_CALJLR010000003.1, from coordinate 134,332 downwards.
TAACAGGATATTTATTTAATGCTATTTTATAAAGATAGAGTAAAAAATTTTTTATAGCTAATAATTTATATTTATTTTGGTTTATTTCTAAATAAGCTATACTATTGTTTAATACTTAAAATATAAATAAAGGAAGTAACATGGAGTGTGAATTTCCAACAGTTAATTCAAATAACGAAGAGATTAAAGAGATATTTAATAACACTAAAACAATAGCTATTGCTGGGCTCTCTCCAGATACTAGTAAAGCTAGTAATATGGTTGCTAGATATTTACAAAATGCAGGATATAAAATAGTACCAATTTATCCAAAAGAAGAGACTATTTTAGGTGAAAAGGTTTATAGAAGTTTGGAAGAGATACCTTTTAAAATAGATATGGTTGATATATTTAGAAAGCCTGATGCAATTGCAGCTGTAGTTGACTCTTGCATAAAAAGAGGGGATGTTGATACTGTTTGGACTCAATTAGGTCTTGTGAATAATGAAGCTGGAGAAAAAGCAAAGGAAGCTGGTATGAAAGTAGTACAAAATAAATGTACTAAAATAGAGCACGCGAGTCTTTTTTAACTTTACTAAGAGCTTTTAAGTGTGGATTGTTCAGGAGTTCAATTTTTGCAACAGTCCCACTGTTGCCATCTGTTCTATTTTTTAAACTGATTGTTGCTCCTAGTGAATCAGCAGCATTTTTTGCTAAAAATAGTCCAAGTCCTGCGCCACCTTCTTCTCCAAATCTCTTAAATGGAGCAAATAAATCTAGTGATTCATCAATTCCTATGCCTTCATCAGTTATTGTTAATACAGCTTTGTCATTAATTCTATCTAAGACAATCGCTATGCTTTTATCCACAGGAGTAAATTTAATGGCATTTTGCATAAAGTTTTGAATAACTTGATTTAATAGTGTAGGTTGAATAGAAGTAAAAAAGTTATTTACACTTGCATAATATGTTATTGTGATTTTTTTCTCAGCACTTAACATTCTAAAATCATTTGCTTTTATTTTCATATATTGAACTAAATCTAACTCTTCTGCTTTTTCAAATTGAGCTCCCTCTTGTCTTCCTATATCTAAAATAGAAGATATCATTTTATTCATATCGTTTATTTGTTGGATATTGAGTTTTAAAGTATCTTGATACTTTTCTGGCTCTCTTTGTTTCATTAGGGTTACTTCATTTTTCAATTTCATTACTGCAAGAGGTGTTTTAAGCTCATGGGCAGCACCTACAAAAAGCTCTTTTTTAAACATTACAAAGGTTTGAATTCTATTTGTAAGTTTATTGATTGAGTTTGCAAGGGCATGGAACTCTATTGGTAAATTACTTTTATCAATCTTAGTAAGATAGTTTTCATCCATATTTGATAATTTATCAGTGATTTGAATAATAGGACGCAAAAGTGTTTTAGATACAGTAAACGCATATAGCACAACCATTATTAAGCCACCAATAGAAAGCAAGATTACATTATTGAATATCTTATTTAGCATAGCAATTGCATAGTTTACATTTTTGATTATTTTAATAAACTTGTGGTTTTTGACATCAAATGGATATAGGATTTCTATAAAATAGTCATCGCCTTGTTTATAATCTTTATATTGAACTTCGGTGAGATTTTCCATTGTAATAATATCAACTATAATTCCAGAGTTTGTAATTATATTAAAGTCATCTTCAGTTGATTCATTATTGATACTTATTTGGTAGATTATTTTTGCATCATTGAAAAGACTCTCTTTGATACCTTCGTAGATAGTGGCTTTTGTATAGCCATAAAATAAAAATGAGATTGTAATAATAAAAAGTGAAGTAGCAATTATAAGTTTTTGGTAAAACTGTTTATAAATGCTTTTAAAGTTCACTTTTTAATAGTTCCTAATTATACAGTAGTTTCTTCATCTGTATTTGGATAACAGAATCTATAACCTCTTCTTCTGATTGTTTCAATAGTAGAGATATTTAATGGTTTATCCATTTTTTGTCTAATTTGGTTAATTGCAACTTCAATTACATTTGGAGTAACTAATTCTGGCTCTTCCCAAATAGCATCAAGTAATTGTTCTTTTGAAACGATTTGATCTCTATGTCTTGCAAGGTGAGTTAAAACTTCAAAAGGTTTACCTTTTAATTCAATCTCTTCACCAGCATAAAGAATTTTTTCTTCATCAGGATTAATTGATAATTCATCAATCTCAATTACATTTGTTCCACCAAATCTTAATCTTGCTTCAATTCTTGCAAGTAAAATATCAAAATCAAATGGCTTTTTAATATAATCATCAGCTCCTGATTTTAATGCTTCGATTTCACTATCTTTATCATCTCTTGCTGAGATAATTACAACTGCAGTTCTGCTACTTCTATTTTTTACGATTTTACATAATTCAATACCATCACCATCTGGTAACATCCAATCAGTTAATACTAAATCATAGTTTCTAATATCTATAAAATATTCTGCATCTTTATAGTTTTCTGCTGCATCTACTTGGTAACCAAAATCAGTTAATCCCTCTTGCAGTGTTCTGTTAAGTGTTATTTCATCTTCAATGATCAATATTCGCATTTACATCCCTTAATTTCATATGTTAAACTTAAGTTTAATTTAATTTTCGCGAATTATATCATAAATTATTGCAAATTTAAAGGGTTTTTAAGCTAAATATCAAAATTTCTCAATGTTTCATATAAGTTATTGTAAAATAGTCTTACAAGATGATTAACTCTTTATTAATAAAAACTAGGTAAAATACTTACTATAACAAATTTAAGGATATTAGATGAGAAAAACAATTTTAAGTGTTGTAACAGCTTTAGCATTGACAGCTTCTACTTTAAGCGCAGCTGAAACTTTTGCATCTGTAAATGGAGAAGAGATAACTACTAAAGACGTTGCTCAACTTTTAAGAGGTCAAAATGTTCAATTTGAAGCACTTCCAAAAGAGTCAAAAGATAAAGTTATTCAACAACTAATTGAAAAAACACTTTTAACACAAAAAGCGATGAAAAGTGGCATTGAAAAAGATGCAAAATATAAAGAAGCTTTAGACAAAATCAAAGAAGATTTAGCATTAGAATTATGGATGCAAAAAGAGTTTGTAAAAGTAAAAGCAAGTGAAGCTGAACAAAAATCATTTTATGATAAAAACAAAGATAAGTTCAAAACACCTGATACATTAGAAGCAAGACATATTTTATTAAAAACTGAAGCTGAAGCAAAAGATATAATTTCAAAACTTGAAATTGCAAAAAATAAGAAAGGCTCTTTTGAAGAGTTAGCAAAAAAATTCTCAATAGGACCAACAAAAGAAAAGGGTGGGTATTTAGGTAAATTCCAAGCTAAGCAAATGGTACCAGAATTTTCAGATGCTGCAATGAAGCTTAAAAAAGGTGAATATACAAAAACTCCTGTTAAAACACAATTTGGTTACCATGTTATTTATTTAGAAAATAAAGAGGTAGCTCAAACATTACCTTTTGAAAAAGTAAAAGCTAAAATAGCTCAACTAATTGTTCAAGAAAAATATGGAAAAATCATAAAAGAAGAAGTTGAGAACTTAAAAAAAGATGCTAAAATAGTAATCAAATAACTAGGAGAATGAATTGTCAGTTTTAAATATTGTTAAGCCAGGTGTATTAAGTGGAAGTGAAGCACACAAGCTTTTTGAATATGCAAAGGAAAACTCTTTTGCAATACCTGCTGTAAATGTTGTAGGTACTGATTCAGTTAATGCAGTTTTAGAAGCTGCTGCAAAAGTTAATTCACCAATCATTATTCAATTTTCAAATGGTGGAGCTGGTTTTTTTGCAGGAAAAGGTTTAAAAGATCCAAATGCAGCAATTTATGGAGCAATTTCAGGAGCTATGCATGTACATGCTTTAGCAGAAGCTTATAAAGTACCTGTTATTTTACATACTGATCATGCTGCTAGAAAACTTTTACCTTGGATTGATGGCTTAATTGAAGCTGGCGAATCTTTTTATTCTAAGCATGGTAAACCTCTTTTTACTTCTCATATGCTTGATCTTTCAGAAGAGAGTTTAGAAGAAAATATCAGCACTTGTGTAAAATATTTCAAAAGAATGAAAACTATTAATATGATGATAGAAATAGAGCTTGGAATTACAGGTGGAGAAGAAGATGGTGTTGATAATAGTGATATTGACAACGCACTACTTTATACACAGCCAGAAGAAGTTTGTTATGCTTATGAGCAATTAAAAGAGGTATCACCTAACTTTACTATTGCTGCATCTTTTGGAAATGTACACGGAGTATATAAACCAGGAAATGTCTCTTTAAGTCCTAAGATTTTAGATAACTCTCAAAAATATATTTCGCAAAAACACAATATCCCTGCAAAATCAATAAATTTTGTTTTCCATGGTGGTTCTGGTTCTGCATTAGAAGAGATAAGAGAAGCTATTGATTATGGTGTTATTAAAATGAATATTGATACAGATACTCAATGGGCATTTTGGGATGGGGTAAGAGCTTTTGAAGCTAAAAACCATGACTATCTACAAGGACAAATCGGTAATCCAGACGGTGAAGATAAACCAAATAAATCTTACTATGACCCTAGAAAATGGCTAAGAGCTGGAATGGAAACAATGATTGCAAGACTTGAAGTTGCCTATTCAGATTTACAAGCATTAAACAAAAATTAATCATAAACTCACTATGATTCCAGACTAGTTTTTAAACTAGTTTGTGTGCCGCTATGGTGAAACTGGTAAACACGTCGGATTCAAAATCCGGTGACCTCGGTCTTGTCGGTTCAAGTCCGACTAGCGGTACCACCTCATAATCTAAACTATTCCACTAATACTTTAAGATGATATAGTATTCTAATACAAGCTAAAAATGTGCTATTTTCAAAAGTTTTTTGTACATTAATAGCTTTAGTTTTAGAACTTACATTGTTGACTTTTATGCTTGCTTTCTACTTTTAATTATTCCATATTAAATGTTTTTCTTTAGGTTGAGCATAAAGATATCCTTGTGAATAATCTATTCCTAACTCTATAATTAGCTCTGCTAATTTATCATTATCAACAAATTCTGCGATTGTTTTTATATTATTTATTTTAGAGAATTCAACAATTAGTTTTATGATATTTATATTATCTTGATTGTTTAGAAGGTTTTGAATAAGACTCCCATCTATTTTAATAAAATCAGGTCTAAGTTTTAGCACATTGTTCCAGTTTGAATACCCAGAACCAAAATCATCTATCGCTATTTTTGCACCAAATTTTCTTATTTGTTCTGTAAATTGAATTAAAATTTCATAATTCATAATATTTTCTGTTTCTAAAAATTCAATTGTTAAACGTTTTGCAACTTGGGGATAAGACTCAAACATTTTAAAAATATATTTGTTTGTATTGGCATTTATAATATCAATATAAGATAGATTTATTGAAAACTCATCTGAGATATTTTTAAAGTCTTCAAATGTATGCTTTAAAATCTCTTCTGTTATCTTGTGGTAAAGTTTAAATTTTTTAGCAACATCAATAAAAAGATAAGGACTAATCAAGTTATCTTCTTGTTTTATTCTAACTAGTGCTTCATATTTGTACGTGGTTTTGTTTGTATTGTCATATATGGCTTGATAAACTGGAATTACATTATTAGTAGTAAATCCTTCTTTAAGAGTATGTAGCATCTTTAGTGAGTCTGATTTTGCATCTAACTCTTCTGTATAATTATATATACTTTTATGAATAGAGTTTCGAGCAAAATGTAAAGCAGATACTGCCGTGAGATATTTGGGATATGTACTTGAGTATGCAAGATTTAAGTGAATTGTAAATTCATAATTATCTAGGGTAAAATGTTTTTCCTCAAATGTTAATTTAATAGTTCTTAATAATTCTATAATGTTACTATTATTAGAGTAGAAAGCAAACTCATCCCCATATATTCTAAAAAGTTCTTCATTTGTATTTTCTTTTACTATACTTTTAAGTTCATTGGCAACCAATATTAGAAGTTTATCAGCTTTTCTAAACCCTAAATATTTATTAAATACTGAAAAATCAATTATATTTAGTAGTACTACGTATTTGTATATATTTTCATTATATTGTAAAAAGGCAGTTCTATTTTTTAAAGAAGTGAGGGAATCGGTTTCATGATTTAGAATAAGTTCTTTTTTTATATTATTTAAATCTTTTACTTTTTTAAATGAGTATAGGGATAGAGCAATCAAAATAGATATAAAAATAATAAAGTATTCATCTAATTGATACTCTTCATGGCTACGGGTAAAGTTATAAATCAAATCAAATAAATCTAGATAAATTAAAAGAGGAGAAATAAGTATAACTAATAAAATAAGAATCATTTCATCTTTATAGTTTTTAAACATAACAAACCTTTTTTATAAAAAAGACCATTGTATCGAACTATTTTTTAATTTACTATAAATAAATAATTTTATTAATTAGATTCTTCTTTTTCTGTGATTAAAGCTAAATTGTTCAAGTCATATTTTTGTAGTAAATCCAAAACTTTTACTACTCTTTTGTATTCAACTTTTTCGTCAATTCTTACTATTAAAGGTTTTGTTTTATCTTTTACTTCTTTTAAGTTATCTTCTAAAGACTCAAAAGATACCTCTATTCCTTTTATGGCTAGTTTCGTAGGTGAGAGTTCTATGAAAATATCATCTTTGGATACTTCAGATTCTTTTGCACTAGATTTTGGTAAGTCCAATACTAAAGCTAACTCCTCTTTTTTAAATACTGAAGTTACAATAAAAAATATTAGTAAGATAAAAACTACATCAATAACAGGGGTTAAGTCTATACCTAAACTCTCTCTTCTTTTCATGCTGCAATAATCTCTTTTTTTGCTTTTAACTCTATGGCATCAATTTGTGAGATAAAGTGGTTATAAGCTATATGATGTGGAATAGCAACAATAAGCCCGGCAATTGTAGTAATAAGAGCTATTGAAATACCATTAGAAAAGATACTTGGATCTCCTAATCCATTTTTAGTAATTGATTCAAAAGATTTAAATACTCCATAAACAGTACCAAGTAGACCTAAAAGTGGCGCTACAGAAGCTATGTTCTTCACATAAGTTAAACCTGTTTCTAGTTTTTTTACTTCATATTCTATTTGAGCATATATTGTAAGGCCATTTTGAGTATTAACTTTGTCTCTTACTTTTTTTACCATTGCATTTTTTCGGGGTAGTGTTAAAAATTTCCAAATAATAATTGTAAATCCTATAATGTTTAAAAAAATAAGAATATAAACAATAATTCCACCCTTGTCAACATATTGCATTAAATCCATAGAATACTCCAATTTTTTTTGTTATTTTAGTATAATAAGTTTAATGAAATACATAAACTCACCCATAAGTACAATAAATTTTAAAAATCGTCAAATATTTATAAAAAGAGATGATTTACTTGATATTGATTTTTCAGGCAATAAAGCTAGAAAGTTTTACTATTTTTTAAAGCATGATTTTAAAGGTATTAAAAAAATTATATCTTTTGGTTCTGCCCAAGCAAACTCTTTGTATTCCCTATCAGTTTTAGCAAAAATAAAAAATGTAAAACTTGATTTTTATGTCTCTCACATAGCTACATATCTAAAAGAGAATCTTCAAGGAAACTATAAAGAGGCCTTAAATAATGGTGCAAATATAATAGAACTTAATCAAAATGAATTATCAACGCAAGAGTATATAGAAAACCATATCTTAAAAAGTGAAGAAGAGTATATTTATATAGAAGAGGGTGGTAGAGTAAAAGAGGCTGAATATGGAATCCAAATTTTAGCAAATGAGATAAACAAATGGGCAAAAGAGAATAAAAAAGAGAATTTAAAAGTATTTTTACCAAGTGGTACAGGGACTACTGCCTTATTTTTACAAAAACATCTAAATCATGAAGTGATAACCTGTGCATGTGTTGGAGATGAAGAGTATCTTAAAAAACAGTTTTTACAACTAAACTGCGATGAAACACAACACCCAACCATATTAAAAAATAAAAAGAAGTATCACTTTGGAAAACTTTACAAAGAGTTTTATGAAATACAATTAGAACTTTTAAAAGATACTAATATAGAGTTTGACTTACTTTATGATAGTTTGGGTTGGCTAAATTTGATATCATCAGATTACTTTCAAGATGATGATATCATATATATACACCAAGGCGGAATATTGGGTAATGAAAGTATGATAAAACGATATATAAACAAATATCTTTAAGTTTAAATTCACTAGAATATCTAATGCAAAAACAAATTAAATTACTTTTTATATTATTTTTATCTCTCTTTTCTGCTTTATATGCAAGAAATTTAGAAAAAGTCTCTATTCAATTAAATTGGAAATATCAATTTGAGTATGCAGGGTTTATTGCAGCTTATGAAAAAGGTTTTTATAAAGAGCTTGGGTTTGATGTTGAGATACGAGAATATGAAGATAAAATAAATGTAATAAATGAAGTGAAAAATAAAAAAGCCGATTTTGGAGTTTATGATTTATCTTTATTAGAATATTATGATGAAAAAAAGCCATTAATGCTTTTAGCTAATTATATGAAAAAATCAGCACTTGTATTTGTTGCAAAACAAGATATTATTACTCCCTATGATTTTAAGAACAAAATAATTATGGCAGAAAAAAGTCAGCTTGATAAATCTATTCTATCTGAGTTACTTAAAAAATTTGAAATAAAAAAATCTGATTTTAAAGAGATAAGAAATCATGACTTTTCCGCCGATAGTTTTATAAATGGTAATGTAGACATTATGACAGCTTATTTATCAAATGAATTATATAAAATCAAAAAATCAAAAGTACCTTATACTGTAATTACTCCAGCAAATTATGGAATGTATAATTTTAGCTTGAATTTATTTGCTTTAAAAGATTATGCTTTATCAAATCAAGACAAAATGAAGAGAATAATTGAAGCAACAAACAGAGGATGGAAATATGCCTTTGATCATAAAAAAGAGTTAGTAGATATAATTTATAATAAATACTCTAAATTAAAATCAAAAGATGCCTTACTTTTTGAAGCACTTGAAATAGAAAAACTAATGATGCCAAATCTATATGAGATAGGTAGTATTAGGGATGAATTGATAAAAGATATTTTATCAAAACTAAAAGAGTTTCATCCAAATATAAATATCAATGATATCGTGTTTAATACAAAAGATTTTAAATCTAATAATATTTTAACTAATGCTGATAAACAATATTTAACTAAAAAAAGAAAAATCAATGTATGTATTGATCCCAATTGGCTACCTTTTGAAAAAATAGAAAATGGCAGACATATAGGAATAAGTAGAGAATACATGGATTATTTTCAAGCTATATTAAAAAGACCAATAAACTTAATTCAAACAAAAACTTGGAGTGAAAGTTTAGAAAAATTTAAAGCAAAAAAATGTGATATTTTATCTTTAGCTATGGAAACAAATAATAGAAAAGAGTACGCGAATTTCACGAAACCATATATTTCCTCTCATTTTGTAATAGCGACAAAAAATGAAGAGATTTTTATACCAGATATAGAAAGTATTATAGGTAAAAAAAAGTTAGCTGTTGTAAAGGGCTATGCAATAATTGATTTATTGAAGAGAAGATATAAATATGAAAACATTATTGAAGTAGATTCTGTAAAAGAGGGGCTAGAAAAAGTTGCAAAGGGTGAAGTTTATGGTTTTATTGATTGCCTAGCAGCTATTGGTTATGAAATACAAAAAGATTTTATAGGTGAACTTAAAATTGCAGGGAAATTTGATGATTCCTTAGATTTAAGTATTGCTATTCAAAAAGATGATTTAGCTTTATTGGAAATTTTTAATAAGATTATAAAAAATATTCCTGAAGATAAAAAACATGAGATATATAATAAATGGGTAAATGTAAAGTTTGATAGTGGAATAGATTATTCTATAATTTGGAAAATAGTTTTAGGCTTTTTGGTTATTTTACTCTTAATAGGTTATAGACAAAAAGAGTTACTCTCTAAAAACAGAAAAATAGAAGAGCAAAAAAACAAATTAAAAGAGAGTAATAATCAATTTAAGAGAATACAAAAGGAGCTTGAAAAGACTTTAAAAAGTTTTGAGACACTTTTAAGTTCTACTATGGATTCTATTTATGTTGTTGAAAAAAATATTTGTATTGATACAAATGAGAACGGGGTATTTTTATTAGGTTATAAAAATAAACGGGACCTAATAGGACAAAATATATTTAAATTTATTGAAAATAGTGGAAAGAAAGATATTCTTAAAAATCTATATGAAAACCATGAGCCCTTTGAAATAAATATAAAAGATAAAGATAGTAAAACAATTCCCTCCCTTGTAAAAGTAAATACAACAAACTTTGAAGGAAAAGCTGTATATATTATTAGTGTTATTGATTTAAGAGATATAAAAGAAAAAGAGATGATTTTTTTCAGACAGTCTAAAATGGCTGCAATGGGAGAAATGATTGGTAATATTGCCCATCAATGGAGACAGCCTTTAAGTGTAATTAGTGCAGTTTCTACTGGATTAAAACTAAAGTTTTCACTAGGTGAATATGAGACTAGTAGTGTTCTTTCTTCTTTGGATAACATGAATGAATCTGCACAATATTTATCTCAAACAATAGATGATTTTAGAAATTTTTATAAAACTGACAAAGAAAAGACTTATGTTAACTCAAATCAAATTATTAGCAAAAATAGCAATTTGATAGGTAGTTCTTTAAAAGATAATAGCATTGAATTTATTGTAAAAAATAGCTGTGAAGGCTTAGAAGTAAACACATACTTAAATGAACTTATTCAAGCTACTGTTAATATTTTCAACAATGCTAAGGATGCCTTACTTTTAAATAATAAAGAAGACAATAGATTTGTATTTTTTGAACTTTACCAAAAAGATAACTATTTAGTTCTTTCTATTAAAGACAACGCCGGAGGAATTTCTTTAGATATTAAAGATAAAATCTTTGAACCATACTTTACTACAAAACATCAAAGTAATGGAACAGGGATTGGTCTTTATATGACCCATCAAATAATTGAAAATCACATTGAAGGAAAAATCGAAGTATTAAATGAAGAGTACACTTGGGAAAATAAAAAGTACAAAGGCGCTAATTTCTTAATTTATATACCTACAACTTAAACTTTTACTTTTATTTAGCTATAATCGCAAGTTATGAATAAGAACAATATTATACTAATCGGTTTTATGGGTGTAGGTAAGGGTACCATTGCACGAGCTTTTTTTAAATATAGTGGTAGATTTTCAATTGATACTGATGATTTAATTGAGAGTATCACAAAAAAGAAAGTTAAAACAATTTTTAAAGATGAGGGCGAAGCTCATTTTAGAGACTTGGAAAAACAATGTGCTTTATGGCTAGAGAAGTCAATTACAAACACTGTTATATCTACAGGTGGTGGGTTTTATAGACAAGAAAATATCAAAAATATTGGTAAAGTTGTTTATCTAAAATCTTCTTTTGAGGGCATTCTTAAAAGAATCAATGATGCTCCAAATACAAAACAAAAACTAGCAAAAAGACCACTTCTTAAAAATCTAGATGAAGCAAAAAAACTTTATAATACAAGAGTAAAAGAGTATGAAAATGTAGCTGACTTTACACTTGATGTAGAGGCTAGAGATATTGAAGAGATTTTAAAAGAATTAACAAGTATGTGTGAATGAGGATTAAATGAAAATAATAAATACTACAGATTCAAATTTCGAAAAAGAGTTTGAAAATATATTAGCAAGAGCAAAAACAGATATCAAAGGTGTTTCTGCAATCGTTTCAAATATTATTGAAGAGATTGTTGATAATGGAAACTTGGCTATTAAAGGGCATATTTCTAAATTTGATAAATGGGAAGTAAAACAAGATAGTGATTTAGAAATATCACTTGATGAGATGAAAAAAGCCTATGAAAATATAGATGATGAGTTAAGAAAGTCACTTCACACTGCCTATGATAGAATAAAATCTTACCATGAAAAACAACTTCCAAAATCATGGATTGATTTTGAAAAAAATGGAAGTATCTTAGGACAAAAAGTAACAGCTGTTGATAGAGCAGGGCTTTATATTCCTGGTGGAAAAGCTGCATATCCAAGTAGCTTACTTATGAATGCAATTCCAGCAATAGTTGCAGGTGTAGAAGAGATAGTTGTATGTACTCCAACACCAAATAATGAAATCAATGAATTATTACTTGCGGCTTGTCACATCTGTGGAATAAAAAAAGCCTTTAAAGTTGGAGGAGCAAGTGCAATTGCTGCTATGGCTTATGGAACTGAAACTATTCCAAAGGTTGACGTTATAACTGGTCCTGGAAATATATTTGTTGCAACAGCTAAAAAGTTAGTTTTTGGGGAAGTAAATATTGATATGATAGCAGGTCCTAGTGAAATTGGAATCTTAAGTGATGCAAGTGCAAATCCTAGATTTTTAGCTATTGATTTACTTTCACAAGCAGAGCATGATGAGATGGCTAGTTCTATTATGATAACAACTTGTGACAAAGTAGCAGAGCTTACTTCAATAGAGGTTGATAGATTTTTGCAAGAGTTAAGCAGACGTGAAATAGCTAAAAAATCTATTGATGAGCGAGGTGTTATAATAATCGCAAAAGATATGAATGAAGCTATAAAATATATGAATGAAATAGCACCAGAGCACTTAGAAATTATGACAAATAATGCCTTTGAACTACTGCCAAAAATCAAACATGCAGGAGCTATTTTCTTAGGTAAAAATACACCTGAGCCAATAGGTGATTATATTGCTGGACCAAACCATACACTTCCAACTGGAAGTACAGCTAAGTTTTATAGCCCACTAAATGTGGAAAACTTTTTGAAAAAGTCTTCAATAATAAGTTTTTCTCAAGAGGCAATTGATGAGCTTGGCGAAGCTTGTGCATTATTAGCAGATACAGAAGGCTTAACCGCTCATGCAAAATCTGTAAGAGTGAGATTGGAAAAATAGTATGGATGATATTTTATTTGGAACTCCAAAGTCAAAGTTTTTGGATGTGGTTAAACACGCATCAAGTGAAGTTGTAAGTGATGAGTTAGATAAAATATTGGAAAAATACGCAGCGATGGAATTACTTTTATCAAAAGATAAAGGTGAGGCTTATGATGTAAATGAAGATATAGACTCTTTTGTTTTAGAAAATCTTGATGAGGTATCTAAGGTAAAAGATGATTTGTATATTGAGTTTACTGGTGAAATTATTTGTAGATTAGATTCATAAGGTATTTTGTGGAAGAATTAAAAATAGTAAAAGAAAAAATTTTAGAGTTTGTAAAAGAGTGTGAAGATGAAAAGAGCATAGAACTTTTTGGACATCTAGCAACTGGAAAAATGTTAAGGTCTAAACTAATACTTAAAATTGCTGGAGTAAATGAAGAGTCAATAAAACTATGTGCAATAGTTGAGATGATTCATGCGGCATCACTTTTACACGATGATGTTATTGATGAGGCAGATACAAGAAGAGGAAGCCCCTCTGTAAATGCTTTATATGATGATAAAACAGCAATTATGTTTGGAGATGTTTTATACTCTAAAGCCTTTACTGAACTTTCACAAATGGATAGAAAAGTTGCTTACAATATCTCAAGTGCTGTTACAAAATTAAGTATTGGAGAGATGCTAGATATTGATTTGACAGAAACTTTTAATACTGATTACAAAAAATACCTTGATATGATTTATAAAAAGACTGCTTCACTTATAGAAGCAAGTGCTGCAAGTGCTGCAATATTGGCTAATAAAGATGAAGAAAAATATGCTCTTTATGGAAAAAATCTAGGTCTTGCTTTTCAAATGATTGATGATATTTTAGATATTACTCAAGACTCAACTACTTTAGGAAAACCTGCAATGTTTGATTTTGTTGAAGGAAAAGCTACAATTCCTTATTTATTATTACATCAAAGATTAGATGATAAAACAAAGTTGGAATCACTTTTCAAAAAAGAGTTAAATGAAGAAGATGCCCTTTGGATAAAACAACAAATGGAGCGAACAGATTCATTAAATGATGCTATCTCTCAAGCAAAAGCTTTAGGAAGAGAAGCAATCATGATTTTAGAAGACGAAAATTCAGATGGTCTTGTGAAAATTATGAAAGAAATGATAGAAAGAGAGTTTTAAAGTATGAGTTATTTAAGTATCTCTTTTACCCACAAAAATACAGATATACAAACAAGAGAAAAGATTGCTTTTTCAAATGAAAGTTCAGTAGAGACTTTTTTAAAAAGTGTAAAAGCAGATGAATCTATTGATGAGGTAGTTTTATTATCAACCTGTAATAGAGTTGAGATAATGACTACTTCTTTAAATATCAAACAATCAAAAGAAAAGATTTTCCAAATATTGGCAAAATATTCAGGACTAGATTATGAGAACTTATTAGAAAGAGCTGATATTTATGATAATACAAGTGCTATACATCACCTTTTTTCAGTAGCTTCAGCCTTGGATTCACTAGTTATAGGTGAGACTCAAATAGTAGGACAATTAAGAGACGCTTTTAGATTGTCTTTGGCAAAAGGTTATTGCGGTAAAAGTATTTCAAAAGCTATGAACTATGCTTTTAAGTGTGCTGCAAATGTAAGAACTGAGACAAGCTTAGGAACAGGTTCTGTTTCAGTGGCTTCAACTGCCGTTGCAAAAGCAAAAGATATTATTCAAAATACAAGTGGAGTAAAAGCTTTAGTTATTGGTGCTGGTGAGATGAGTGAACTTACAATGAAGCACTTAAATAAAGCTGGATTTGATATTGTTCTTACTAGTAGAGATATTAAAAAAGCACAAATGCTTGTGGATACTTTTGATTTTGAAGTAAGTGTTGAGCCTTATGAAGATTTAGAAAAACTTTTAAATGAAATACCAATAATGATTACAGCAACTGCAGCTCCCTATCCCATCATAAAAGAGAGCATGGTGAAGAATTGTTCTTTTGGTAGACATTGGTTTGATATTGCAGTACCAAGAGATATTGAAGAGATAGAAAGCTCAAACTTAAAAATATATGCTGTAGATGATTTACAAGAGATAGTAAACTCAAATATGACACTAAGAGCCGAACAAGCAAAAAGAGCATATCAAATCGTTAATCAAGAATCAGAAGAGTTTTTTAAATGGCTAAAATCACTTGAAGTGGAACCTGTAGTAAAACATCTTTATACAAAAGCAGATGATGTAATTGAAAAGAAACTTCAAAATGCTATAAAAAAAGGTTTTGTAAAAGCTGAAGATGAAGAAAATATTAAAAAACTTTGTCAAACAGTTTTAAATGAATTTTTACATGAACCAACAACTAGGTTAAAAAAGATTTCAAAAGATGTTGAGTGCGATATTATTTTAGGCACAGTACAATCAGTATTTGGCCTAGAGAGTAAATCAAACTCTATTCAAAAATGCGACCACGCAATAAAATTTAATAATTAGGAATATAAATGAAATTTTCTCAAATGTTTATACCAACTACAAAAGAAGCACCAAAAGATGCAACTTTACCATCTCATCAGTTTTTAATCAGAGCTGGATTTATCAATCAAGAAGGTGCTGGTTTATATAATTTTATGCCTTTAGGAAAGATAGTATTAGACAAAATTAGAGCTGTTGTAAAAGAAGAGTTAGATAATGCAGGGCTTAATGAAGTTCAATTGTCATTTGTAACACCAACTACACTTTGGGAAGAGAGTGGTCGTGCATCTAAAATGGGTCTAGAGATGCTTCGAATCAAAGATAGAAAAGGTAGTGATTTTGTTTTAAGTCCTACAAATGAAGAGGCAATGGTAAATTTAGTAAAAAATAGAGTTACTTCATATAAAGATTTACCTGTTCATTTATATCAAATCAATACAAAGTTTCGTGATGAAGCACGTCCTAGATTTGGACTTATGAGAGGAAGAGAATTTTTAATGAAAGACTCTTATTCTTTCCACTCTAGTGAAGAGGATATGATTAGAGAATTTAATCTTATGGAAGAGACTTATAAAAAGATTTTTACAAGATTAGGTTTAGAGTTTCGTGTAGTTGCAGCAGATAGTGGTGCAATTGGTGGAAGTGGAAGTAAAGAGTTTATGGTATTGGCAAATTCAGGTGAAGATACAATAGTTGTATGTGAAGAGTGTGAATATGGTGCTAATATTGAAGCAGCTACAAGAGCAAAAAAAGAGACTAAAAACTGGTATGAGCTTACTGCTGAAAATATAAAAATGGAAAAAGTATTAACTGCGGGGATGAAAACTATTGAAGATGTTTCAAACTTTTTAAGCACTCCAAAAGCTCAATCAATAAAAGCAGTAATTAAAAAAGCAATATATGAAGAGAAAGAAGAAGTAGTAGTTTTCTTTGTAAGAGGAAATGACGAACTGGAAGAAACAAAAGCTACAAATGCAGTTGATGCCTTAGAACTTCTTGATGCAAATGATGCTGATATTTTAGATGCTGGTTTAGTTGCTGGATATTGTGGACCATTTAATTTACCTGAAAATATAAATTTTGTTATTGATAATGAATTAAAGGATGAAGTTGGATTAGTTTGTGGTGCAAATGAAATTGACTATCATTTTACTGGAACTGACTTAACTACATTAAAAGATGTGAAATATTTTGACTTAATTGCTGTTCAAGAAGGAGATATTTGTTCTTGCTGTGGCGGAAAACTTATCCATACAAAAGGGATAGAAGCTGGACATATTTTTCAACTTGGAACTAAATATTCTGAACCTCTTGGAGCAAACTTTTTAGATGAAAATGGTAAGTCTAAACCTTTTGTTATGGGAACATATGGAATAGGTGTATCTAGACTTGTAGCAACAGTGGTTGAACAACATCATGACGATAAAGGTTGTATTTGGACGAAAGAAACAGCTCCTTTTATGGTTGATATTATTGTTTCAAATGCAAAAAAAGAAGAAGAGTTGACTGCTGGTAAAAAGATATATAATGATTTAAAAATAGCAGGTATTTCTACTATTTTAGATGATAGGGTAAATGCAAGATTTGGATTTAAAATGAGTGATTTTGAACTTATTGGATTTCCATATGCTGTTGTAGTTGGTAAAAAACTTCCAGATGGCTTAGTTGAGATTGTAAATAGAAAAACTTTAGAAAAAGAAGAAGTCTCTTTAGCTGAAGTTGTAAACAAATTAAAAAAACTAATATAAAAAGGGATTAACATGGGAAATAGTGTAGAAACAGTTTCGGATATAATCGGTCTTTATTCTTTAAATGTAGCAATGGCAATTGTGATATTTGTGGTTGGTAAGTGGTTAGCTAAAAAGGTTGCAAACCTATTAACTACTATGATTAGAAAAAATCCAAAGTTTGACGAAACTCTTATAAACTTTTTTGATGATATTATTTATTATGTATTAGTAGTAGTTGTTGTTTTAACTGCTTTAGAACAATTAGGAGTTGAGTCAACTTCATTTTTGGCAATCTTAGGTGCAGCTGGTTTAGCTGTTGGTTTAGCACTTAAAGATTCTTTATCAAACTTTGCATCTGGCGTTATGATTATTTTCTTTAAACCTTTTAAAATAGGGGATTTTGTAAGTGCTGGTGGAGTAAGTGGAACTATTACTGAAGTACATTTGTTTAATACAGAGTTTACAACACCAGATAATCAAAGAGTTTTAGTGCCAAATGGCGCAATTACTGCAGGAAGTATAACAAATGTAAATGCTCATCCTAAAAGAAGAGTTGATTTACTTATTGGTGTAGGGTATGGTGATAACTTAAAAATAGTAAAAGATTTGATTACTAAAATAATTGAATCAAATGATAAAGTTTTAAAAGATGAAGCAATTACAATTGCTGTTTCAGAACTAGGTGATTCATCAGTTAATTTTGTAGTTCGAGTTTGGGTTAATACACCTGATTTTTGGGCTGTAAAATGGGCCTTAATCGAAGATATTAAAAATACATTTGATAAAGAAGGAATCTCTATTCCTTTCCCTCAAAGAGATGTGCATATTATCAACGAAAAAAACTAGTATCAAGTTACCCAATACTCTAACAAGGATACTAAAACTTTTACAAGAAAAAGGTGCAAAGCCTATTCTTGTAGGAGGATGTGTTAGAGACCACTTTTTAAACTTACAAATAAAAGATTATGACATAGAAGTTTTTCATATAGAAAGCTTTGAAACCCTCACAAAACATTTAGAACAATTTGGAAAAGTAAAACTTGTAGGAAAATCATATGGAGTGTTAAAACTTTCAGTTGACAATGATGAGTATGATTTTGCCTTGCCAAGAGTTGAAAAAAAAGTAGCTAAAGGTCACAAAGGCTTTGAAGTTATTAGTAATAGCCATTTAAGCTTTAAAGAGGCAGCTAGAAGAAGAGATTTTACAATAAATGCCCTAGGATATGATTTTATAAATGAAGAGATTTTAGACCCCTTTGATGGACTAAAAGATTTAGAAAATAAAATCTTACGACATATTGATGATAATAGTTTTATGGAAGATCCTTTAAGGGTTTATAGAGCTATTCAATTTGCTTCAAGATTTGCATTTACATTGGATACTAAAACTTTTGCTTTATGTAAAAAAATGGTTTTAAATGGTGACTTGGAAGAGTTACCAAAAGAGCGTATTTTTGAAGAGATAAAAAAACTCTTTTTAAAATCACCTAAACCTTCTTTAGGCTTTGAACTTTTAAAAGAATTAGAAGTATTAAAGTATTATCCCCAATTACAAGCATTAATTGGCTGTGAACAAGAGCCTGAATATCATCCAGAAGGTGATGTTTGGGTTCATACTCTTATGACTTTAGATGAAATGGCTAAATTAAAAACAGGTGATGAATATAAAGATTTAGTTCTATTTTTTGCAATACTTTGCCATGATTTTGGAAAGCCACTTTGTACAAAAGTAATAGATGGCAAAATAACTTCCCATAAGCATGAGTCTTTAGGAATAGAGCCCACAATATCTTTTTTAGAAAAACTAACTAGTGATAAAAAACTAATCTCTGATGTTCTTCCTTTAGTAAAAAATCATCTTTCACCCTTTCAACTATATTTACATAATAGTAGTGATAAAGCAGTAAAAAGATTAGCTTTAAAAGTTGATATAGAGATGCTTTGTTTAGTTTGTCTGGCAGATTGTCTAGGCAGAACAATAGAAGATAAGTGTAAATGTCATGAAGCAATTTCTTGGCTAAAAAATAAAGCAATACAATTGGAAGTTACTAATGAAGGACTAAAACCTATTGTAATGGGAAAAGATTTAATGGCTTTAGGTTATAAGCCTGGTGTTTTATTTAAAGAGATTTTAGATTATGCTTTTGATTTACAAATTGATGAAAATATGAAAAAAGAAGAGATTTTAGAGTTAATTATAAGTAAATATGAAAAAGAGTTAAAGAAATAAATATCCACTGGTGAGTAGGCATATAGTGTTTAAGGAGGGCTGACATATGGGGTGTCAAATGAATAATATATGCCTACTCACCAATAGATACTTAAGTGTAAATTTGATAGTTTATTTTCCTTCAAACTCTTTTTCATTTGCATGTAATACAACTTTTTCTGCTATACCTTTAACTTCACTAGCAACCTTGTTTGACTCAGATGTTGAAGATGCATTTTCTTGTGTCACTTGGTCCAATTTATTTACAGTATCATTGATTTGTTCCATTGCAGAAAATTGTTCTTTTGATGAGACTGAAACATCAGATATAAGTTTTAGTGTATGTTGAATATTGTCATTTAATTTATCATATCCTTTAATCATCTCATTAGATATGCTTTTACCATCATTTGCTTTTATTGTCGCATTTTCAACTAAGGCTTTTATCTCTTTTGCAGCTTCTGCTGATCTTGAAGCTAGATTTCGCACTTCTTGTGCAACAACAGCAAAACCTTTTCCAGCTTCACCAGCAGTTGCTGCTTCAACTGCAGCATTAAGTGATAAAATATTTGTTTGAAATGCAATTTGGTCAATGACTGTAATTGCATCTGCGATTGCATTTGTTTGTTCATTTATTATATCCATAGAAGAAGTTGTTTTTGATGCTAAGTTTAACCCATCTTTAACAGATTTTGATACTTCATTTGCATAACTTGTAACTTCTGAAATATTTTGTGAACTGTTTTGCATATTGGAAGTTATCTCTTCAATTGCCGCAGCTGTTTCTTCTAAAGATGCAGCTTGATTATTTGCAGAAGAGCTTAAGTTATGAACATTTGCAGATAAGATGTCCGCCTTTTGTGATAGAAATAATCCAAGTTCTTTATTTTCTAAAAGCATTGCAGTAATTGCACTTCCTAAACTATTAATATCTTCGCTTAAATCTTTTAAATCACCATCCATATTTTTTAAGTCTACTTTTGGTCTATAATCATACTCTGTATACTTATCAAGCACTGCCATGGCATTTTTTATATTTGACTCAATCGAACTTAACATTTCATTTATTACGTCTTTTAATTCAATCAAAGCAGGATTTGTTGTATCGCCACTTATTCTTACATTTAAAAACCCTTTTTTTGCTTCATTTGCACACTCTATAGCACTTGCAACTAATAATTTATCTTTTTCTACACCATCTTTAATTTGTAAAATACCATTATTTATTGCACTTGCCATTTTCCCTAGTTCATCTTTAGTATTTAGTTCAATTAATTGAGTATCATCAATCTCTTTGTTTAAATATTTAAAAAATTCAAGAAGTCCATCTTGAAACTTTTTCAGTGGATTTTTTATTGACCTTGTAACAAAAATAATAATAGTAAATGATAAGGCAAAAGCAATTATACTTAGTATATTTAGAGTAGAGAGGGTATTGCTAATTTTGTCTAAAGCTATAGCATAACTTTTGTTATTTTCTTTATAAGCAAATTTTGTAATCTTATTTAATTCTTTAGTTATTTTAGAATATGGTATATCAGTTTCTAAAATTTTATCTAAATATATATTCATCACATCATTCATTGCATCATTTATTTGTGTGTTATACTCTTTTAAATCAATTTCAATTTCTTTAACGCTTTTTTAACATTTTCATCATGAATAATTGCTTGTTTTAGTTTTTTCATATCTTCATTAACTTCTTTTTGTAGAGCATTTAATATTTTTATTTCAGCCTCAATTTCAGCTTCTTCATATGCTCCTGTAACATAGTTAAATACTTTATATAATACGGTATTATATAGTTCAATATCAGTTAAAAGTTTAGTACTGACAACATAAAGTTCAAATTTAACTTGAACAATTTCCTTTAAAGTATCCCTATCTGATTTTAATGCTTTATTAGAAAAAATTGTCAAAATTAGTAAAAATATTACTGCAATAGCAGGTGAAATGATAATTTTTTTCCCGATGTTTATGTTATTTATACCTAACATCTTATATCCTTGTTTTATTTCAAACTATGTAAAAAATTAATTTAATAATTTTTTACATAGTTCGAAGTAGAGTGTTTATTTGTTTTATAAAAAAGGCTTTATAAGCCTTTTTTATATTAAAATTTGTAAGAAACGTAAAGTCTTGATCTATAGCTTTCTGTTGATATATTATTATAATCTGCAAATACAAATGTTGCCGATAAGTTTTTATCAAAATTATACGATGTGATATAACCAGTCTCAGATTGTCTGTTTGTACTACCAGTTTTCCATGATGAATACATTATGTCGAATGATAAATCATCAGTGATTTTATATCCAGCAGATAATTTATATGCATCAGTATCAGCAGTATAAATTCCACCATAAATCCATGCCCATGTATACATATAATCAGCACCATTACCTATACCATTTACGATATCAGCTTCATCATCAATAGTAGTATATGCTGCTCCTAAAGATAACTTACCAAAATTAGCACCAAGATCAATACCATATGCTTTACCATCAGAGTTTGTTGCACTTCCATCATCAGTTTGATATGTTTGTGCTGAAATAGTAAAAGGATTGATATTATAAGAAGCAGAAGCATAGAATGCTTTTTTATCATTAACTTGTGTTCCATCTGTTTTAATTTGAGCATATTGTCCGTCAAGAGTTAAGTTTTCAATAGAGTTGTTTTTTACATATAATGTATAAGCACCATCTTGAACATTTTCAAATCCAGAAACAGCTTTAACAGTTCCATTTGTTGCTCCTCTAGCAGCAATATCAGTTCTATATTGTTCTTTATCAACATAACCAGCAACTAAAGTAGTACCTGGAATATCAGTATTTGAAAGAAGAATAGCTTCAAAAGATTCTTTAAATATTCTAGAACTAGAACCTGCAACTAGTGGAGTAGAAATATACTGTCTACCAACTTTACCAGTTGTATTTCCTCTTGTATACTCTAAATATGCTTGTGATGCAACTGCGCCAGAAACATTTTGGTCACTATTATACGCAGTAGGACCTTTATCTAAATCATCTGAAGTTACTGTTGCTGCTTGAAATGTAACACCAGCTTTTAAACCATAATAAGAACCTGTAACAAAAGATAAATTACCACCATTTGTCCAAATACCAACTTTATCGTGAGAAGCTCCAACTTCTTTTTGGAAATATTGAGATTTAATCTCTCCACTTATTTTACCTTCTTCGAAAGCTTTTGCAATTGTGTCTGCACTAAATGCTTGAGTTGTAATTAGTGCTAAACTAGCAACTAAACTTATTTTTGTTAATTTTTTCATTTAAAACCCTTTCTTTTGTTAAAATTAATAGTTCCCCTTTTTTTCTATTAATTCTAAATTTTTGAAATTTCTTTAAAGTAAATAGTTATTCATACTCTTCTATAATGCGCGTAATATAGACAGAAATTTCGACAATCCTTATGTATCCACTGGTGAGTAGGCATATGACGGAATATAAAGAGGACATATGGGGTGTCTTTTAAATATGCCTACTCACCAGTAGATACAAAACAATAAATTACTTTTTAAGTAAAATCCTTCTTTCAAATAAAGCATCCATATCATCATGGATTTTTGAATCAATATCTAAAAATATTAATTTCTCTTTATTTAGCTGTTTGATATTTTTTAAACCCATTACTGCCAACAAACTTTTCATACTTTTTAAAACATTATTGTGGTAATTTTTTATATAGTTTGAATGTTTATTTACAAAATAATGTCGCCTTTTTTTAATATCCTGAGTTGCTAAACCCACAGGACATTGATGTTTTGTAGCACCTGAACAATATCTAGCTCGTATACATCCGGCACTCATCATAAACCCACGTGCTATTTGAACAAAATCTGCTCCTAAACAAAGTGTTATTACCACATCATCAGGAGTTAGTATTTTTCCACTTGCTGAGATTTTTATATGTTCTCTTACGCCATGGTCTTTTAATACTTTATCAACTAAGTATAAAGCATCCCTAATATCCATTCCTATTCTTTCCATCATCTCTAATGGTGCAGTAGCACTTCCTCCACTCCCACCATCAATAGAGATATAGTCAGGAAATGGAAGATTTAAATCAACTCTTCTTTTAATCTCTTTTGCAATTGGAACAATATTGTCATAATCAGAAACAACAATTTTGATTCCAACTGGTTTTCCTGAAGCTTTTTGTAAAGTACCAATAAAATCAAATAACTCTTCATTTGAAGTAGCATATGGAAACCTATTTGGTGAAAACAGATCTTTATGTGCCTCTATATTTCTATAATAAGCAATAGAAGGAGTAACCTTTTCTGCGATAAGTTTTCCACCTGTTTGCTTTGCTCCTTGGGCAAGTTTAATCTCTGTCATTTTACAAAAGCTCATTTGCTTTTTGTACCTTTGCATATCAAAGTTACCCTCTTTATCTCTAACACCATAAAGTCCAGAACTAATTTGTAAAATAATATCTGGCATATCAGAAGGGACATTTTTTGGAAAACTTTCTAGTGAAGCGTTCCAGTTTGGTCTATAAAAACATTTTTTTTCTTTGTTAAATACATATGTATCTGCTTCTTTATTATTCTTAAATATATGTTTTCTATAAAAATCAATTGCAACAGGTTCATTAAAGAATATTTTTGCCATTTTAAACATTTTGTATGCAAAACTACTTCCTCTTACAATTTCCATATAGCTTTTATCATAACTATTATGTGTTACGAAAAAGTTCGATGTTAATCCACCTTCACCTGAGTTGATAGGGAAATTCCCTCTTTGTGAACCATATACAAAAGCTCTAGTTCCCTCAGGTGAAATAGAACCATCACTCATGGGAGCTCTTCCTATAATAGAAGATGTTACAAAAGGTTTTTCTCTTTTTTCACCAAAAGTAACTGAAAAATCATCATCAACTTCATTATCATTTAATACAATATTTACATGCCTAAGCATAAACTTTGGTTTTGGCAAAGGTTGTGATGGAGAAAAAGATGAAAAATTTACTTTATCTCTTGATGCACTATATACCCAGTCTAACTTATCCATTGATTCATAAAATTTTTCATCACCAAAATATTGTCTAAATGGCTCTCTAAACTCTTGAAAAACAAATCTTAAACGTCCAATTATTGGATAATTAACCAAGATTTGATGTGTTCTTTGCACATATTTATCATGTACATACCACATAAATATAACTATGCAAAAAACAACTAAAACTATAAACCATGTTTCCATAGACAATTCCTATAATATTTTTTAGAATTTTAACATCACAATATGTACAAATAGTGGGTTAAAATTGATGAGTAATAAGAAGGAGGTTCCTTCTTATTTTATTTCTCTAGCTCCTATATTTCCATATCTATGAAAAGAGTGAGAAATTGATTGCTCAATAAAGTAATTTAAGAGTTCTAATCTTCCTTCCATCATTACAGGTTGTCTTACAATAAATGTCAAAGATTTAACAGATTCTTCAAATACTGCTGTTGATACTTTAGAGATATTTGAATAAATAACTCTATCAAAGTTAGCAATAGTTTTTAAGAATTTTTTATCATCTTCTTCAACTAAAGTATTATTTCCTTTGAATAAAATTGTTGCTTCTTCCAAGAATGACTTAACTAGTTTATTATTATCTACTGATACTTTAAATTCTACACCTGATACAATTGCTGCCAATATTCTTGCAACTGCTTCAAATATAGAATCATCACCTGAAACTCTTATAACTACATTTTTTAAAGGCAGATATCTAAAGTGGTTATCTTCACCTCTAACTTTACAATAATCTTTCTCTTGTGAGAATTCATTATCATAGTTTTCTAAATATGATTGTAATGCAATTTCAAGTTTTTCAAAATCTTCTTTATTGTTTTTTGAAGATTTACAATCAGCGATAAATCTTGTTAATTCATTATTATGATTTCTTTTAACTTTTGGAAGAGAATTTTCTTTAAAATCAACAAATTGTGTAATATAATTAAATATACCAACTTTTCTTCCTGCACCAATTGCAGATTTACCCATACCACCAAAAGGTTGTCTGATAACTATTGCTCCAGTTGTACCTCTATTTATGTATAAATTACCTGCTTTTAGGTTTTCTCTCCAATATGAAACTTCTCTCTCATCTAGTGATTCAATCCCAGAAGTTAAACCATAGCCAGTATCATTTACAATTTTTACAGCATGTTTTAAATCTTTTGCTTTTACAACAGCAAGCACTGGTCCAAATAGCTCATTCATATGGATAAAGTTACCTTCACTTACACCCCATTTAATTGCAGGTTTTAACATATATTCATTATCTTCTGCATATTCAGGAGCTAACAGCCACTCTTCATTACCTTCTAGTTCACTAATAGCTTTTTTAAGGTTTCCAGATACAGGGTTTGCTAAAGTTCCAATTCTATTTTTGAAATCCCAAACAGAACCTACACTCATAGATTTTGCAGTATCTAATAGTGCTTTTTTGAAGCCTTCATCATTATAAACTTCTTCTTCTAAAACTAAAAGTGAAGTCGCAGAACATTTTTGACCTGAATTTGCAAAGGCACTTTGACATACATTTTTAATGGCTTGTTCTCTATCTGCCATATTTGTAACAATAGTTGCATCTTTTCCACCAGTTTCTGCTGTTAAGAATAAGTCTGGTCTAGTTTTAAGCATAGTTGCCGCTGTATCTTCTCCACCTGTTAAGATTACAAAGTCAACATCTTTATTTGCAATTAAATGTTCACCAGCAAGTGCTCCTGGACAAGGAACAAATTGAAGTACATTTTTAGAAATACCAGCATCCCAGAAACATTTACACATCTCATATGCTGTTAAAGCAGCAACTGAAGCTGGTTTTATAATAACTGTATTACCAGCAGCTAAAGTTGCAGCAACTCCACCTAAAGGAATAGCAACAGGGAAGTTCCATGGTGGAACTACTACACCTACACCTTTTCCTGTAAATTCTAAGTTTTCATATTTATCAAAATAGTCTGCGCTATATGGATAGAATTCTAAAAAGTCAACAGCTTCAGAAACTTCTACATCAGTCTCTGTAAAAACTTTACCAACTTCAGCAGCAGCAACACCTATTAAATCATCTCTTCTCTCACGCACTTTTATAGCAGCAAGTTTTAGTGCAGCATGTCTTTGTTCATGAGTTAAACTTCTCCAACCGTCAACATCATCACGAGCAACTTCTACTGCTTTTTTAAGGTCTTCTGCATTCGCATTTGCAAATTTACCTGCAAGAACACCATCTATTATTTGAGACTTATCAATAGCTTCTACAACTTTTCTATCTTCAGTTATATCAACACCACCTACAACAATAGGAGTGATTTTATGTTCAGTGTCTTTAGAAAATTTCCATTTTTTAACAATATTTTTAGCCCACTCTTGGTTTTTTGCTAAAATAAAATCAGTATCAGCTTCCGCATGATAATCTTTTGTATCATAAGATGAATGAGAAAAATCATCCCATTTTTCTTCAAGTCTATTTTGAGTTCTTTTTGAACCTACGAATGAAGTTTTTTCATTTTCAAAAGATTTTATAAATAACTCTTTTTGCATATTCCAATCTTTTGAACCAACAGTTAGACCAAATGAGTATCTAATAAAGTTATCAGGACCTGTATTTTCATCAAGTCTTCTTACTAAATATGCAATTGCATTTGTAAACTGTTCTTTTGCTGCTGTTGGAGCATATAAAATTACTGATTTAGAAATCTCTCTAATTGCTAATCTTGCAGCTTCACTCATACCTTCTAACATCTCTAATGTATGATATTCAGATGTATTATTTTCTTGTGCTAATGTTGTAGCATATGCTAACTCAAATAAGTTATGAGATGCAGTTCCTATATGCATATATTTTGCATTTTCTGGATCTAGTGCATATCTTGCCATTCTTTTGTAGTTAGAATCTGTATCACTTTTATCAGTATAAGTAACCATTTCCCAATGTTTTTGACTAGCTTCAGTCTCTTCCATCTCCATGTTAGCACCTTTTACAAGTCTAAACTTCATAGGAGCTCCACCATTTTCTACTCTTGCTTTTGCCCAAGCCAATAAATCTTTTTGTACTAAAAATGAATCTGGAACATATGCTTGTAAAACAATACCTGCATAGAAGTTTTTAAATTGTGGTTTATCTAATGTTCTTTTGAATACTTCAACAGTAATAGCTAAATCTCTATACTCTTCCATATCAAGATTGATAAATTTATTTGATTTTGTTCCATCTGGAGCTATATAAGGATACTTGATTGCTTGTTCATATATTTTAGTTAATTTTTCAACAAGTACTTCAACTGTATGCTCAAAATTTAAAGGATTGATTTGAGAGTAAATTGTTGAGATTTTGATAGAAATATAGTCAATATTTGGATTACTTAAAGCTTTTAAATATTTTTCCATTCTTTCACTGGCTTCTTCTTCACCAAGTACTACTTCACCAATAAGATTGATATTAACTCTTGTACCTTCTTCTTTTCTCATGATTAAGTGTTTATTAAAAGGCCCTGCCTCTCCTTTAATAACTACTGTTTTTGTATCTTCTCTTATTTGGTCTACAAACATAGGAACAGATAAGTTTGGTAAAAATTTACCGAAGTTTTGGAATAACCATAGAAGTGTTTTATCTTTTGTTGTAAAGAAATGTGCCATACCATGCTTTTCTAAAAGAAAAATGATTTGGTCAGCAACTCTTGCATTTGAATCACATCTAAAACATTGATCCATCAACTCAATTAAAAGTGCTTTATCTTTTGGATGATCAAGCATTTTATTCATTTTTACATAGAATTCTCTATCGTAGTCACTTACAAGTTCTGTAGCTCTGTTTTGCCATTTTTCAGCTAATTCTATAGCTGAATCTATAATTTTTGTTTCATTTATCATTTATTGTCCTTAAAAATTTATTGTTTTTTAAATTACTTTTAAGCAGCTTGAGAGCACATATTTTAAATGTGCTCAAAAGGCTAATGACTATTAAGTATTGCCATCTTGCTAATTAATTAAGGATTGCCTGGCCTTTATGTAAATCTTGTACTTTTGATTGTAATCTACGTTTATGTCTCATATTAATGCTTTTTCCCTAAATAGGCTTCTTGAATTGTCTTAGAGTTTAATAACTCTTCAGCAGTTCCTTCATGTGTGATTTTCCCAACTTCTAATACATAAGCACGATCTGCTAATTTTAGCGCTGCTTTTGCATTTTGTTCAACTAATAAAACTGTAACTCCACTTAGTGCAATCTCTTTTACTGCTTTAAAAATTGCCTTAATTAAAATTGGTGCAAGTCCAAGTGATGGCTCATCTAAGATTAAAAGTTTAGGTTTACTCATAATAGCTCTTCCAATTGCAAGCATTTGTTGCTCACCACCACTTAGAGTTCCTGCAAGTTGTTTTTTTCTCTCTTTTAATCTTGGTAAAATATCGTAAATCCATTCCAAAGTCTCTTTATCATGGTCCTTTAATGTATATGCTCCCATCATAAGGTTTTCTTCAACTGTTAGTGTTCCAAAAACTCTTCTTCCTTCAGGAGAATGTGACATTCCAAGTCCTACAACATCGTGAGCTTCAGATTTTGTAATATCATTTTTATCAAAAATTATACTTCCTGATTTTGCTTTTAAAAGTCCAGATATTGTTTGTAAAGTTGTAGTTTTACCAGCACCATTTGCACCAAGTATTGTTACAACTTCTCCTTTTAATACTTTTAAAGAAATACCCTTAATAGCAGATATTGCCCCATAAGATACATGAAGATCTCTAATCTCTAATAATACTTCGTTATTTACCATTATGCATCCTCCTCATCATCGTCTATTCCAATATATGCTTCAACTACTTTTGGGTCATCTTGAACAAATGATGGTAGACCTTGAGAAATCTCTTTTCCAAAGTTTATAACAGTAATATAATCAGTTAATTTCATAACCATATCCATATCATGTTCAATCATCATAATTCCAAGTCCCATCTCTTTTATTTTTAAGATGATATTTGTAAGTTCTATTGTTTCATTTTCATTAAGTCCAGCGGCTGGTTCATCTAAAATAAGAAGTTCAGGTTCAGCTGCAAGTGCTCTTGCCATCTCTATTTTTCTCTGATTTCCATATGATAAATCTCCTGCTGGAGTATTAGCATGTTTTGTCAATCCAAAGAAATCCATCAATTCAGCAACTTTTTCCCACTGTCTACTTTCATCTTTTTTATAAAAAGGAGTGTGAAAGATAGCGTGGTACCATTTTTGGTTTGATTTTGTATGACATCCAGCAATGATATTTTCAGCAACACTCATCTCTTTAAAAAGACGAATATTTTGAAATGTTCTTAAAACTCCCCTTTGGGCAATTTTGTGTGGAGCCATTCCTGTTATATCTTCACCTTTATATTTTATAGTTCCTTGTTCTGGAGTATAAATACCTGTTACACAGTTAAAAAGTGTAGTTTTACCAGCACCATTTGGACCAATGATTCCATATATTTGACCAGGTTTTACGTTAATAGTTAAGTCATCAATTGCAACTAATCCATGGAAAAACTTTGAAACATTTGTTATTTCTAATACATATTTCATTATTTTGCCTCCCTTGCTTTCTTTTTAAGAAATTTTGGGATATTTCCAAAAGTAGCTGGCCAAACACCATTTGGTCTTAAAATCATAGTAAGAACCATAGCCGCACCAAAAATTAAATATCTTGATTCTTTAAACTCAGTAAACAGTTCAGGTAATACAAACATCACAAATGTACCAATAATAATTCCAGGAAGTGAAGCTGATCCACCAACTAAAACGATTGCAAAGAACATAACCGATTGCATAAAGTTAAAAGACTCAGGACTTACAGCTGAATATTGAACTGCAAACACTGCACCTGCAGCTCCAGCAATACCAGCACCTAAAGCAAATGCAAAAAGTTTGTAATATGAGATATTAATACCCATAGATTTTGCTGCAATTTCATTTTTATTTATATAATATAACGCTCTTCCATATTTTGATGTATCTAGGTTTCTTATAATAAACAAAGTTATAATCAGTAATCCAAATGCAACATAATAAACTGAAGTATCAGTTGTAAACTCATATCCAAAAACTCTAATGAAATCAATTCCAAAAATACCATTTGGACCACCTGTTAAACCAAATACGTCATTTGATAATACTTGTTCAAATATGATATTAAAACCAATAGTTGCCACAAGTAAATAATCCCCTCTTAGGTGGATAATTGGTCCTGCTAGTAAAACTGAGAAAACAACTGGAACTAGAATCGCAAAAGGAACAGTTTCAATAATCTCAAAACCAAAATGTATATTTAATATAGCTGTAGTATATGCTCCAAGCCCAAAGAATATTGCATGACCCATATTAAAAACACCAGCTCTTCCTAAAATAATATCTTGAGAAAAAGCAACTACGGCAAATACTAAAAATGTAATACCAATACTAAGCCATGCAGAATCAACCAAAAATGGGAAAACTGCCATAACTACTATAAATAAAGTAGCAATAATTGTAGTTTTATTCATTATACTTTCTCCGCTGTGTTTTCACCAAGAAGTCCAGTTGGTTTTACAATTAAAATTATAATTAATAAAATAAATGTAAATGTTTCTGCCCATTCTGTTGAAATATATCCTGATATTAAAGCATTGAATAATCCTAGCAATAGCCCACCTAGCATTGCTCCTGGAATACTTCCAATACCACCAATAATAGCTGCAATAAAGGCATTTAAACCATAAAGCCATCCCATGTCAAATGTTAAACCTCTATAATAAATCCCAATAAACAAACCGCCAATTGCACCTAACATAGAACCAATAATGAAAATAGTCATAATAACTCTGTTTACATTGATACCCATAAGTTTTGCTGCATCTTGGTCAATTGCCGTTGCTCTTATTGCTGTTCCCATTTTTGTTTTATTAATGAAAATGTATAAAGAAACCATTAATACAGCAGATAAAGCCAAAATAACTAATTGTGTAAACGATATAATTACTCCACCAAAGTTCCAAGATGTTGCAGGAAATACATCAGCTGGAAAAATTTCCATATTTGGACCCCAAATAAGCATAATTGCATTTTGGATTACAAGTGACGCACCAAGTGCAGAAACTACAGCACTTAACCTTGGTGCCGTTCTTAAAGGTCTATATGCAAGACGCTCAAGAAGAACACCTACAAAAGCCACAACTAATGCAGTTAATGTAAATACAATAACAATATTTACCAATGATAATGCATTTGAACCATAAAACTGTGTAAAAATAGTCAATCCCACATAAGCAGAAAAGGCAACAAGGTCACCGTGTGCGAAGTTGATTAACTTCATCACACCGTAAACCATTGTATAACCTAAAGCCACTAATGCATACAGACTTCCTATTGTTAAACCATTTATTAACTGTTGAAGTAAAGTATCCATATTAAACCTTATTATTCACTAACTACTTGTTTTGTACCATCATTTTTCATTTTATAAACAACAAATTTAGCACCAACTCTTTCCCCATCTTCTCTAATGTTAAATGGTCCAGTAATCCCTGGAAAATCTTTCATAGATCTGATATATTCTGCGATTTTTTTAGTATCAAAAGATTTTGTTTTTTCAACACCTTCAATAACAGCTCTTAATCCATCAGCATTTGTAACTGGCCAAATTGATGGAGGATCCATTTTAAATCTAGTTTTATAAGCTGCTAAATATTTTTTAGCTTCTGGGTATGGTAAGATTTCAGGTGTTGGAAAGTTGATTAAAACTGTACCTGCTGCTGCGTCACCTGCTAATTTATAAAAATCAGGGTTATCGTTTGAATCTCCACCAACAAAGTCAGCATCGATTTGTAATTGTTTTTGTTGAGCTCTTAATAATCCGCCATCAGTATAGTAACCTGAGTAATAAATTACATCTGGATTCATAGCTTTAACTTTTGTTAACATTGCAGTAAAGTTTTGAGTTCCTGCTTTGATTTTTCCTCTGAAAACTACATTTCCACCAATTGCTTTTATTGAAGCTTCAGTCGCATCACCAAGTCCTGCTGAGTAAGAAGAATAATCAGATAAAACAACTATATTTTTGTATTTTTTAGAATTTACCATATAGTCTGCTGTAAAATCACTTTGTGATGAGTTTGGAAAAGAGTTTCTAAAGAAAGTCCAATATTTCTTCTTAATTAAAGAATCACTTGTTCCATCACTTGTTTGTAAAACACCTTTTCTGTAATATGTAGTTTGGGCAGCTTCTGTTGCACCAGATGTATACGAACCAATTACAGCTATAACACCAGCATTTGTAAGTTTTTTAGCGCATACAGCAGCTTTTTGAGCTTTAGCTTCATCATCACAAGTTACAACTTCGATTTGTTTACCTAAAAGCCCACCTTCGGCATTTTTTTCATCTACAATAAGTTTTACAAAGTTTTCTATACTTTGTCCCTCATTTGCGTATTGACCTGTAATTGGTGCTTGTACACCAATTTTTACTACATCACTAGCAAATAATGAGCTAGCTACTATTGCACTTACTGCAAAAGCTTTTGTTATATTTTTTAAATTCATTTTTTTCCCTTCTAGTTTGATTTATAAAGTATGTTCTATGATGTAACAACCGATACACCATTCACCAATTTTTTCTAATTTTTTTATATCGCCTCCTTTGAAACTTGATTTTAAATTTTCATATGAATTAACAATCTCATCAAAAGATTTGATTATCTCTTCTAATCTTTTTTTTGCATCTTTTCTAGCACTATTAGAAATATCTAAGTAAAAAGCAAACAAACCATAATCTAAAGTTGAGTCCTCTTTATTTGATCGCTCTAACATTTTACATATAAGATGAATATCATTTTTATAATCTTCTTGAGCATTTCTAACACCATTTCTTACTGACATTATTACTTTTGATATAGAATCATTATCTGTTCTGTGTTTAAATCTAGTATCAAGGGTAATTGATAAGTATCTATCTTGGATAGATTTGTTTTTCATAAACTCTTTAAAAGCAGATCTGTCTGGCAGGGAACATCTTAAGATATCTGAAACTGTTGCATCTATAAATATCTCTGGAGTATCTTCTATTTTTGCTATTTCTTGCGCAACGTGTATTGTCAAAAAGTTTTCAGTAGCATTTGAAAGGTATAGTTCATCTGAAGTCCAAAAGCTATAGTTTCTTTTTGCTTTGTTCAATCCTGCAACTACTGCGTCTATAACTTCTTCTTGTTTTGGAAAAATATTCATTAGTCTTCTTCCCTATAATTTTCATCTACTTCTTGGATAATCCCACTTTCAAATAGAATCTCTTCAATAAGTTTATTTTTAGAAATACCTAGATTTTGACTTAGTATAATAAGAGCATTATCTAGCTCACTATTGATTTTAATAGTTAGTTGTGAAACTTCTTTTTTATTTTTTTTCAAGTGTTTGTGAATAACATTGTGAATAACAGCTCTATTATTTTTCAACTTTGCCATAGTTAGAAATCCTAATTATTTTTTGGTAGTACTTTTTGTACTACCTTTTTTTGATTAGGCAATTATTTCATAGTGAAACTTATGTAAAACTTAAAATAGTGCTAAAAGCTGTATATAAAATATACAATTAGTGGTTTTTTATGAAATGCTACGTAAATGCTATCTTGGTGCTATGTAAATGCTATGTAAAGAATTTTTACAAAATTAGTGGTGTTTTTTAAGCTGTTGTAAAGTTAGTCCGAAGATTATGATTATAAGTCCAATCAAAGTTGAAATATAAATTTCTTCGCCAACAATAAAGTGAATAAAGATCAAAGATATAAAAGGTGAAATAAATATTAAATTTGAGATTTTACTAATCCTAGGTGTTAGTTGCAAGGCTTTTAGCCATAATAAAAAAGTAATACCCATTTCAAATAGACCCACATAAGTAGCCCCTAATAAGCCCTCAATACTTGGCAGTGAAAAAGAGTGGAAAATTAGTATATATATAGTTATAAAAGGAAGTGAAACTAAAAAGTATGCACATAGACTAATTATAGGGTCAAATTTATTTTTTGTATTTATTATCCAATAAGTTGCCCAAAGTACAGTTGAGATTATGGCATATAAAAGACCTTCTAAATTAGAAAACTCTAAACCAAGTATATTTCCCTTGGTTGATATGATAAGAACACCAAGGTAACACAGTATCCCAGCAAATATATCTTTTAGTGTTAATGAGTGCTTTAAAAAAATTGCTGAAAAATATGCCAAAACTAAAGCCCAAGTATAATTTATGGCTTGGGCTTCTTGGGCTGGAAGTAAATCATAGGCTTTAAAAAGCATCAAATAGTATAAAAAAGGATTTAATAGTGAGGATAAAAGGACATTTGTTTTATTGTTTTTTATAAATTCAAATAAAACTGGAAGTTGTTTTCTTTTTATAATAATAGATAAAAAAATTAAAGTAGAAACTAAACTTGAATAAAAAAGAAGTTCATATGGAGTTAAAGATTGCAGTGAGACTTTAAATGCAGTTGCAACAGTTGACCAAAGAAAAACAGCAAGTAGGGCATATTTAATGTCATTTGATAAAAGATGCATATTTTTCCTAAACTTTTTGGAATGTTACTACTAAAAAGCTTTATTAAAAATTATTATTGCTAATTTTTAATTATATAGTTTTCACTTCCATTTACTTCGTGATAAATATTTACGCCATATTTATTTGAATAAAGTCTTAGTAGAAGTTTTTGCAAGGTAGGTTCAATGGAAGGGGTAAACCAGGCATTATTTGATATGGCTATTATATTTTTAACCGTTCCTAGATTTTGGTATAACTCTTCACTTGTAGCCTCATAACAAATAGCATTTCTAAAAAAAGTATCTTTTATCTTATAATCTGTTGGTTTTTTCGCTTTTGTATAATCTTTTGCACCATTATAAAAAATATCATTTATGAAGTTTGTTATTATACTTGGAAGCGGAATAGCTTCACCAAAGGGTACAAGTACAACTTTATGTGCAAGTTTTACATTTCCATTTTTAATAATATAAGTAGAGTTTCTATATTCACTATTCTCATAATATAGTGCTCCTGTTACTATCGTAATAAGATGGGACTTTTCAAGTAGACTCTCTAGTACAAAATCTTGAGTATTTAATAATAAAGGAAAAGCAGTTTCAGGTAGAACTACAACATCATCTTTGTTTTTGATTGCACTATTTATTTGTGCAAAGTTTATATCTATAACACTAGCAAGATTTTTTTTATTCCATTTATAATCTTGATTTATAAAGTATTGGGGAAGAGATACTTTTAAATCACTAAGGGGTGTTGAACTTGGGTTTATATTTACAAAAGAGGTAGCTATTATAATAATAGAATAAATAAAAACTCTTTTTTTTACTAAAAAAATAGTACTAAACAAAAGCAACGCAAGAACAATTTTATTTGTTTCAAAAAAACTATCTAAAAGTAAAATCTCAGGCTTAAACCAATTAAATCCCAAAGGGTCAATAAATGTTAGTACAAAAAAGAGTATAGCTCTTATATAAATGGTATCTTTTAGTGAGGTTATTAAAAAAAGTAGTCCATATGCAAGAGCAAAAGCAAAAATTACAAAAGGAATTAAAAAAGTTAAATCATAATATCTAAAAGAAAAACTTACCCAATAAAACCAAAAAATTCCTGTGAAAAAACCTGCAAAAAATAGAGAAGGTCTATTTATTGTGAGGATAAAATAGAAAGAAAAGAGTAAAAAAATAGTATTAATTACTTTTAATTCAAGACCAAAATAGGCTAAATAAATAGGAGTTGAAAACAATAAAGCTGTAATCAAGCCTTTTATTATATAGGTTTTGTTAAAATACTCGCGTTTTAGGAAAAACATATTAAATCATTATAAAGGAAGTACCATGGGTGAAAGC
This sequence comes from uncultured Arcobacter sp., assembly GCF_937982575.1. Taxonomy (NCBI): domain Bacteria; kingdom Pseudomonadati; phylum Campylobacterota; class Epsilonproteobacteria; order Campylobacterales; family Arcobacteraceae; genus Arcobacter; species uncultured Arcobacter sp. Next base: position 98,013 of record NZ_CALJLR010000003.1, on the reverse strand, counting down.
GGTGACTTAATAAGTTCATTATTACCTCTAGTTGCATTATTTGCAATATTCTACTTTTTAATTATCAGACCACAACAAAAGCAAGCTAAAGAGCATAAGCAGATGTTGGCTGATCTTAAAAAAGGTGATAAGATTGTAACAAATGGTGGCTTAATCGTTGAAATTACTAAAGTAGAAGAGACTTTTTTTACTGTAAAAAATGTAGATGGTTCTGAAATGAAATTAGCAAAAGAGTTTGTAGCCAGACTTGCTGAATAAAAAATAAAACATGTAAAACTTTTTTACATGTTTTACCACATACTCCTATAAACTAACTTACTATTTAAGGATAAAGATTGAAAATCTTAAATTATAGACTTATAATATTTATTTTAAGCATTATTTTCGGTGTAGTATTCTCAATACCTTCATTTCTACAAACCGATACTGGAAAAAAAATCTCACTAGGACTTGATTTACAAGGTGGACTTCATCTACTTTTAGGTGTTAAAACTGAGGAAGCAGTTGTATCTAAAATCAAATCAATAGCAGCAACAGTTAAATACTATTCAGAAGATGAAGAGATTTTAATAGAAGACTTAACTATAAACTCTGATAGTGTACACTTTTTAGTACTTGACCCAGATGAGGTTAAAAGAGTAGATGAGATGTTAGGTAAAATAAAAGGCCTAATTATCTCAAAATCTGAAGATAATACCTATGCCTTAACTTTAACACAAGAAGAGATAGCTTTAACAAAAGATCAATCTGTTTCTCAAGCTGTTGAAACTATAAGAAATAGACTTGACCAATTTGGTCTATCTGAACCTACTGTTATAAGGCAAGGTGAAACTGATATCGTTGTTGAACTTCCCGGTATAAAAAATCAAGCAGAAGAACAAGCAGCAAGAGAACTTATCTCAAAACCTGCAAACCTAGAGCTTATGGCTGTAGATGAAGAGAGATTTGACCAAGTTTATACTATGAGTGCCTCACAAGCTTCTCAATATGGAGATATTATTTTAGAAGATGCAAAAGAGCCTTCAAAAAAATATCTTGTAAGAGAGATACCTATTTTAAACGGAAGCCAAGTAACAGATGCTCAAGTTGCTTTTGACCAATCAAATCAAGCTATTATTAACTTTACTCTAAACTCAATTGGAGCAAAAGTATTTGGGGAGTTTACTTCTAAAAGTATTGGAAAAAGACTTGCTATTGTTTTAGATGGTAAAGTTTACTCTGCACCAAATATTAGAGAGAGAATTGGTGGAGGAAGTGGACAAATTTCTGGTGGATTTACACTTGTAGAAGCTGGAAATGTTGCTATTGCTTTAAGATCTGGTGCATTACCTGCTTCAGTTGAACTATTAGAAAAAAGAAGTGTTGGACCATCTTTAGGTGCTGATTCTATAAAAGCATCTATGATTGCGCTTATTGCTGGGTTTGCTATTGTAGTAGTATTTATGGTTTTATATTATGGTATGGCAGGAGTAGTTGCTAATATTGCACTTATAACTAATATCTTTATAATCATTGCAGTTATGGCTATGTTTGGAGCAACCTTAACTTTACCTGGTATGGCTGGGATTGTACTAACTGTTGGTATGGCAGTTGATGCCAACGTAATTATTAGTGAAAGAATAAAAGAGTTGTTAAATAATGGTGCTTCAATTACTAAAGCCATAGAAGATGGATATTCAAATGCAATGAGAGCAATCTTAGATGCAAATATCACAACACTACTTGTGGCAGTTATATTATATGCATATGGAACTGGACCTATTAAAGGTTTTGCTATTACTATCTCTATTGGTATATTAGCATCTATGTTAACAGCTATTTTAGGAACACATGGTATTTATGAGTCTTTATTGCCAAAGATGAATAGAGAGAAAAATTTAAGAAAATGGTTTGGGATAAAATAATGGAATTTTTTAAAGGTGATAAAATATACAATTTTATGGGTAAGCGATTACCATTTTTAGGGTTTTCCGCTATTTTAGTTGTAGCTTCTATTGTACTTTTATTATCAAAAGGCGTTAACTTTGGTATTGATTTTGCTGGTGGAACTTTAGTTCAAGTAAAATATGAAAAAGCAGCTCCTCTTGATAAAATAAGAGATATTTTAAATAATACAAGTGAATATAAAAATTCATCTATTACAAAATTTGGTAGTGATGAAGAGATAATTATCAGAGTAACAACTTCTTCAAACAGTGTATCAAATGACTTAGGTGATGAGATTAGAAAAATATTAGTTGATACTGGAAACTATGAGATTAGAAGAGTTGATATAGTTGGACCAAAAGTTGGTGGAGAGTTAAGAGAAAAAGGTCTTATGGCATTTGTTTTATCTCTAATAGTAATTATGATTTATGTTTCATTTAGATTTGAGTGGAGATTTGCACTTGCTTCTATTTTGGCTTTAATTCATGATGTTACTATTGCTTTAGGTGCAATTAGTTTGTTTAATGTGGAAGTAAACTTAGATATCTTAGCAGCTATTCTTACACTTTTGGGTTACTCACTAAATGATACGATTATTGTATTTGATAGAATTAGAGAGGGTGTTCAAACTTCTAAAGAGAGTGATTTAGAAAAGATTGTTGATGAGTCTGTTTCAAGAACATTATCAAGAACTACACTTACTTCATTGACAACATTCTTTGTTGTTGCAACTTTATACTTTTTTGGTGGAGAGATTATCAATGGTTTTGCCTTTACTTTATTAGTTGGTATTATTGTTGGTACATATTCATCTATCTTCGTAGCGGCTTCGTTTTTAGTTCAGTTAAAGTTCTCTATTGAGAATTTTAGAAGCAAAGAAGCAGAGAAGATGAAGAAACAAAAAGAGAAGGAAAAGATGAGAGCTATGTTTGAACAAGGAACCGTATAAGAGTTATCTTTACATCATCTTTTAAATTTATTGAGCGTTGGAAATTTATTTTCAATGCTCATGTACTACTTGTACACTCCGCTTGAAAATAAACTTCCGCCTCCACTAAATCCAAAATCTAATATAAATATAACTCTTATAAGAAATAGAAATGTATAATGTAATTTAAAACAATTAAGAGAAATATTTATGAATAAAATTAGAAATTATCAAAATATTAATTTAGCGGATAAATCCGCAATAAATCAATATACAAGTTTAGCCAGCACTTGTCATGAATTTAAGAATAAAAAATTTATTACTAATGATACAAAAAATGGGAATTCATTTTTTAGCAATATTATTAATCCACACCCTAATAATAAAACTGTAAGATTTGAAGAATGCATATTTCCTAGAGATTTTTATCTTCCTACAATACATTTTTTAGATAAATCACGAGAAATACTACCTATAGATATGCTAATGTTTAAAAATTGTATTTTTGAAAAAGAAGTTAATCTTGATGATAAAGAAATACATTGTGAAATTATATTTAATAATTGTATATTTCTTGATACTGTAAATTTAAGAAATACATTTTTTTCTTCATATTGTGATTTTTCAAGAAGTGTATTTTGTAAAGGAATAAATTTAGAATTAACATCTTTTGATGAAATAACAAATTTTAAAGATATTATGATAACTCATGATTATAAATTTGATTTAAGGAATTGTTACATCAATAATAAAACATATTTTTTAGGAATCAAATCATTTACTAAAGAAATAAATATCAATAATAATCTAACAGTTAAAGAAAATTATAATAATTTAAATAATAAGTTTGAAGAGTATATAAATGTTAAAAATCGTGAAACAGCAAGAATAATAAAAGACTCTTTTGAACAACAAAACAACATTATTGAAGCAAATAAATTTTATGCTTTAGAGATGGAAGAACGAGAAAAAGAATTAAGCTTTTTAAAAAATCCTTTTGAATGGTTAGTATTCAAGTTTCATAAAATTTCTTCAGACCATTCACAAGATTGGTTATTAGCATTGTTTTGGATAATCAATATAACATTTTTATTTGGCTTAATAGATATTGAAAAAATGTCTTATGTTCAAATCTTGGATAAAACTTTAATTTTATTAATTGCAGGAATTGGCATATCTTACATTTCTATGAAATTACGTGGATTGATTTCTATCCCATTTACATATATATATTATAAGCTATATATTTTTAGTACAAATGATAGTAATTTAGACTGTTTTGCAAAAAACTTAAATCCATTTTCAATTATGAGAGGTGATGAGCCAATTACATTTGGAACTTTAATCTTCAAAATCATAATTGCCTACTTAATCTACCAGCTAATTATTTCAATAAGGCAAAATACTAGGCGTAAATAAATTTTAAGTAGATATAATAAAATGTTATAAAAATGACACACTTTTAATATATAATTTAAAGATAAAAGTATAGAATATAATTTTTACAATGGATTAAATATGAAAAAATATATAGCTTTAAAAGACAACTTTGATAAAATCACCTCAAATAACTCTGCAAGTTGGAGTTTAGCACTATTTTGGATAGTTATATTTGAAATACTTGCTTCTTTAATTGAGTACTCTTTTGTACATCAACCCTCATCTGTTATGTTGCATATTCCTGATGGAATTTTCACAGAAATAATTATTGGACTTATTGTTACTGTCTATATTTGGTTATGTATTTATAATCTTATATTTTGGGATAAGAGTTCTATTTTATATCTTATTTTATTTGGATTTGTTGGTATTTATATGATTACTACCCATGATTATTTTCTTGATTTTCTTATAAATAACATCAATATATTTAGACTTATTCAAAGTGATACAGGGATAAACCTGATTATTCAACTTTTTTTCAAACTTATAATTTTTTACTTAATCTTTCAAGTGGTTAAATCACTTCGAGCTTCAAAACCTAATCAACTATAGTTCTAAATTTTAGAACTATAAAAGAGCTTTTTTATCATACTTTAGCTATTATAATTGCTTTTAGAAATACTTTAAAAGGATGAACATGGATTGGGGTAAAGTAACCTATATATTCTTTTCACTAATGTCTTTAACTACAACGGCAGGGTTTTTATATGAACCAAACTCTTTGGCACTATTTTTAGCAGCTGGGGTTAATGTAATATCAACAATTTTAAAAATAGGTGTTAAAAACTTATTGGCTGCAGAACTACTTGCAAGTTCTTTAGTTGCAGACTTACACTTGATACCTGCATTTATGGTTCTTACTTTTATGGGTGATGAAAGATTGGCTATAGCACTTGCTATTGGAGCAATTGTTGCAAATATATTTTCTATAGCCTTAGCACTAATTGAGAGTGCAAAAAGTCAGGAAAAGGATGAGTTTTAATGGAGTACAATCCGCAAGAGATAGAGAAGAAATGGCAAAACTATTGGATTGAAAATGGTAGTTTTGAACCAAGTGATGATACAAAAAAAGATAAAAAATATATTTTAAGTATGTTTCCATACCCAAGTGGTAGGATACATATGGGACATGTTAGAAACTACTGTTTAGGTGATGCATTTGCTAGATTTTTTAGAAAATCAAACTTCAATGTATTGCATCCAATTGGTTGGGATAGTTTTGGAATGCCTGCTGAAAACGCAGCTATTAAGCATAAACTTCATCCAAAAAAATGGACTTATGAAAACATAGACTACATGAGAAAAGAGCTTAACGGTTTAGGTTTAAGCTTCTCTGCAAAAAGAGAGTTTGCTACAAGTGATGAGCTTTATACAAGATGGGAACAAGAGTTTATCATCAAGATGTATGAAGAGGGTCTTTTATATAAAAAATCTACTACTGTAAACTGGTGTGAGCCTTGTCATACTGTTTTAGCAAATGAGCAAGTAGAAGAGGGATGTTGTTGGAGATGTGATACACCTGTAGAGCAAAAAGAGATGCCAGGGTATTATGTAGCAATTACAAAATTTGCCCAAGAGTTACTAGATGATTTAAAAGGTTTAGAAGATTCATGGCCATCACAAGTTTTAACTATGCAAGAAAATTGGATAGGAAGAAGTGAAGGTTTAGAGTTCACTTTTGAACTTACAAAAGATGCAAGATATAAGTTAAATAAAAACTTTGCTTCATTTGATGTGTTTACAACAAGACCTGATACTATTTATGGGGTTTCATATACAGCACTTTCACCAGAGCACCCAATAGTAAAATATATGGTTGATAATGAACTTCTTGATGAAAACAAGATATTTAAAATCAAAGCTATGCAAAAGGTTAGTGAAAGAGATAGAGCAACTATGCCTAAAGAGGGTGTCTCTTTAGAGCTTGATGTTCTTCATCCCCTAACAGGTAAAACTGTTCCTGTATGGGTTGCAAACTTTGTATTAGTATCTTATGGAAGTGGAGCTGTTATGGCAGTTCCTGCACATGACCAAAGAGATTTTGAATTTGCAAGGGAATATGAATTACCAATCAAACAAGTAATTGTTGGAAAAGATGGCGAAATCCCAAATATGAAAGAAGCCTATACAGAAGCTGGTACTTTGATTAACTCTGAAGGTTTTACAAACTTAGATAATACAAAAGCACAAAAAGCGATAATCTATCACTTTGAGCAAAACTCTTTTGGAACAAAAAAGATTAACTATAAACTAAGAGATTGGGGAGTTTCAAGACAGAGGTATTGGGGAGCACCTATTCCATTTATCCATTGTGATAGTTGTGGCTTAGTTCCTGAAAAACTTGAAAACCTTCCAGTTGCACTACCAGAAGATGTGGAGATTACAGGTGAAGGAAATCCTTTAGATAATCATCCAACATGGAAACATACTACTTGTCCAAAATGTGGAAAAGAAGCTTTAAGAGAGACAGATACTCTTGATACATTTGTACAATCATCTTGGTATTTCTTAAGATATGCAACAAATAACAAAAAATGGAAAAATGAAGGTATCTCAAAAGATGATAGTGATTATTGGATGGATGTTGACCAATATATTGGTGGAATAGAACATGCTATATTACATCTTTTATATGCAAGATTTTTTACAAAAGCTTTAAATCAGTTAGGATATACAAATTCTAAAGAGCCATTTAAAAGATTACTTACTCAAGGTATGGTTTTAAAAGATGGTGCCAAAATGTCAAAATCAAAAGGAAATGTTGTAGATCCTGATATGATTGTTGAGAAATATGGTGCTGATACTGCAAGACTGTTTATGATGTTTGCAGCCCCTCCAACAAAAGAGTTAGAGTGGAATGATAGTGCTGTTGATGGAGCATTTAGGTTTATTAAAAGATTTGCTTCAAAAGTTGAAATGGCACAAGGTGTATCACTTGATGAGATAAATACAATTGATCACGGCTCTTTATCAAAAGAAGAAAAAGAGGCTAGAAAAAAAGTATATGAAGCACTACAAAAGTCAAATGAAGTATTTGATAAAACTTATGCTTTCAATACTTTAATCGCTTCATCAATGGAAGCTATGAATGCTTTAAATGCACAAGATAATAAAACTGTTTGGGCTGAGGGTTATTATATTTTAACAAATATCTTAGAGCCAATTATTCCTCACCTTTGTTGGGAGTTATCAAATGAACTATTTGAGTTAAAAAACTTTAACAATAAAACAGAAGTAAAAGAGGAAGTTTTTGTATCTGATTCTATTACATTAGCTATTACTATAAATGGTAAAAAAAGAGCTGAAATCGAAGTTGCTCCAAATGCTTCTAAAGAAGAAGTTTTAGTTATAGCAAAAGAGACTTCAGCTAAATGGATAGAGGGTAAAGAGATTATAAAAGAGATAGTTGTTCCAAATAAATTGGTAAACTTAGTAATTAAGGGATAATTATGAAATTAAAATCAATTGTATTAGCAGTTTTGATTGGATTTGTTTTTACAGCGTGTGGTTATAAACCAGGTTCAACTTATGCAAAAAAAGAGATTAATGGGAAAGTATTTGTTGACTTAAGAGTTAATATTGAAGACCCTAAAAACTCAGTACTAATAAAAGATGCTATGAATGAACTTTTAGTTCATAAATTGGATGCAAAATTAGTCAATAAAAAAGAGTTAGCTGATACAATTGTAATAGTTACTTTAGATTCTACAAGTTTTGGTGCTTTGCAATATGATAGTGATGGTTATGTAAAACTATATAAAGCAACTTCAAGTGTAAGTGTAAACTATACAAATGGTGAGACATCAAGAAGTTTTAGTGTATCAGGAACATATGATTTTTCAATAGATAGTGGCGGAACAATATCAGATGCAAAAAGATTTGAAGCAATTAAGGTTGCATCAACAAAAGCTTTAGATGAAGTAATCTCAAGAATAGCAATAATGTCTTTTGAAAAACCTAAAAAAAAGTTAGATAAAAAATAGAACGTGAAGATTGATTTTAAAACCATACCTTTAAAAGAGTTTTTAAATTACAAAACAATGTACTATGATAAAATAGATTTTAGCATAGTTAGAAACTCTTTTGAAATTTTAAAACAAAAAATAAAACTTCCTTACATAATCCACATAGTAGGAACAAACGGAAAAGGAAGTACTGGAAGATTTTTAGCTAAATATTTATCTGCTATGAATAAGAATGTACTTCATTATAGTTCTCCTCATATAAAAGATTTCAATGAAAGAATTTGGATCAATAATTTTGATGTAAATGATAATGACTTAAATACTGCACACAAATTTTTACAAGAGATTTTAGATATTGCTTTGTTAGAAAAACTCACATATTTTGAATATACAACACTTTTAGCATTTTATTTAAGTTCAAATCGAGACTATCTTATTTTAGAAGCAGGACTTGGTGGGGAGTTTGATGCTACAAATGTAGCAATAAATGATTTGTCACTTATTACAACAATAGATCTTGATCACCAAAGTTTTCTCGGGCATAGTATAAAAGAGATAGCTCTGACGAAAATGCGTTCATGTGACAAAGTCATGATTCTAGGTTCTCAAGTACATGATGAAGTATATTTATGTGCTAAAACAATAGAAGATGAAAAAAATATAAAGCTTTTTACTCTTGATGATTTTAAAATAGATATAAGTACACTTGATAAATTTTTCCCAAAATATTTATTAAAAAATATCTCTTTAGTAATAGCAACGTTGAAATATCTAAATATAGAAGTTGACATAAAGAAGTTTGAAACTATGAAGTTAAATGGAAGGTGTGAAAAATACAAAAAAAATATCACTTTAGATGTGGGACATAATCCACTTGCCGCAAGGGGAATATTAGAAGAGTTTAAAGGTAAAAAAATAAACCTTATTTATAATAGTTTTGAAGATAAAGATTATAAAGAGGTATTAAAAATCTTAAAACCTATTATAAAAAAGTTGTATATTTTGCCATTAGAGGATAAAAGAGTAGTCAAAGAAGCCACTTTAATAAATGTTTGTGAAAATTTGAATATAATATCGGGATTGTTTAAAAATGAGATTCTAAAAAATGAAGAGTATTTAGTTTTTGGCTCATTTTTAGTAGTAGAAAATTTTTTGAAGATTGAGAATAGAGTAGATGAAGATATTAAATAATAGATTAGTTATTACTGTTTCGGATGTAAATAGTACAAAATCATATAATATTCATCAGCTTTTTAGAAAGATTATTTTAATTGTAATTATTATAACTTTTTTTGTAATAACTGGTGCTTTTTGGTTTATCTCTTTTTTAACTACTGAGATTAATGAAGTGAAAATCAAAAAAAAGCAAGAGATTTCGGTATTAACAGAAAAAGAGAAAAAACTCCAGGCACAAAATCTTTTTTACTCAATGCAAATTAAGGGTAAAGTTCAAGATATAGAAGAGTTAAGTAGCAAACTAGATACTATTGAAGAGATTGTTGGGTTAAAAAGAGATTCAAATGAGCAAATATCTATTACAAAGGCTACTTTGACTAAAATAACGTCAGCACAAAAAATGTATATGCTTTCAACTATACCAAATGGTAAGCCACTTGAAAGAATAAGTGTGTCTGCTAGTTTTGGTTATAGAATCCATCCTGTAACACATGAGAAAAAATTTCATAGGGGAATTGATTTACGAGCAAATCTTAGAACACCAGTTTATGCAACAGCTGATGGAGTTGTAAGATATGTACAGTCAAGAGATAGTGGAGATTTTGGTAGAGTTGTAATTATTTCACATAATTTTGGATTTGAGACAGTTTATGCTCATTTAAAACAAACTAAGGTTAAACTTGGGGATGTGATAAAGAAAAACCAAGTTATTGGAATGACTGGAAATTCGGGACGAAGCACTGGTCCACATCTACATTATGAAGTTAGATATGCAAGTATGGTTTTAAATCCAAGGGATTTTATAAATTGGGATTTAAAAAAGTATGAGTCAATATTTACTAAACAAAGGAGAGTAAAGTGGGAGTATTTAGTAAAACTAATAAAGGAACATCACAAGCTGGGGCAACTGTAATTGCTAAAGGAACTTGTATCATTGGTGGAATTTCAACACAAGGTACAGTTCATATTGATGGTAAGTTTGAGGGTGTAATATTAGAAGCTGATGCAATTTCAATTGGTAAAACTGGTGAAGTGATCGGTGATGTGAAGGCTAACCATGTTGTTATAAGTGGTTTTTTTGATGGTAAAATTGATTGTAATATTATGCAAGTTTTATCAGCAGGAAAAGTAATTGGTGATTTTACTTATAATGATTTAATTATCGAAGAAGATGCAAAATTTGAGGGAAGAGTTAGTAGAAAAAATTCTGAACTTAAAAGTAGATATAACGAAATTGAAAATAGAATTGGCGGTTTTGTATCAACTAAACAAGAAGATAGCCCACATGCAAACCCAAGTGCAGAAAAGATTAAATAAGCTTTACCTAGATAGAGAAAATATTGATAAAGAGATAGCTCTTTTAGAAAAAGAGCTAAATAAAAAAGAGTTAAGTAAAGATGAGAAAATTCAATTATTTAACTCTTTATTTATATCTCGTCCTGATGTATACTTAAAAAAATGGGTTAGTAAAGACTCCACAAAAGAGTCTTATTTCCCAGTTACTAAAACTTTTCAAGGTAGTGATTATCTCCCTCTTTTAAATCATGATATTGAACAACATTTAAGGGGAAAAGTTCAACTTTCAACTTATACCATATCCATAACAAATCAGTGTAAATATGCAGTTTTAAAAATCTCAAAAAATGATATACCTAAAATACAAAATATTACAAATAGATTAAATATCTCTGCAAATTATCAGTATGATTCTTATAATGATATTTTAGTATGGTTCTTTTTTGAAGAGAGTATTTTTGCAGCACAGGCAAAAGAGTTTTTGCAAAATATAATCAAAAGCGCAAATATTAGTGCAAAGATATATCCAAATAGCGAATTTGTAAACAGTTCAAATTTTGGAACATATCTTGAACTGCCTTTACATTTAAAACTTAGAGAAAGTAATAAAACAGTTTTCTTTGACCCTAAAACTTTAAATGTATATGAAGACCAATGGAGCTTTTTATCAAATATTAAAAAAATAGCTAAAAGCGTAATATTAAATATAGCAAAATCAAATGAACAGAGAAAATTACAAAACTGGGAGAGTAAAAAACAAAGTAGTGTAGAGTATCCCAACTTTTCACTAAATATTACTATTTTTGATTATGTATATATATCTTCAAAAAATTTATCAAAAACATTTTTAAATGAACTTAAAAACCTAGCAGTTTTTGATAACCCCCAAATTAAAACCTTATTAGCTTTGAGAAAGCCCCTTTACAATACCCCTAAACAGATAAAAAACTATGAAGAAGACGAAGAGTATTTAAAACTTCCACGGGGAGTTTTAGGTTTTGTTTTAAAGATATTAAAACAAAATGCAGTTAGTTACTCTATTGATGATAAAAGAGTTTCTATAAAAGAGGAGTTTCCTTTAATAAAATATGAATTAAGGGATGAGCAAATTTTAGCAATTTCTAAAGTTCTTAAAAAAGATTTTTCAATTTGTGTAGCACCTCCTGGATTTGGTAAAACTTTAATTGGTGCAAAGATGATAGAGCAGAGAAAAGTAAATACTTTAATTGTTGTAAATAAAAATATGCTTTTAGACCAATGGATTCAAAGGTTTGTTGATTATTTTGGAATGAATAAAAAAGAGATAGGATTTTTAGGAAAAAGTAAAAACAAACTAACAGGTAAACTAGATATTGCTACTATGCAAAGTCTCAAAAACAAGCCAGAAATTATCAAAAACTACTCATTTGTAATAGTTGATGAATGCCATCATATTCCTGCTGTTACCTTTGAACAAATCATAAAACTGTTTTGTGGTAAATATGTTTTAGGTTTAAGTGCAACACCTAATAGAAAAGATGGACTAGAGCCAATACTTTTCCAACAACTAGGTCAAATCTCATATGAATACAAAAAGAAAAGAACAATTACTCACAGAGTAAAAGTTGTAAATACAGATTTCACAAGTCAAGCAGATAATTATGCTCAATTAATCAATGAAATAACAATAGATAAACATAGAAATGATTTGATTATAAATGAAGTAAAAGAGTATATAAACAGAAAAATTTTAGTTTTAACAGATAGAATAGAGCATATAAATATATTGGAAGAATTATTAATAAAAAATAATTTAAAATATGTTAGTATACATGGAAGTTTAGGCAAAAAAGAACAGCAAGAAAATCTAGAACAGATTGAATCTAGTAATTTAATTCTTGCCACAACTTCATATTTTGGAGAGGGGATAGATTTCCCGCATTTAAACACAATTATTTTTGTAACACCTATTTCATATTATGGAAGACTTGTTCAATATTTAGGAAGAGTTGGCCGTGATGGACAAGAGTGTTTAGCCATAGATTTATTAGACTCAAAAAATGCAATGTTAAATTCAACTTTTAAAAAGAGACTTGAAGGCTATAAACAGATGCACTATAAAATATATTAGGAAAAAAATGTTAGGAATTATCGTAGCAACAATATTTATTGCAATTATTGTTAATTTAATACTAAAAAGATTTCATTTACCCACCATTATAGGATATATAGTAACAGGTACTATTATTGCTTATATATTTGGTTTACATGATGTTGTAAACAACCATAACTTAAAAGAGATTGCAGAGTTTGGTATTGTATTTTTAATGTTTACAATTGGATTAGAGTTTTCTGTTGATGCCCTAGTTAGAATGAAACGGGAAGTTTTTTTAACAGGAAGTTTGCAAGTAATAATTACAACTTTAATTGTTGTATTAATCTCTTTTTATATTTTAAATTTTGATTTTCAAACGTCCATGATAATAGGGGCTGCCTTGTCTTTATCTTCTACGGCAATTGTTTTAAAAACTTATAATGAAAATAGAGATATTAAAAAAAGACATGGACAAAGAGTTCTAGGAATTCTTATTATGCAAGATATTGCAGTAATTCCAATATTGTTAATGATATCAATTTTTACAACAAACTCAGGAGATAGTGTTTTATTCATAATTTTTAAAACAACAGTTGCTGCAGTTATTTTAATAGGAATATTATATCTATCTGGAAAGTATTTGCTTGAACCATTTTTTACCCATGTAAGTGAAACAAACTCAGAAGAACTATTTGTTGGTTCTGTATTACTAATTGCGATTGGGGCTTCTTATATGGCTCATTATTTTGGGTTTTCATACTCACTTGGGGCTTTTATTGCAGGTATGATGATATCTGAGACTAAATTTAAACATCAAGTAGAGTCTGACCTTATACCATTTAGAAATCTTTTACTTGGGGTATTCTTTGTAACAGTTGGTATGCAAATAAACTTTATTATGATTTATGAACATCTATTTACAATATTGCTTTTACTTCCTATTTTAATGATTTTGAAATACTTAATAATTTATGCGATAGTTAGAATTGATGATACAAAAAGAGTTGCATTTAAAACAGCTTTTTCATTAGTTCAAATTGGAGAGTTCTCACTTGCAATCTTAGAGTTAGCAAGAAGTGGAAACTTAATAAACTCAACCCATGCTCAAATATTGATTGTAACTATTGTTTTATCTATGATTTTAACTCCAATTGCACTTAAAAATCTATCAAAAATAGCTAGTTCTTTACTTCCTGATGATGTGATGGATACTCCTGCTACATTGGCTGTTGATAAGGATTTAAAAGGTCATGTAATAGTTCTTGGATATGGACACTTGGGACAAGAACTTGTACGTGAATTAAAAGATATGAGAAATGATTATATTATTATTGAAAATAAGATTTTATTTTATCAAATGGGGAAAAATGATAATGAACCAATCATTTTTGGAAATGCTGCCCAAAAACATATCTTAGAATCAGTAAACATAAAAAAAGCTTGTGCCGTAATTGTGGCAATTGATAATCAAGAACAAATTAGAATTGTATGTGAAACAATAAATGATTTGACAAAAAATACAAAAACAATAGTAAAAATTACAAAATCAGAAGATAAAAAACTTTTAGAAGGTTTACATTTAGAACATATCATTGTAGATGATGAAGTTGTAGCAAAAGCTTTAGTTGAAGAGACTAGAGTTTGTAGTATAGACTTTTCACAAAATAAGATACTTTAGTATCTTATTTTATGTATCTAGACTTTTGCTTATCTTTTATTTTATCAATTTCCACAACAATTAAACCATCAACGCAGTTTGAAAAATCAGGGTCTATATTAAATCCTTGAAAGTTAACTCCACCATCTTCACATAACTCTGAGTATTGCTTAAATAGAGTTGGTACAGCAACTCCCATATTAGAAAGAGCTGTTTTTAATCTTTTGAAATCCTCTTTTTTATCTCCACAAGAAAACATCTCTTTTATAGACTTTTCATCAACAGAGTATTGATAAGGAAGTTTTGAGTCTAATAAGTTTTTATCACTTGAATAATATAAAGAGTAATAAAATACAAGCATATCTTTTGCTATCTTAGGAAGTGATGCAGAAATAGATACTGGACCATACATATATTTTATTTGTGGATTTGCTTTTAAATAAGCACCAATCCCATACCAAAGATAATCTAAGGCACGACTTCCCCAATATTTTGGTTGAACAAAACTTCGTCCAAGTTCAATGGAGTCATTTAAATATGGTACAAAATCATCTTTATATTGAAATAGAGTACTTGAATAAAACCCAGAAATACCAAGGTTATTATTGATAAATTCACCATTTCCTATTCTATATGAACCTACTATTTCTAAAGCATCTTTATCCCATAAAATTATGTGTTCATAATAAATATCATACCTATCTGTATCTCTTTTTTTATTTATCCCTTCTCCCACGCTTCTAAAAGAGAGTTCTCTTAATCTTCCTAGTTCTTTTAAGACAATTGAATCATCACTATAGTTATACAAATATATAAGTTTGCCATCAGAAGTTTCACCAATAACTTTTGAGTTTTTTAATTCATTTATTATCTCTTGTCTACTCTCTGGATGGGCTATTGCACTTTGTGTTACAAAGAATGACCTTTTGCCTTTTCTTAGGGCATATAGGTGCTTTTTATAAAGGGTTAAAAGATATTTTTTATCGATACCTTTTGGCATAATATTTTCATTTGGAATAATTTGACCAATTTTAATACTTATTTTTTTAGATTTTTTCTTAAACATCTCATTTGATAAAAGTAGAGTTGAAAAAGTTTTATTTAGTATAGAGATAGTATAAAAGAGTTTTGAGTTTTTACCATCTACAAGTATTGGAAGTATTGGTGCATTACAGTGTTGGGCGAAGTTTAAAAATCCTTTATTCCATGCAGGGTCTTTTATACCTTTTGGTGTTGCTCGACTAACTTCACCTGCTGGGAAGATTATAATAGCTTCTCCACTATTTAAAGTATCGTAGATTGCTTTAATATCTTTTTTACTCTGTCTTTTTTTATAGTTATCTATTGGCACAAATAAAGAGCTAAGTGCTTCAATTCCAGCTAAAAAATCATTGGCTACTATTTTTACATCTTTTCGCACTTTCCCAACAAGTTTTAATAAACATAAAGCATCTAATCCGCCCAAAGGGTGGTTTGCTATAATTACAACTTTTCCAGAGCTTGGTATATTTTGTACATCATTACTAGAAACAGTATAATCAAAATCAAAATTATCCAAAACAGCATCCACAAACTCAAAACCTTTTTTATGGGCATTTGCTTGTAAGAATTCATTTATAGACTCTTCATGCACCACTTTTTTTGCTATTTTAATTAAAGACTTATTTATAAAAGATGATTCAAGATTTATCTTTGGAAATTTTTTCTTTATTTCGTTTTCTACATCAACCATTTGTATCCTTTTGTTATTTGTGATTTTATATTTAAATGATTACATGATGGTTACTCTTTTTTTGATTTTTTCCTTTGTTAGATTATGGTAAACTCCACAAAAATTTAAGGAGAAGTTTTTGAACAAATCATTAGGTACAAATTTACTAGCTTTATTGGTAGTTATTTTAGGTTTTGTTTTAAAACAAGATATGCTTTTTATGGTAGGGCTATTTGCTTTAAGTGGGGCAATTACTAACGCCTTGGCAATACATATGCTTTTTGAAAAGGTGCCTTTTTTATATGGTTCAGGTGTTGTTGAAAATAGATTTTCTCAATTTAAAGAGGGGATTCACTCACTTATAATGGATCAATTTTTTACAAAAGAGAACCTTCAAAAGTTTTTTGAAGAGGAAATAACTTCAAAAAAATCACACTTTGATTTATCACCAGTTTTAGAAAAAACAGATTTTACACCTGCATTTGAGTCTTTAAAACAAGCTGTATTAGAGTCACAATTTGGTGGTATGCTTGGAATGTTTGGAGGAGAAGCTGCATTGAATCCTTTAAAAGAGCCCTTTGTAGAAAAATTAAAAGGTGCAATAGTTACTATTTCTAAAGATGAATCTTTTCAAGCTTCCCTTCATGAAAGTCTAGGTTCTTCAAGTGTTAGTGAGGATATTTTTGAAAAGGTAAGCTCTATAGTAAATAGTAGACTTGAAGAGTTAACTCCTAAGATGGTAAAAGAGATTGTTCAAAAGATGATAAAAGAGCATCTAGGATGGCTAGTTGTTTGGGGTGGAGTCTTTGGTGGACTTATTGGTTTAATTAGTACAGTTGTACTTTAGGAGAAGAGTTGGAAAATATAGAGTTAATAGTTATATTAGAAGTAGAAAATTTAAAAGATAAAGAGCTTTTTGAAAAACATTTGATAAAAGAGGGGTTTCAAACAGTACCTCAAGAAGAGTTCGTATACACTGCAAGTTCAAGTACTACCACTTTTTCTACAAAAGCTTATATATTAGAAGTGTTTAAAAAAGGTTTACAAAAAACAGAGTTTGACTCTTGTAATATGGTATTTTTACTCAATGAAACACCATATCCCCCATACACTTATGACAAAACTACAAATGATTTTGAAGAGGTTAAATAGTATTGAATTCCTTATTTGAGTTTTTTAAAGAAAAAAATGACTGTAAATTATTAATTGTAAGTGATGATAAAGAGGCACAAGAGGCTTATGATGTATTGGCTTACAATCAAAAAAAGCCTTTTGTATTAGCTGATTTTAGAGCAAACTTTGGGGATGATTTATTATCTTTTTCTGAAGAGTTACAAAATATAACCAAAACTTTAAATGAATTTTATAGTTATAAAAAAGAGAATAAAGTTCTTGTAGTTCCTTTACGAACTGCTTCTTATAAAATGCCTGTTGAGAAGTGCTTTGACTCTTTTAAAATAGAGTTTGCTTCAACAATTGATTTAGAAAATCTAAAAGAAAAACTTTATAACTGGGGATACTATTTTGTTGATATTGTTACAAGTGAAGGTGAAGTTTCACTTCGTGGGGATATTCTGGATATCTGTCCCCTAGGAGCTGTTAAAGGTTTTAGAGTAAGTTTGTTTGATAATGAAGTTGAAAGTATCAGAGAGTTTGATATAGAAGACCAGAAGTCATCAAAAGAAGAGATAGAAGTCTTTTCAATTACACCTGCCTTTTTAGCTTTAAATGAAGAAGAGATAGATAGAATCAATGAAGAACTAGAAAGCGTAGAGAGTGATGCTTTTATAAAAGATATTCATTCACTTGGGTTTTGGTATTTGGATGATTTGGGAGAATATTTACCCTCTAAGTTTAATTCATATGTTACTTACAATGCCCTTGATGAGTTAGAAGAAGCATATATTTTTGAAGCAAAAAGAATAGATAAAGAGAAGTTTTTAACACTTCCAAAAGTACCAAAAGCAAAAAAATACCAAATAATAGAACCTGCAAATATAAAAGAGTTTTTAACTTTCCATGATAAGAAAAAACATACAATCATTTCAACAACTGAAGCTAAGATAAAAAGTTTTGATTTAGATTTAGCAGACAAAAATATAAAATATATTTTAGAACCATATATTATAAATCTCGTTAGTGATGATGAGGTAATCATTTCACTTAACAAAGAGATAAAGAAAAAAAGAAAAAAGAAAATCAAACTAGTCCTGGATGAACTACTTGTAAATGATTTTGTAGTGCATGAACAGCACGGTATTGGACAATATAAAGGTATAGAGCCTGTTGTTGTAATGGGAGCAAAAAGAGACTTTGTTATAGTTGCTTATGCAAATGATGACAAGCTTTTAATACCAGTAGAGAATATTGATTTAATAGATAGATATGTTGCAGATGGAAGTTCATATGCTGTTGTTGATACACTTGGTAAGGGAAGTTTTGCCAAACTAAAAGATAAAGTAAAAGATAGACTTTTTGCCATAGCAAATGATATTATAAAATTAGCAGCTGCAAGAGAGCTTGTAAATGGTATAAAAATAGATTGTAATAAAAAGATATTAAATGATTTTGCTTGTAGTGCTGGCTTTGATTATACAAAAGATCAAAATAGAAGTGTAAAAGAGCTATTTAAAGATTTATCAAGTGGAAAAGTAATGGATAGGTTACTTTCAGGAGATGTGGGATTTGGAAAAACAGAAGTTGCAATGAATGCACTTTTAGCTGTTATTTTAGATGGGCATCAAGCACTTTTTGTATGTCCTACAACTTTGCTAGCTTCTCAACATTTTCATGGTATGAAAAAAAGATTTGATGAATATGGCATCAAAATGGCTCAACTTGATGGAAAAACAACTGCAAAAGAAAAAACATATGTTAAAAAAGCACTAGAGAGTGGAGATATAGATTTAGTAGTAGGAACTCACTCGCTACTTGGGGTTAAGACAAAAGATTTAGCCTTGGTAATCATTGATGAAGAGCATAAGTTTGGTGTAAAACAAAAAGAGAAGTTAAAAGAGCTTAGAGAAGATGTACATATTTTCTCTATGAGTGCAACACCAATTCCAAGAACTCTAAATCTAGCCCTATCAAAACTAAAAGGTATGAGTTCTCTTCTAACTCCACCAACTGAGAGATTAGGTGTAAGGTCATATGTAAAAGAGTTTGATGAAAAACTCATTAAAGAGATAGTATTAAGAGAAAAAAGAAGAGGTGGGCAACTCTTTTATGTGCATAATAATATTGTTTCAATGGAAGCTAAAAAAGCAGATATTCAAGAGTTGATACCAAATATAAAAATAGAGATGATTCACTCTAAAATTTCTCAAGTAAAAGCAGAAAAATTAATTGAAGATTTCAATGATGGAAAATTTGATATCTTATTAGCAACTTCAATAGTGGAATCAGGACTTCACCTACCAAATGCAAACTCTATGATAATAGATGGGGCGGATAGATTTGGAATAGCTGATTTACATCAATTAAGAGGAAGAGTTGGAAGAGGGCACAAAGAAGGTTTTTGTTATTTTATAGTTGAAGATAAGAAAAAAATAACAAGTGATGCAATCAAAAGATTATTAGCTTTAGAATCTAACTCTTATCTAGGAAGTGGAACAGCACTTGCTCATCAAGATTTAGAGATAAGAGGTGGTGGAAATATCATCGGTGAAGCTCAAAGTGGACATATCAAACAAATAGGGTATGGGCTATATCTTAAGATGTTAGAAGATACTTTAGCAACTCTTAGTGGTGAATCAAAAGAAGAGAGCCAAATAGTAGATATCAAACTTGCGATTTCTGCATTTATTTCAAGTGATTATATAGTTGAAGATAGGGTAAGACTTGAACTTTATAGACGGCTAGGAAAAGCAAAATCAAAAGAAGCAGTTTATGAAATAGAAGAAGAGATGGAAGATAGATTTGGAAAACCAGATACTCCAACAAAACAGTTTTTAGAATTAATCATGATAAAAATCTTAGCTTTACAAAAAGAGATAAAAACAGTATCAAGTTATGAGATGAATGTAACTTTTACCAAGAATGATGATACAAAAGAGACAATTAAAAGTCCTAGTAAAGATGATGATGATATTATTGCTACGGCCTTAAAATACTTGCGAAAATAAATATAAAACAGTATCTTTTATCAAATCTCTGCGTTGAAGAGTTCAATTTGTTCAGTCACTTACTACTTGTAAGCTCCTTCTCAAATTTAACTCTTTGCCTTGACCTTTAATAAAATCTACTATTTTCTATATTATTTATGGTAGGAATTGAATAAATGAAAACCTTTAATCTTTAATTACTCACTAACAGATACTTTATTTCTTCCACTCTCTTTTGCATTATATAGTGCTTCATCTGCTAACTTATAAATCATATTAACACTTTCTATATCTTCACCTTTTTTGACAACTAGCCCAAACGAAGCAGTAACATATGGAATTACATTACTTGCTTTATGCTCTATTTTTAAGCCTTCAATTTCACTTTTGATTAAATTTGCATATATTAAAGACTCTTCTTCATCTTTATATGAGAATAAAATTCCAAACTCTTCTCCACCTAATCTAAAAGCAAAATCACTAGCTCTACTTGTATGACTTTTTAAAATAGATGCAATTTTTTGCAATGCTAAATCTCCAGCTTGGTGGCCATATGTATCATTGTAAAATTTAAAATAATCAACATCTAGCATTAAAAAACTTAAATAATAATCATTTCTTTTTGCTCTATTTATCTCTTCTTCAATTTTTATATTAAAATATCTTCTGTTATATGTTTGAGTTAATTCATCTGTTATAGAGAGATATTCAACTCTTTTTTTATCTGTAATATCTTGTCTGATAGCTGTATATCCTACTAGTTTTCCATTTTGATAATTGGGATGAATAGTTATATCAACCCAATAAGTATCCCCATTTTTCTTTATATTTTTTAATTCACCTTCCCATTTTATACCATTTGATAAATTTGTCCACATCTGTTTATAAATCTCTTTTGGTGTATCTGGATGACGAACTATATTGTGTGATTTTCCAAGAAGCTCTTTTTTAGAAAAACCAGATAATTTACAAAAAGAGTCATTTACATCAATTATTATACCTTTTGTATCAGTTGTGGATATATTTACATTTTTATTAATAATGTCCATAAGGTCATTCACTCTTTTTTCAGCTTTATTTCTTAGTCTCAGGGTTCTATTTAAACTTTTTGCAATAGTTCTAAACTCTTTAAAAGTAAATTTATCAATATCAATCTCTTCTAAACTCGTAGATGAGGCTTTAAATAGTTGAAGAAGATTTAAAATATTTGACTCTATATAAGAGGTTATTTTTTTAGATACAAAAAATATCATTATTAAAATAATAAAAAATATGATTAAGATAATGGTAGTTTCAGAGATAATCGCATTTGTAAGTTGGCTCTCTTTTTTTGCTAACTCTTCATCAATTTCATCAATATAAACCCCAGCTCCAATTATCCAACCCCAATTGTCATATTTTTTTACAAAGGCTAATTTCGGGTACTCTTCAACTGTATTTAATTTTTTAAATTTATAAAAGAAAAAGTTCCCCTCTTTATTTTCGACTGTATCTTTTTGTTGTTGAAATAAAATATCATTTGGATAATCCTTTGGGGGACTTAGTTTTCTCCCATCAAAAACTAAGGCTTTTTTATCCATTGAATTTACAAAAATATATCCATCTTTTCCAAATCTAAGTGATGAGATGTATTCTAAGATTTCATTTTTAGAGTCTTCAGTAATTTCATCAATATATTCTCCCATACCAATATGCCAATCATATGGTTCAAATAGTTTTATAAAAGATATTTTTTCATACTGCTTATCACTATTTTGGTTTGGTTTTTTAAAGTAATTTTTTATAAAGCCTTCTATTTGAACTTGTGCGATATTACTTTGTCTTTTTATTATATAATTTCCCTTGATATCTTGCAGATTCCAAATATCTTTGTAAGTATCTAAAAAGGAGTTTTTATCAAAAAGTACTGCTCTTCCTTGATTACTGTTGACGAAAAAATATGCTCCATGTTCATATGTTATATTTTGTAAAGCTGCTACGATTAGGTATTTGATTTCTTTTTCTGTTTTTTTATTTTTGTTATCATTAAATATTTTATATGCTATGCTATATGCATCATATACTCTATTTCTTAGTTTTCTTTTTACATCACTCTTAATCACACTTTCGTGATATAAAATATAATCATATGCTTTGTTTACTTCACGTTTTACTTCACTCTTTTTTTGTTTGATAAACTCTTTTTTTATATCTTCTTTTTCATTTTGGAAATTGTTGTATTCAAAGATAGTATTAATTATAAAGGCAAGAAAAGTAGATATAAGGGCAGTAAAAAAAATTGCTTTTAAGATTAGATTAGATAGTTTCATTATACTGCTTTAATTATTTTTGCTATTATATTATAAATAAGATGAAAGTAGAGAGTCTCTTGTACCCATGTATAAAAGGAATAGTCCTTTTATACATAAAATTATTATATGGTTCTCCATTTAGCTGGACCTGTTGTATGAATAGAAGTACCTTCTGTATCAACTGCAACAGTAACAGGCATATCTTTTACTTCAAATTCATAGATAGCTTCCATTCCCATCTCTTCAAATGCAAGAACTTTTGCATCTTTGATTGATTGAGAAATCAAGTAAGCAGCTCCACCAGTTGCAATTAAATACATAGATTTATACTCTTTGATTAAATCAATTGTTGGTTGCTTTCTTTCAGCTTTACCAATCATACCCATGATTCCTATTTCCATCATATCTTTTGTAAATTTATCCATTCTTGTAGATGTTGTTGGTCCAGCAGGTCCAACTTTTTCATCTCTTACAGGATCAACAGGTCCCACATAGTAGATAAATCTATCTTTTAAATCAACACCATTAGGAAGTGGTTTATTTGCATTTTTGTATTCAACTATTTTCTTATGAGCTGCATCACGTGCAGTTAAAATTTTTCCAGAAAGTAATAGTGTATCTCCTGATTTAAATTGAGATAAATTCTCTTTTGTTAAATCTTCAATATTTACTCTTTTGATTGTATCCATTGGAAGTTCAATATCTGGCCAAAGGTCTAAATCTGGTTTATTAAATCTTGCAGGTCCATCACCTTTAAGTTTAAAGTGAATATGTCTTGTTGCTGCACAGTTTGGAATCATAGCAACAGGAAGAGAAGCTGCATGACATGGATAATCTAAAATCTTAACATCAACAACAGTAGTCAATCCACCAAGTCCTTGTGCTCCAATTCCGATTTTGTTGATATCTTCATAAAGTTTTAATCTTAACTCTTCTAGGGCATTTTGAGGACCTCTTGCTTGTAGTTCATGAATATCAACATGACCCATTAAAGACTCTTTTGCTAAAAGCATAGATTTTTCTGGGTTTCCACCAATACCAATTCCTAAGATACCAGGAGGACACCATCCAGCTCCCATTTGTCTGACATTATCCATAACCCAATCATAAACACTATCAGATGGGTTTAATACTGCAAATTTAGATTTGTTTTCACTTCCTCCACCTTTTGCTGCAACTGTAATATCTAATTCATCTGAGTTATCAACTGTTACATGAATAACAGCTGGTGTGTTATCTTTAGTATTTGTTCTAGCTCCCGCAGGATCTGAAACAACAGAGTATCTTAACGTGTTATCTGGATCTGTATATCCTTTTGCAACACCTTCATTTAATAAATCTACTAACTCTTTTTTAATATCTAAGTTTGCGTTTAATCCAACTCTAACAAAAATATTAACACTTCCTGTATCTTGACATAAAGGTCTATGACCCATTGCACACATTTTAGAGTTGATTAATATTTGTCCTATTGCATTTTTTGCAGCTTCAGATTTTTCATTTTCATATGCCTCAACCATTCCTTTTACGAAATCCTCTGGATGGTAAAAAGAGATGTATTGACATGCGTCTGCTATACTATCTATTATATCTTGTTCAGTAATTTTTCCCATAATTTTAGATGCCCCTTATAATTAAATTAGTTGATTATAACCAATTATTGTTTATGAAGCTAACTTTTACTTCGTATAAAAATATATGTAAAGTTTTTGAATATTTTTGTAACATTTTGAGAAAGATATATAAATATGAAGTTGTGATATACTCTAATATAATAACTTTATTGTTAATACATATACTTGTAGTAACTTCTGTGAATGAAAGGATTTTTTTGAATATATTTAAAAATGAAAAAAGTTTACTAACTTTTATAAAATACGGACCGATAGTTTCAATTATAGTCTTTTCGTTTATTATTATTCAAATACTAATTTATCAAAAAAAACAAGATATAAAACAAGATATAAAAAAATTAGAAGAAAATTATATATCACATAATAAAGTTATGGTTGAAAATTTAGTAAATAAAATCTATAAGCTTATTGATATGGAAAGAGAGTTTGAAAAAGAAGATTTTAATAATGAAATAAAAGAAGAAGTGCAACAAGCTCATGCAATGGCTACACTAATTTATAATAGAAATATAAAAAAAGCAAATTATACAAAAGATAAAACTATTGAAACTATAATATCAGAATTGAGAGCAATAAAGTTTAATAATAATGGATATATATTTGTTTATGAAATGAAAGGCAAAAATCTTTTAAACTCAGGTTTTCCAGAGATGGAAGGTAAAAATCTTTGGAATTTTAAAGATTCAAAGGGTACATTAATACTTCAAGATATGTATAAAATATTAAGTGAAAAAGATGAAACTTTTTATTCTTGGTATTGGAAAAAAGCAAATAGCAATCTAGTAAATCACAAAAAAATAGGAGTTTTTAAAAAATTTGAACCATATGATTTGTTTATTGGTGCAGGCTATTATGAAGATGATTTTAAGGAACAAACACAAAAAAGAATATTGAAAAAACTTAATAGTTTTGAATTAAAAAAACCTGAGCATATTTTTATATATGATTTAGAAGGTTTATGTTTAGTTAATCCTAAAAAAGAGTTAATAGGACAGAATCGATATGATGTTAAGACAAAAGATGGAAGATATATAATAAGGGAACTTATCGACTTTGCTGTAAAAAATAAAGAGGGATTTGTTAACTATACTTCAACCGTAGTACTAAATGACAAATTAAATTCAAATGACAAAATTTCATTTATAAAATTATATGAAGATTGGGATTGGATGATAGGTAGTGGATTTTATTTAGAAGCGTTGAAAAAGCAAATTCAAGAAAAAAAGATATCTTTATTAGAGTCAAATAATAAGTCTATAAAAAATATAATTCTTATAGGATTATTGCTTACAGTAATAACAATTATTATTTCATCATATTTATCAAAAAGAGTTTACATAATATTTAGTGAGTATAAATTAAAAGTATATGAAAAAATGAATAATGTTGTTGAAAAAGAAAAACTATTAGTTCAACAATCAAAAATGGCAACAATGGGTGAGATGATAGGAAGTATTGCCCACCAATGGAAACAACCATTAAGTGTGATTTCTATGGCTAATGGATTACTTAGAATCAATAGAGAGATGAAAGATTTTTCAAGTGAAAAAGAGATTGAGGATGCTATTGATGATATAGAGGAATCAGTGCATAATCTAACTCAAACAATTGATGACTTTAGAAACTTTTTTAATCCAAACAAACAAAAAGAATCATTTAAAAGCACAGATGTTATGGAAGATACTTTAAAATTGATAAATTCACAACTTAGAAGTAATAATATTGAAGTTATAAAAAATATTGAAGAAGTGGAGTTATTAGGTTTAAAAAACGAGTTATTACAAACTTTGATTAATCTATTAAAAAATGCAAAAGAAGAGTTAGTAAAAAAACCTAGTAGAGAAAAAAGGTATATATTTGTTGATGTATACAAAGAAGAAAATAGTTTGATTATCAAGATAAAAGATAATGCAAATGGAATACCAAATGAAATAATAAACAATATTTTTGATGCTTATTATACTACAAAAGAGAAAGAATGTGGCACTGGAATAGGGCTGTATATCTCTAAACAAATTATTGAAGAGAGTATGAAAGGTAAAATAAGTGCTTCAAATGTTGAGTATAAATATGAAGATAAAACCCATATGGGTGCTGAGTTTGTTATTTCTATACCTCTTAATTAATTATATAATTACTATTAACATTAAGTTAACCTTTCATTTATTAACTGTTATATAGGCATGTAATAATTTCCTTATCAATATAAGGAAAGTTGCATGAAAAGAGTATTAGTAACAGTTGTTTTATTAAGTAGTTTGGTTTCAACATTTTTATTTGCTGTTGATATGAAGAAAGAACACTCTTGTAAAGCTAAAAAAGAGAACTCATCGTGTCATATGAAAAGTAAAAAAAGTCCACATTTTAGTATTATGAGATATATACATAAATTAGAGTTAAGTGATGAACAAGTATCAAAGGTAAAGAATATAATGAGAAATACTAAACCTAAAATAGACTCTTATGCTAAAGCCTTTGAAAATGGAAAGTTTGATAAAACTGTTTATATAGATATCTCTATGAATAAGTATAAAAATATGGTAGAATATAGGGCTACTTTGATAGAAAAAATTTATGCTATTTTAACAAATGAACAAAAAAATGAGTTAAAAAAGATGCTTGATTCAAATAGTTTTGAAGATAAAAGAGGTATGAAATATGATAAATATAGCAATGGTGGAAGATGATGCTGAACTAGCAGAAGTCTTAACTCAATATTTAAGTAAATTTAATATAAAAGTGACAAACTATGAAGAGCCTTTTTTGGCTCTTAGTAGTCTAAAAATAAATAAATTTGATTTGATAATTTTAGATCTAACTCTTCCTGGAATGGATGGGTTAGATGTTTGTAAAGAGATTATTGTAAACCATGATATACCAATAATAATCTCAAGTGCTAGAAGTGATATTACAGATAAAGTAACTGCTTTACAACTTGGAGCTGATGATTATTTACCTAAACCATATGACCCAAGAGAACTTGAAGTTAGAATTAAAACAATCCTAAGAAGATATAATACAACTTCAAAAATAGAAGAAAAACCACAAAAAGTGTTCATTTTTGATGAAGAGAAAAAAGAGATACGAAAAGATGATAAATTTATAAGGTTGACAGCAGCAGAATATGAGGTATTGTCTCTTTTGATAAAAAGAGAGGGTTTTGTTGTCTCAAGGGATGATATTTTTGAAAATAGTAATTTATTAAATAGTGACTATGACAATATAGGTTCCCTTGCAGTTATTATAAATAGAATTAGACATAAAATTGAAGATAATCCAAAAACACCATCGTATTTACATACAATAAGAGGAATGGGGTATAAATTTTTACAATGAAAAAAGATTCAATATTTTTTACTATAACAATTAGTTTTATAATTTCACTATTCTTAGTAATAGCAAGTTTTGTAGTACTTGTTTTACATACCCAAGAGGATAAAGAAAAACATCTGTCAAAGAAATATTTGCCAGTTGCTAAAATGGTACTAGAACAACAAAGAAGAAATGGCTTGACTAAGTCTTTTGTGGACTCCTTATCAAATATGGATATGGACTTTATAAATGATGTTGGACAAATGAATGCAGTTTTATATAATCCAAAAACAAAGATTGCCTTAGAGAGAAAATATAGAACAATATTAGTTAGGGTTTTAGATTTAAAAGGAGATAGCTATCTTTTTATAAAAAGTGGTATGTTGGAGATTATGTTTAAAGATACAGATTATAAACATGTCAATCCACTTATATACTTAATAGCAGTTTTTGCAGTCTTGTTTTTAGCAATAGTTTTATCCTTTATTACCACTTGGAAAAAGCTCTATCCAATAAAACTTTTAAAGGATAAGGTAAAAACTTTAGGTGATGAAGAGTTTGATTTTGAAATCCATAATACAACAGCACAAGATGAAGTCTCTCAGTTAGCAGTTGAGTTTAGAAATACAGCTAAAAAATTAAAAGATATTAAAGAGTCTAGAAATGTATTTATACGTAATATAATGCATGAACTTAAAACTCCAATTACAAAGGGTAAGTTTTTAAGTGAGTTAGAAAACAGTGATGAAAATGCTGAGAAAATGAGAAGAGTATTTACGAGGTTAGAACTACTTATTAGTGAATTTACACAAATAGAAGAGCTTATATCTTCTACAAAAAATATTGTAAAAAACAACTACTTTTTAGATGATATTATTGACAATGCAGTAGATATACTTATGTTAGAAGATGATGTAATTATTTCAGAATATGAAAACAAAAAAATAAATGTAAACTTCAAACTCTTTTGTGTGGCAGTTAAAAATCTTATTGATAATGCAATTAAATACTCAGATGATAAAAAAGTAACTATACAAACTAATGAGAATGATGAAATAATATTTAAAAATAGTGGAAAGGGTTTAGCATATAATTTAGAAGACTATTTTGAACCATTTTTTGCAAATGAAAATAAAAGTAAAAATAGTTTTGGACTTGGACTTTATATAGTAAATTCAATTCTAAAAGCAAATGATTTTGAACTAAAATATGAATACAAAGATGAGATAAATATATTTACTATTATAAAGCTTGAAAAGAAGGATAAGTAATATTTGATATAGCAATAATAGGAGCAGGAGCTAGTGGCTTGATGTTAGCTAGTCAACTTAAAAGTAATAATATATGTCTAATAGATAGTAATGAAAAAGTTGGTGCTAAAATAAAAGTATCAGGTGGAGCAAAATGTAATATCACTAATAAAAAAGTTACAGCAAATAACTATTTGGGAGATAATGCTTTTGTAAGCTCTGTCTTAAAAGAGTTCTCAAATGATGACTTAATAAGTTTTCTAAAAAAGCAAAACTTAGATTTTAAACTCAATGAAAAGATAGTAAAAGGAACATACTTTTGTAACACATCCCAAGATGTTATTGATATGTTTTCAAAGCTAATAAAAAACAAAAGACTTTTTTTAAATACAGAAGTTTCTGATATAGAGTTTGATAACTTTTATAAAATAAAAACAAATAATCAAACAATCGAAGCAAAAAAGGTAGTAATAGCAAGCGGAGGCTTGAGTTATCAAAGCTTGGGAGCTAGTTCTATAGCTTTTGATGTAGCTAAAAAATTTAAACATAAAGTAAATCCTCTAAATCCTTCCCTTGTTGGCTTTACAGTGCAAAAAGAGCAGTTTTGGTTTAAAAACTTAAGTGGTATCTCTATGTTTGTAAAAGCACATGTTGAAAATAAATTCTTTGAAGGGAATATTCTTTTTGCCCATAAAGGTATAACTGGACCTGTTATTTTAAATAGTTCTTTGTATTGGAAAAAAGGAAAGATGAGTATAGACTTCTTGCCAAATAAAACTTTCAAATCATTTTTAAAAGGCAATAAAAATATCTCTTCAAGTTTTAATCTACCAAAAAGATTTATGCAAGAGTTTTTAGTATCAATTGAACTTGAAGATAAGCCAGTTAGTAAATTAAGTAATGAAGAGCTAAAAAAACTAGAAATTCTAAAAAACTATGAGTTCGCGCCTGCTGGAAACTTTGGATATACAAAAGCTGAGGTTACTAAAGGTGGAGTTGAAGTTGATGAGGTAGATGTAAAAACGATGCAAAGCAGACTTCAAAAAGACTTGTACTTTGTAGGTGAAGCTTTGGATGTGACGGGTGAATTAGGTGGATTTAACTTTCAGTTTGCTTTTTCGTCTGCTTATGTATGTGCAAAAGAGTTAAACAGATGTGTTTAGTTATCTCAATCTTATCTTTTGTAATAGCATACAATTTTTATGATGCTTCAAATTTAACCCCTACCATTATTAGCGTTAGCATTGGACTTTTTTTTCTTTTGCTTATGTTAAGAAATATAAAAAACGAGAGAAACAAAAGAAAAGACTAACTTTTTAATTGATACAATCCCAATAGATAAATAAAGGAAATATATATTGAAAATTGCATTTATTGGTGATATTGTAGGTCGTCCTGGTAGAAAAATAATTGAACAAAATCTAAGAAAACTAAAAGCAAAATATGAGCTTGATTTTATAATCGCCAATGGTGAAAATGCAAGTCATGGTTTTGGTTTAACAGTCAAAAATGCCAATGAACTTTTTAAAATAGGTGTTGATTTGTTTACTGGTGGGAATCATACTTTTGATAAAAGAAAAGAGATAATTGGCTTACTTGAAAGCCAAAATGTAATTAGACCAGCAAACTATCCAGAGGGTGTTCCAGGTGTGGGGTATAAGATTTTTGATGTTGCAGGTGAGAAACTTGCAGTTATTAATCTTATGGGCAATTTCTCTATGCCAACTTGTGACAATCCTTTCAATAAGGCTACTAAAATAGTGCAAGAGTTAGAAGAAGAAAATATCAAAAATATTTTTATAGATTTTCATGCAGAAGCCACAAGTGAAAAAAGAGTTATGGCAATGATGTTTAATGGAAGAGTAAGTGGTATTTGTGGAACACATACACACATTGGTACTGATGATTTACAAATAGTAAATGGAACAACATATTTAACAGATATTGGATTAACAGGCTGTAGGGACAATGTTATCGGAATGGATTCAAAGGTTCCTATAGAAAAAGCAACCACTGGACTTGGAGGGCATTTTGCTGTTCCCAATTCTTGTAAATCTATTTTACAAATGTTGGTTATGAATATAGAAGATGGTAAATCAGTAGATGCCTTTAAAATAAAAGTTCTTTGTGATAAAAGTGAAGAGATAATAACAAAGGTAATTGTTGAATAGTATTTTAAATTCATATGACTTATTTCTTTTTTTAAAAAAGAAAAATCTTATTGATAAAAGATACAAATATTGGTGGCCTACAAATGATGACTTTGAAGTTTTTTTAGGTGCTATATTAACTCAAAATACTAAGTGGATAAATGTAGAAAAGTCTTTAGAAAACTTAAGAAAACTAGATAGTTTAGATTTAGAAAAATTATCGCATATTGATATCGATGTTTTAATATCTGCAATTACTCCAAGTGGTTTTAAAAACCAAAAATCCATAAGAATAAAAAAGATTTGTCAAAATATAATTGAAGAGTTTGGTGATTTTGAAACTTTTAAAGAAAATGTTTGTAGAGATTGGTTACTTTCTCAAAAAGGAATAGGTGCAGAAACTGCTGATGCTATACTTTGTTACTCTTGTCATAAAGAGCAGATGGTTGTGGATTCTTACACCAATAGACTGCTAAAAACTTTTGGATATGAGTTTGAAAGTTATGATGAACTCAAAGCTTGGTTAGAATATGGAATTAATGAAAATTTCGATAAAATTGAATCGCTTTATGATTATGATGTCTCATTAAATATGATATATTGTAGATTTCATGGCAAAATTGTAGAATTCATGAAAAATCAAAAAAAATCTTAAAGGATTAGTTCAGATGATTATTATTCCTCAAACTAAAGGTGGTGTTGGTAAATCAACTGTTGCTATGCAAGTAATAGCTCCCTACTTATATAAAAAGCATGGAAAAAAGATTACTTACATAGAAATTGATGATGAAAATAATGATAGCCAATCATTTACTACAACACAAATAGTTAATAAAAGAATGCTAAGAACAAATAAAGTAAGTGAGTTAGATGAACTTATTTTAATGGACGATAATCATGAAATAATCATTGATGTTGGTGGAAATAAAACTTCAAGTTTGGTTTTAGATGAGATTAAAAAAGTTGGTTCTTTTGGAAATCTAAAATGGATTATACCTTTAGGTGATGGTGAACTTGATGGTAAAAATGCAATAGCAACTATGAAAAAAATAAGAAAAATTGAGCAAAATCCAGATGATAATATTATATTTGCTCTAAACCGTGCAATATCTATGGAAAAAGATTATGTGGAAGAGCAGTTTATAAACTTCTTTGGACATAAATATTTAGCTTCAAATACTGTGATGTTTGATTTTATGAAAGACCCAAAATATTTTACAGTAAAAAATGATAAAGTTATTACCATGAGTAGATATCTAGGTAGTACAGTTTGGGAAATGGCACACAATAACACTGACTTTAGAGAAAAAGCTATAAAAGCAAAAGAGTTAGGTGATGTTGAAAGTGCTAAAAAGTATATATTTTTTAGAAGATTACAGTCAGAGGCTCAGGATTATGTTTTAAATGTTTTAAATCAAATCTTTTGTGATTTAGATAAATGGTTAGAAAAAAAATAGATGAGTGATATGAGTTTCAAACAAGCAAAAGAGCTTGTAGAAAGAATAGAATTTACAGAATTAACACTAAAAAAGACCGCTGATAATATAGATAGGTCAACACTAAAGTTTAATGAAGCTTTAAAATTACAAGAACAAATTGTAAAACTTATGCCAATAAAAGATAAAAAATTAGATTTTTTAAAACTATTAGTTTTTTTAAATATCGGATTTATTTGTGGATTATTGGTGGGAGTTTTTTTATTTAAATAATAGGAATATTTATAATGGGTAAACAAGAAAAAATAGTATCAATGTTCAATGAAATAGCTGGAACTTATGATGTAGCAAATAGAGTTCTAAGTATGGGTATTGATAAAACTTGGAGAAACAAAGCTTGTGATTTAGCTTTTTCTTTTTATGGTAAAAACAAAATAGAGAAAATCATTGATGTGGCTTGTGGAACTGGCGATATGCTTACAACTTGGCAAAAAATAGCAGATAAAAATGCAATAGAACTTCAAAGTAGAGTTGGAGTTGATCCAAGTGTTGGTATGATGGATGTAGCAAAAACAAAATTACCAGATGTTGAGTTTATAGAAGCAGGTGCTGAATCTATGCCTTTTGAAAATGAAGTTGCAGATATTATATCTATTTCATATGGGATTAGAAATGTAGTTAAAAGACAAGAGGCTTTCCATGAGTTCGCAAGAACTTTAAAAAAAGATGGACTTTTAGTAATCTTAGAGTTTACAAAAAATGAAAAGAACTCTCCACTTGATTATGTAACAGATTTTTATATGAATAAAATCTTACCAACTTTAGGTGGAATGATTTCAAAAAATAAAGAAGCATATACTTATTTACCAAATTCAATAGATGAGTTTTTAACTCAAGATAATCTTTGTTTAGAGTTAAAAGAAGCAGGGCTTGAACCTATTTATGTAAAAGGTTTTTCTATGAATATCTCAACACTATTTATTGCTAGAAAGGTTTGATTTAAAATATGAATCAAGCTCTTAGTGTATCAACGCTAAACAATCAAATCAAGTCTTTACTTGAGACTACTTTTGTAGGTGTCTATGTCCAAGGTGAAATATCTAATTTAACATATCACTCCTCAGGACATATATACTTTTCAATAAAAGATGAAAATTCTACAATCTCTTGTGTAATGTTTCGTGGCAATGCTCAATACCTAAAGTTTAGATTAGAAGTAGGTATGAAGATAATTATTTCAGGAAGTATTACCGCATATATTCCACGGGGAAATTATCAACTTATGTGCACAAAGATTGACCCTGATGGTCAAGGCTCTCTTGCTCTTGCCTTTGAACAGTTAAAAGAGAAACTTCAAAAAGAGGGGCTTTTTGATATAAACATTAAAAAAACTCTTCCAAAATATCCTAAAAGAGTAGTAATGGTCACATCTTCCACTGGTGCAGCTATTGAGGATATGAAAAAAGTTGCCCAAAATAGATGGCCTTTAGCTCGGTTAATTTTGATTCCTACTTTAGTTCAAGGTGAAGGGTCTAAACTTAACATTGTAAACTCTATAAAAAAAGCTGATAGTCTAAATTGTGATGTTATGATTGTGGGGCGAGGTGGAGGAAGTATTGAAGACCTTTGGGCTTTTAATGAAGAGATTGTAGCAAGAGCTATATTTGAAGCAAAAACTCCTGTAATATCTGCTGTTGGTCATGAAGTTGATTTTTTGATTTCTGATTTTGTAGCAGATGTTCGAGCTGCGACTCCTTCAAATGCGATGGAAATCGCGCTACCTGATAAAAATGAACATCTAATATATTTAGATAACTTACAAGTAGAATTAGAAAATAGATTTAAAAGAGTTCTGTTTAATAAAGAACAAATTTTATTAAACTATAAAAAACATTTTGAGCAGCACTCCCTTGATAGAAAATTCTCTTTTATCCAAAAAGAGATTGACTTTTTAAAATCAAATTTAATAAGTACTTTTAGTCAAGTTTATAGACAAAAACAAAATGAACTAAACTATTTAAAAAGTGCATATGAATCTAATCATCCAGATAGAAAAATTGTTGATGGATATGTGCAGTTATCTAAAAACAATCAAATTGTAAGTTTAGATAGTGTTAAGATAAATGAAGAAATCACACTAGAAACTACAAAGTTATCTGTTAGATGTAATATTTTAGACATTAAAAAAATATAAAATTTAAGCTAAATATTGTAAAATATAATAAAAAATGATAACATACTACTAATAGGAGTTCAGATCATATGGAAAATCAAAACAACGACGACGCAATAATAGATTATGCAAACACAAGTGAGTATATGAAGTTTGTATTAGGTTCTATGCAATACGCAATTGAGCTACCTAAGATTAGAGAAATATTAACTTATCCAGAAATGATAACTATCTTACCAAACGTGCCTTCATATATAAAAGGACTTATTAATTTAAGAGGTGAAGTTGTACCTGTTGTTGATTTAAGAGTTAAGTTTAAGACAGGAAATATTGTAAATAATCAAAACACTGCTGTAATCGCAGTTGTAACAAAAGATAAAAGAATGATTGGAATTGTTGTTGATAAAGTTGATGATGTTCAAAGACTTGATTTATCAGCATTATCACCAGTATCTGATATAGGTTCATCAATCCCTTCAAAGTATTTGAAAGGTTTTGTTAGACTTCATAATAACGAAATGTTAGTAATCATGGATATTGAAGCAGTTGTTAGTAAAGCTGAACTGGAATAGTGAAAGTAAAATAATGACAAAGAACTTACAAGAAAGTATAGACCATCTTAAAAAATTAAAGTTTCTTTTCGTTGAAGATGAAAAAGATTTAATGGATATTATTTCCGAAACTTTACAAAAGCTGGGAGTAGATTTCTTGACAGCCAATAATGGTGAAGAGGGTTTAACTATTTTAAAAGAACATGCTAATGATATTGATATCATAGTTACTGATATTAGCATGCCAGTTATGAATGGCTTGGAGATGATTAAAGAGGTAAAATCTTTATATCCAAATTTAGAAATTATTATAATGACTGCCCATACTGAATCTAAATATATGATAGAAGCAAAAGAGTATGGAGTAAATGATTATTTACTAAAACCATTTGATTTCATAAAATTTATCGAGCTAATAAATAACAAAAAGTTAAAATAAATGTCTTTAGATAAGACCTTATTAAAACAAATATCTATCTTATATGTAGAAGATGATGATGTAATGAGAACAGAATTATCTTCTTTATTAACAAACTTCTTTTCTCAAGTTTTTTGTGCTAGTAATGGTGCTGAAGGCTTAGAGATATTTAAAAAAAATCAAAAAAAAATCGACCTTATAATAAGTGATATCAATATGCCAACAATGTCTGGGATTGAAATGATAAAACAAATCAGAGAGTTTGATAAAGAAGTTGGCGTTATATTTGCAACAGCCTATTCTGATAAAGAATTTTTGATGGATTCTATTAAATTAAAAGTAGTTAATTACGCAGTTAAACCAATAGACATAAGAGCCTTACTTGAATCAATAAAAGAGTTTGCAGAAAATTTATTAGTCAAAAAAATTATAAAAAGAAAAAATGATGAATTATCTTTATACAAAAAAGCAATTGATGCAAATAGTATAGTTATAAAAACTGATATTCATATGAACATAACTTACGTAAACTCTCACTTTTGTAAACTCTCTGGTTTTTTAAAAGATGAATTGATAGGAAAAGAGTTTTTAAGTTTAAGAAGTCATGATACTGATATAAAAGTTTATAATAATATGTTTGCAAAAGTTTTAGATAATAGGATGTGGAAAGGGAAGTTAAAACAAATAACTAAAGAAAATAGTGTTTTAATGCTTGATACTTATATGATACCTTCCCATGATGAAGATGGAAATATTAATGGAACTATAATTATTCAAAGGGATATAACTGAAGATATTAAAAAACAAAGAGATGTTCAAGTTGCTTTGATGAAAGAAAAAAGTGATATTTTTATAAAAACAAAAGATACTTTTGCAAAAAATAATTTACAAATAAATGATTTAGAAAATCAAATAATACAGCTACAAGAAGAGTTAAAAACTGTCGAGCTTGACAAAGAGAAATACCTATACCTCTTAGATAAATATAAAGATGATGTAAATATTTTAAAAACAAAAGTTGATAAATATGAAAAAGATGATGTATCAAATATCAAAGGGATTAATGTAATAAAAATCCAAAAAGAGAATGCAAGTTTAAATATTGAGATGAAAAAACTAAGAGACAATATGGAAAATATTGTTGCAAATTCTCAAAAAAAGATTAATCAAATTAAAATAGCATCAAATATAGAAATAGATCAACTTGAAAAAGAGATTGAGAAACTTAAGTTATCAAAAGGCTCTTCTGATATTCAGATTTTATCTAAGAAGTTAGAATATTGGAAAGATAAAGCAAAAGCAGAGACACAAAAAATAGAACAGCTAGAGAAAAGAATTATGCATGCTGTGGATTCTCAAACTTTAGCAAAAATATATAACTAAAATAAAGTAGAAGTTCTACTTTATTTCAATTGAGATGATTTTTTGGTCAATTAGGGGTTTATTCCCTTGACTTTGTCCTGATACAGGTACATTCTCAAGTTTTTTAACTACATCCATACCACTTTTTACATATCCAAAAATTGTATGTCTTCCATTTAACCAGTATGTTGGTACTGTTGTAATAAAAAATTGACTTCCATTTGTATTTGGTCCTGAGTTTGCCATTGCTAAAATACCTGGTTTATCAAATACTGCATTTGGTGAAAACTCATCCTTAAATGGTTTTTCCCAGATTGATTTTCCTCCTCTTCCTGTACCTGTTGGATCTCCACCTTGAATCATGAAGTTTTTTATAATTCTGTGAAAAATAAGATTATCATAATAACCATTTTTTGCAAGAGTTGTAAAGTTTTCAACTGCAAGTGGTGCCATATCAGGTCTTAATTCTATTTCTATTTTACCTTGTGTAGTTTCTACTACTGCTATTGGATTAGTAGCATATAGTAACACAGACATAATTGCTAACATAAATAATTTTTTCATTCTTTTACCTTTTTGACCATTTATTGGGCTTAAAGTATAGTATTATAGTTTTTAATATTTTATTAAAATTGAGTTTTTAGATGACTTTAATATTTATTGGATAAAATTTGCAAAATTATATGTAGTAAGGAACAAACAAATGGAAATGCCAGTTATCCCTCAACCAACATTTTATATGTTTAAATGTGAACAAAGTGCACCTCCAGGTATGCCAAAACCTAGTTGTGTAACAGAAGAGTCAAGGGATTTATTTAATCATATGGCTCAAAAATTGATGGAAAATGGTTTAATGGGACCTGTTCAACCAATTAGAACTTCATGTTTAGGAAGATGTCAAATGGGACCTGTACTACTTGTTGAGCCAGGGCATACTATGTATTGTAATTTATCTAAGGAAAAAATAGATAGAATTATACAAGAACACATTATAGGTGGGAATCCTGTTCAGGAGTTTATAATACCAGAACAGTTCTGGGGAGAACCTATTAATTTAGCAAAATAAAGAGGTATATATGACATTCGATATGCTTTATAGCAAAATTCATAGAGCAACAGTTAGTGATGCAAACTTAAATTATGTTGGATCAATTACTGTTGATGAAGAGCTTATGCAAGCCGCTCAATTAAGAGTTGGACAAAAAGTAGAAATTGTAAATGTTAATAATGGTGAAAGATTTTCTACCTATGTTATAAAAGGTAAAGCTGGAAGTAAAGATATGTGTCTAAACGGGGCAGCAGCTAGAAAAGTAGAAATAGGCGATAAAATAATTGTGATTGCTTATGCCTCATATAGTGAAAGTGAATTAGAAAATTATAAACCAACAGTTGTGCTTGTTGATGATAAAAATAATATCACAACAATTACAAATGAATTAGTAGGAAGTGACCATGTTTGATGGTATTGATTTAAGTAAAATAAACCTAAATGAAATGATGGGTCAATTTCAAGACATGGCAAATAAAGCAAAAGAAGATAATGCTTCAAAAATATTTACTTCAAAAGCTGGAGGTGGAATGATTTCACTCTCAATTAATGGAAACTCAGAGGTAATTGATTTGCAAATTGATGATTCTTTACTTGAAGATAAAGACTCTTTGCAAATTTTATTAATCTCAGCTATGAACGATGTAATAAAACAATCAGATGAAAATAAAAAAATGATGGCCATGAACATGATGGGTGGCATGGGAACATCGTCTCAAAATAAATAATGAATAATCTTTTAGAAACTTTTGAAAACTATCTAAAATCAAATCTTCCAGCATCAAAAACTTTTCATCCTCATTTTGAAGATGCCTTAAGTCTTATGTTAGATGCTGGTGGAAAAAGATTTAGACCTATGCTTTTATTAAGTGTAGTAAACTCTAAAAACTCTCTTTTAGTAAAAAGTGCACTTCCTATTGCTTTAGGTTTAGAGATGCTACATACTTACTCTTTAGTACATGATGATTTACCTGCTATGGATGATGCTGATTTAAGAAGAGGTTTTGAAACTTTACATAAAAAGTATGATGAAGTAACTGCAATACTTGTAGGCGATGCTTTAAATACTGAAGCTTTTGGAAAAATAGCAAATGCTCCACTTTCTAGTGACGTAAAAATTGAGTGTGTAAAAGTACTTGCAAGTGATGGTGGAATTGATGGAATGATTATTGGTCAAGCAATTGATTGTTTTTTTGAAAACCAAAAACTTGAGCTTTCACAACTTGAATTTTTACATATTCACAAAACTGCAAAACTAATCGCTGGAAGTTTAAAAATGGGTGCAATTATTGCAAACTATGATTTGCCCACTCAAAACAAGCTTTATAACTTTGGTATAGATATTGGACTTCTGTTTCAAATCCAAGATGATATACTTGATGAAACACAAAGTGATGAAGAAGCTGGTAAAACTACACACAATGACGGAGCAAAAAACTCTTTTGTAAATTTACTGGGACTTGATGGTGCCATAACTGCCGCAAATGAACTAGCTTTTAAGTGTGAAAAAACCCTTAATTCACTAGATGAAAACCTACATAATTCATTAAATAATTTACTTATAAAATATATAAATAGACACAAATAAAATAGTTCTCAAACTCTTAGTCATCTTTACTCAATTTACTTGACAAAAATCAAAAATTTTATTACAATTTAGCACTCAAAAAAATAGAGTGCTAAAACTTATAAAAATTAGAAATAAACTTGATAGGAGAGTATATAATGACTTTTAAACCACTAGGAAAAAGGGTTCTTGTAGAAAGAACAGAAGTAGAAAGTAAAACTGCAAGCGGAATTATTTTAGTTGATTCTGCAAAAGAAAAACCAAATACAGCTGTTGTAAAAGCAGTTGGATCTGAAGTAACAGAATTAAAAGAGGGTGATACTATTGTATTTGAACAATATAGAGGTACAGAGTTCACTTTAGACGGTCAAGATTATTTAGTATTAGAAATTGAAAATATTATAGGAGTTATGTAATGGCAAAAGAAGTATTATTTAGTGATTCAGCAAGAAATAGATTATATGCAGGTGTTGAAAAATTAGCAGATGCAGTAAAAGTTACAATGGGACCTAGAGGAAGAAATGTATTATTACAAAAATCTTTTGGAGCTCCTTCAATCACAAAAGATGGTGTTTCTGTGGCACGTGAGATTGAATTAGAAGATACTCTAGAAAATATGGGAGCACAATTAGTAAAAGAAGTTGCTTCAAAAACTGCTGATGAAGCAGGTGATGGAACTACAACTGCTACTGTTTTAGCTCATTCTATATATAAAGAAGGTTTGAGAAATGTAACAGCAGGAGCAAATCCAATTATCTTAAAAAGAGGTATGGATAAAGCTACTGATGCTATTTTAGCTAATTTAAAAGCTGCATCAAGAGTTGTTGCAAACAAAACTGAAATAGAACAAGTTGCTACAATTTCTGCAAACTCAGACCATGCAATTGGTTCAATGATTGCAGAAGCTATGGAAAAAGTTGGAAAAGATGGTGTTATTACTGTTGAAGAAGCAAAAGGTATCTCTGATGAATTAGAAGTAGTTGAAGGTATGCAATTTGACAGAGGATATTTATCTCCATATTTCGTAACAAATTCTGAAAAAATGATTACAGAAATGGACAATCCATATATTTTATTATATGATAAAAAAATCTCTAACTTAAAAGAGATGTTACCAATCTTAGAAGCTGTTAACCAAGCGGGAAGACCTTTATTAATTATTGCAGAAGATGTAGATGGTGAAGCATTGGCAACTTTAGTTGTAAATAGATTAAGAGGTTCATTAAATATTGCAGCTGTAAAAGCACCAGGTTTTGGTGATAGAAGAAAAGCTATGTTACAAGATATCGCTGTTTTAACAAATGGTACAGTTATCTCTGAAGAACTAGGAATGAAATTAGAATCTTGTGGTGTTGAAGTACTTGGAACTGCTGCTAAAGTTGTAATTGATAAAGATAATACAACTATTGTAGATGGTCAAGGAAGTACAGAGTCAGTAAATGGAAGAGTTGCACAAATCAAATCAGAAATTGAAAATACAACTAGTGATTATGATAAAGAAAAATTACAAGAAAGACTTGCAAAACTAAGTGGCGGAGTTGCAGTTATAAAAGTTGGAGCTGCTAGTGAAACTGAAATGAAAGAGAAAAAAGATAGAGTTGATGATGCACTAAGTGCAACAAGAGCTGCTGTTGAAGAGGGTATTGTAATAGGTGGTGGAGCTGCATTAATTAGAGCTGCTGCAAAAGTTAAACTTGAACTTACAGGTGATGAAGCTATTGGAGCTGCAATTGTTTTAAGAGCAATTAAAGCACCTATGAAACAAATTGCAATCAATGCTGGGTTTGATGCTGGTGTTGTTGTAAATGAAGTAGAAAGATCAGAAAACGAAAATATCGGATTTGATGCATCAACTGGAAAATATGTAGATATGTTTGAAGCTGGAATTGTAGACCCTGCAAAAGTTGAAAGAATTGCAATGCAAAATGCTGTTTCAGTTGCTTCATTATTATTAACTACAGAAGCTACAGTAACAGATATTAAAGAAGATAAACCTTCATCTCCATCTATGCCAGACATGGGTGGTATGGGTGGAATGGGCGGTATGGGTGGAATGATGTAAGAAAGCGTTAAAAGAGTGAACTGCTTCACTCTTTTAGCTTTGGCAGACTAAGGTGATGTGCGATAGCACCACCGTGTCGCAAAGAGCTACTTATTTCCTCTTATTTAGAAGAAACTACCCATAAAAAAAGGCTCTTCATTTGAAGAGCCTTTTTAATTTTTAAAGCTTATTTACATTATAAGCTCAAGTTTTAGTAAAATAAAACCTTTTTATTTTTAAATATTAACAATAAATTTTGGTATAAATTCTACCACTGTAGAAGTCCTGTCATTTAAACCTCCATCACGTTTTGATACTGTAATTATATCCAAATGTAAACTTAAAGTAAAACTATTATCTATATATTATACTTCTTCAAGTGTTTTAAAGAGTCCAAATGCATTGTAATATAGGGGTTTATCTCTTTTCCTATATATTTATAAAATTTATTATTATTGATTGTAGTTACTAATTCAAAATCTACGATTTTGTTAAATTCTTCAAGTTTTTTGTGGGTATTTATATATCTTGTCTGATAATCATCAAAAATATAAGAGTCAAAAGAGGGTGAAATTTCCCCATTTTTTATTACTTCACTTCCAATTTCACTAATACCAGGGCAATTTATATCATAATAGACAATATTATCAATATTGGTACTAAGCGGATAAGCTTTACAAACAGTAGGACGCATTTCATAAATGGTACATTTAAAATTTTCTATATATGGACATAAACTTTTTCCATCACTTAATAATATGATTGCTTTTAGATATCCCATGTCTCCAAAGGTAAATAAAATAGGAAAATTTTTATAGACATTTTCGAAGTCTTCGAGAATTATTTGACAAAAAGTACTCCCTTTTCTTCCATCACAACATCTTGCTTCACAAGTATCACAGCTAGAAAAAAAGATATCTTTGTCAACTTTTAAAAATGATTTAATATTAACTCCTAATAATAAAAAAGAATTTTATCAAAAAATACTAAAAGTAATATATCATGAATATTTTTGTACAATATCTTTTTAAAATAAAAAAGGCTTATTTATGTGTGGAATTGTTGGATATATTGGAAATAAAAAAACAGAAGATATTTTATTAGATGGTTTAAAAGAGCTTGAATATAGAGGTTATGATAGTGCGGGAATTGCACTATTAAGTAGTGAAAAAATTGAAGTTTTTAAAGCTTTGGGAAAATTAAAAAATCTAGAACAAAAAGTAAGTACACAAAATAAGTATAATATAGGAATAGGTCATACAAGATGGGCAACTCATGGTAAACCAACAGAACTAAATGCTCACCCACATTTAGGTGAATATTCATATGTAGTGCACAATGGAATTATAGAGAACTATAAAGAGCTAAAAGAAGAGCTTCAAACTGCAGGACATAAATTTGTATCACAAACAGATACGGAAGTTATTGTTCATCTATTTGAGTTTTATAATAACAAGCTAAATGATTGTAAAGCCTCATTTCAAAATACTATTAAAAGACTTGAAGGTGCTTTTTCTATACTTCTTATATCAAAATCATGTCCAAATGATATATATTTTTTTAAACATGGCTCACCTTTGATTATTGCTCGTGGAAATGAAAAAAATGAAGTTTTATTTGCTTCATCAGATGCTCCTTTAATAGGACTTGCAAATGAAGTTGTATATTTAGAAGATGGTTGTGGGGGAGTTGCTTCAGCTGAAAGGATTGAATTTTTTGAAGATGAAAAAATTTCATGGGGAGTATTACCTACATCAAAACAGTTTGCACAAAAAGATGGATATAGATTTTTTATGGAAAAAGAGATTCATGAACAAAGTGTAGTTACAAGTGATGCAATGCTTGGAAGAATGTGTGATGAAAAGGTAGATTTTGAAGAGTTTGATTCATCTATAATTGAAGGTATTGAAGAGATTAAAATTTGTGCTTGTGGTACATCTTTTCATGCAGGACTTACAGCCTCTTACCTTTTTGAACGTTTAGCAAAAGTTAGATGTAGTGTGGAAATCGCAAGTGAATTTAGATATAAAGAGCCTTTATTAAACAAAAATACACTTTTTATAGTAATCTCTCAAAGTGGTGAAACAGCCGACACCTTAGAAGCTCTTAAAATGGCAAAAACAGCAGGACTAAAATCAATAGTTGTTTGTAATGTGGACAACTCTTCTATGACAAGAGTTGCTAACTATTCTGTTTTAACAAGAGCAGGAATAGAAAAAGGAGTTGCCTCTACAAAAGCATTTTCAACACAAACAGTAGTTTTATGGATGATGGCACTATATTTCGCCCAATATAAAAACTCACTTAGCGTTGAATGTTTAAATAGTGAATTAAAAGCTTTAAGAGAAGTTCCCCAATCACTTAAAGTTCATGACTATCTTCATGAAAAAACTAAAAGATTATCAAAAAGATATCTTCATGGTCACGGTTTTTTCTTTATAGGAAGAGATGTATTTTTCCCATTGGCACTTGAAGGTGCACTAAAGTTAAAAGAGATTTCATACCTTCATGCAGAAGGTTATCCAGCAGGTGAAATGAAACATGGACCAATTGCTTTAGCAGATCCTGAACTTTTTACAATAGCTCTTATGCCACAAAATTTATTGTATGATAAAATTAAATCAAATGTAGAAGAGTTAAGTGCAAGAGATAGTACTATTTGTGCAGTTTCTCCTTTGGATTTTGAATTGGCAGATGATTTTATTAAAACAAGTAAATGTGACCACTATATGCTTGAGTTTTTTGAGATGCTAGTTGCACTTCAACTATTTTCTATGGAGATTTCAGTAAGACTTGGCAATGACGTGGATATGCCAAGAAACTTAGCAAAAAGTGTAACGGTTGAATAAGTTACTTAAAATTAATAATTAATCAATAATTTAAAGTTATAAAAGTAAATTTTAGATAAAATTCATAACTTTTTATAAAAGTATTCAAGCTTTTAATTTTATTTTTTATTTTA
Organism: uncultured Arcobacter sp.; assembly: GCF_937982575.1. Taxonomy (NCBI): domain Bacteria; kingdom Pseudomonadati; phylum Campylobacterota; class Epsilonproteobacteria; order Campylobacterales; family Arcobacteraceae; genus Arcobacter; species uncultured Arcobacter sp. The sequence continues at coordinate 53,539 of NZ_CALJLR010000003.1, read as the reverse complement.
ACTTTAATTAGTTGGAAAACGAAAATGGAAAACAAAAGAATGGAAAACGATAAAGATAAAATTTGAAAATTCTTTTTAAAAGAATTTCTAAATAACTCAAATTTAACTTTTGGAAAACAAAGGAATGGAAAACAAAAATGGAAAACAAAACAGAATATTTATTTACTAGTGAAGTAGTAAGTCCAGGACACCCTGATAAATGTGCAGATATTATAGCAGATACAATTGTTGATAAATTAATTATTGGAGATAGCAAAAGTAGAGTTGCATCAGAAGTTTTTGTTGCAGGTAAACATGTTGTTATTGGTGGAGAAGTTACTTCAGCTACAAATTTATCTGAGCAAGATTACAAAGATTTAGTAATTGATGCTTTAGCAAAAATAGGATACAACGGTCATCCTCATTTTACAAAAGAGGAGTGTTTACACCCTGATGATGTAAATGTACAAGTTTTATTAAATAGACAATCTCCTGATATTAACCAAGGTGTTGATCAAGTTGATGGTGAAACAGGTGCTGGAGATCAAGGAATCATGTTTGGTTATGCAAATAGTGAAACTGCAAACTTTATGCCAAGTGCGATTACATATGCTAGAATGCTTATGGAAAAAGTTTATGATTACGCATTAGCAAATCCAGATGTTTTAGGTGTAGATATTAAAACACAAGTTACAGTTGATTATGAGACAAAAGAGAATTTTGAGAATTGTTTACCAAAACATATTCACACTGTTGTTGTTTCAGCTCCTTGTGTATCTACAATGAGTATAGATAAAGTAAGAGAACTAATCTTAGGATTAATCAAAGAGACAAATTTACCAGAAGATTTATTTTGTTTAGAAAAAACAATTATTCATATTAATCCAACTGGAAAATATGTATCTCACTCTTCTTTACATGACTCAGGATTAACAGGAAGAAAACTAATAGTTGATTCATTTGGTGGATATGCACCAATTGGTGGTGGAGCTCAATCTTCTAAAGATTATACAAAAGTTGATAGAAGTGGATTGTATGCTGGAAGATGGATTGCAAAACATATAGTTGCATCTGGAATTGCAAAAAAAGCAATTGTTCAATTATCTTATGCAATTGGAGTTGCAAAACCAACATCAATTTCAGTTGATACTTGTGGAACTTGTATTGATGGATTAAATGATGATATTTTATCTACATTTGTTCATGATAGCTTTTCTTTAACACCAAATTGGATTACAAAGAAATTTAATCTAGATAAGCCAAGTGCAGATACTTTCCTTTATGCAGATGTTGCAGCTCGAGGACAAGTTGGACAAGAAGATTACCCTTGGGAACAACTTGATGAGTTGGATAAATTCAAAAGTCTTAAAAAATAGTTTTTAAAAGGATATATTATGGATTTGAAGAATCTATTTAATAAAATAAAATTTGATAGTAAAAAAGAACAACCTACAAAAAAAGATGCTCCAAGTCATTGGATAAAGTGTCCAGAGTGTAGTTCTTTGATGTTTTTTAAAGAGGTAGAATCTCAAAACAATATATGTCCTAAATGTAATTTTCATATGAGAATTGGGGCAAAAAGAAGAATAGAAATTATTTGTGATGAAAATAGTTTTGTTGAATATGACAATGACTTGATGCCAAATGATCCTTTAAAATTTGTTGATAGTAAATCTTATAAAAAAAGAGTTGACGAAGCTGTTAAAAAAACAGGAAGAAACTCTTCTGTTGTAAGTGGGGAATGTACAATAAATGGCATTGGTGTTCAAATGGCAATATTTGATTTCGCTTTTATGGGTGGAAGTTTAGGTTCTGTTGAAGGTGAAAAAATTGTTAGATGTGTAAATAGAGCACTAGAGAAGAAACAAGGAGTTATAATTGTTTCAGCTTCTGGAGGTGCACGAATGCAAGAATCAACTTTTGCCCTAATGCAAATGGCAAAAACTTCAGCAGCTCTGAAAAAACTTGACTCAGCAGGACTTCCTTATATTTCAGTTCTTACTGATCCTACTATGGGAGGGGTTTCTGCTTCTTTTGCTTTCTTAGGTGACATTATTATGGCAGAACCAGGTGCACTAGTTGGATTTGCAGGTCAAAGAGTTATTAAACAAACTATTGGAGCAGATCTTCCAGAAGGGTTCCAAAGAGCAGAATTTTTACTTGAAAAGGGTTCAATTGATATGGTTGTTAATAGAGCAGATATGAAAAAGACACTTTCTGATTTATTAACAATGTTTTCAAGTAATACAATTCAAGTTAGTTAATGAATCTTACCCGTTTTGAAGAAGTTTTAGCTTTTAATCCTAAAACCTCTTCAAATAACTTATACGCTTTATGCGATTTTCAAACTTTAAAAAACAAAAATATCTCTTTTGAACAATTTTTAGAACTATGTATTAAACTTGATGCAAAAGTAATTCAATATAGAGATAAGATTTCAAATATTGAAACAAAAAAAGAAAATCTCTTATATTTGAAAAGTAAAACAAATATTCCAATTATTATTAATGATGAGATTAATTTAGTAGAGTTCTGTGATGGCTTACACTTAGGACAAGAAGATTTTAAACAGGTTTATTCTAATAAAGAGTTAGCAGTAAAACTAATAAGAAAAAAAATAGGAAATAAACTTCTAGGACTCTCAACACACAATGAGAAAGAGATATTAGAAGCAAACAGCTTAGATTTGGATATGATAGGTTTAGGAGCATATAGAGCTACAATAACAAAGGATGTGAGTGTAATGCTAGGTGATAAAATCTCATATTTAGCAAAAATATCTAATCATCCTGTTTGTGCAATTGGTGGAGTAAAAATTGGTGAGAAAATTAAAAACATCTCCTTTAATGTGGTAGGAAGTAGTTTATATGAATAAAATAAATATTTATCAAATTGCAAAATCTTCTAATGATGAATTCAATAAAATTATTGAAGATTTTATTAAAATGTCTTCAAAATATTCAAAAGTTGAGATTTATAATTTATTTAATAAAAAAATTGCAAAAGCTCAAACCATATCAGATATAGAAGCAAAAAAATCTTATAGCGAAGTTTTTGAACCTTTTTTAAATAGTGGGTATAATATTGCTTTAGATGTACTTGGGAAAAAAATAGATAGCTTTGAATTTGCAAAACTATTACAAAGTAATGGAACTATTAATTTTTTTATTGGTGGTGCTTATGGATTTGAAACAGAATTTTTACAAAAATGTGATAAAAAAATTAGCTTAAGTGAGCTTACAATGGCTCATAAAATAGCGAATCTTGTTTTATGTGAGCAGATATTTAGAGGTTTGTGTATAATTAATAATCATCCTTATCATAAATAATTTAGATATTTTTCAGTATAATGTCAAAATTTTTAGAAAAAGGTTTAATGTGGCAAATTCAAAGCAAATTGAAGAGCTAAAGATTATTTTAGCGCAAAGAAAAGAATTAATAGAAAAGAATATTCAAGGAAGTAGAGAGAGTATTGATTCTCTTAAAAATTCAGAGTGTAATGATGATTATGATTATGCTGAAGTTTCAAGTGATTCATTTAAAGAAGGGATAATCGCCAATCAACAATCAAAAGAGTTAAAAGAGATTGAAGATGCGATTAAAAGAATAGATAACAAAACATATGGTATTTGTGAAATGTGCGATGAATCAATTGCAATTGGAAGATTAAGAGCAAAACCATTTGCGAAATTTTGTACACCTTGTAGAGAGATTTATGAGAGTGAGAATAACTAAATCTAAAGGATAATTTATGGGACTTAAAAAATATGTCGCTTTTTCATTGTTGTTAATTATTGCAGTTTATATTTTTGTTTTTAGTATGCAAACAGCTAATTACACAGTTAATATTTTAGATTATGCAATTGATTTACCAATTGCAGTTTGGATTATATTGCCTACTGCTGTACTATTTTTAGTAACTATATTACATATTCTTTTTTATGGTTTCAAAAATTACTTACAAACTAGTGCTATAAAAAAAGACGAAGAAAATATAATTGAATTTCTAAAAGATATCTTACTTGAAAATAACTCTAATAAAAAGTTTAAACAAAAATCTTTAAAAGAGTTAGCAGATATTTTAGAACAAATGAAATTATCTCCAAAAACAGATAATTTTGATTCTTCAAATAGTGATATTAAAAATATTGTAAACAATATCATTAAAATAAATTCTGGCGAATATGTAAGTGATAAATCTTTTAAGTTTAATAAAAATGGTGAAATTGCACAAAAAAATCTTTTAAATAGAGTAAAAGTTGATGTGGACTATTCAATTGATATTTTAAAGAAATCAAAAGATTTTTCAAGAGAAGTTGTAAAAGCTGCATTTACTAATGTAGTAGAGAATAAAAGTATGACTACTATTAAGAAGTTACTTGATGGTTTAAAACTTGATAAAGAGATGGTTTTAGAGCTTATGAAAAAAGATTCTGAAAATTCAGACTTTGCTTTAGAACATGATGCCATTATCAAATATACAAAAGATGTAGAGTTTAATAAAGAAGATTATTTAACATTTGCAAAACTTTATAAAAAATCTGTTAAACCAGATGAACTTATTAGAATGTTTGAAACAATTTCAAATGAAAATGAATTAGCAGTTGATGCATATTTAGTGATTCTATTTGAATATGAAATGATTGATAAAGCAAGAGAGATTTTAACAAATTATACAGATGAAGAATATCAACCATATAGAGCTATTTTAGATTTAAAAGACTCAGGTAAATATTACACTTTAGAGAAACTTTGTTATAACAAATAAAATGAATAAACTTGATTTTAGCCAACCCTTAATGGTGTTGGCTCCCCTTGCTGGATATACAGACTTACCTTTTCGTGCAGTTGTAAAAAAATTTGGTGCAGATTTGACAATTTCTGAAATGATTTCGTCAAATGCTCTTGTTTACAACTCTAAAAAAACTTATAAAATGATAGAAAAATCTCCATCAGAAGATCCATATTTTGTGCAAATAGCTGGAAATAAAGCAGAGTTAGTTCGTGATGCAGTTGAGATACTAAATGATATTGAAGGCATTGATGGTATTGATTTAAATTGTGGTTGCCCAGCCCCTAAGGTTTTTAATCATGGAAGTGGTTCAAACTTATTAGGTGACCTAAAAAAACTTGAAGAGATTTTAAGTACAGTAAAAAAATATAATAAAAAAATTTACACTAGTGCAAAAGTGCGAATTGGTGTAAATGAGAAAATTCCAGTTGATATTGCAAAAGCTGTCGAAGCTTGCGGAGTAGACTTTATCTCAGTGCATGGAAGAACAAGAGCTGGAAAATATAAAGCTCCTGTTGATTATGATGCAATTAAAGCTATTAAAGAAGCAGTCTCTATTCCTGTTATTGCAAATGGAGATATTAAAGATTATGCTAAAGCAAAAGAGGTTTTAGCACATACAAAAGCTGATGGGGTTATGATAGGTCGTGGAGCTATTGGAAAACCATGGGTTTTTTATCAACTAAAACATGGGGTTGAAGATATAAGTGAAGATATAAAAAAAGCAATAATTTTAGAGCATTATGATGAAGTATTAAAGTTTCATGGAATACATGGCGCTGTTATGTTTAGAAAACTACTTCACTCTTATTCTAAAGGTTATGCAGGAGCTGCAGAGTTTAGAGATATTATTAATACTGTTAAAGATGCAGATATTATGAGAGATATTATTGAAAGTTTTTTTACCTCTAACACTTTACAAAATTAATAAATAAATCTATAAAATAGAATTTATAAGGACAAAATTTGGAAGAATATTATTACGAATTAACTATAAATACAAAAAGTTCACAAGATTTGTTCTTAGAATTATTGGAGCAACTAACTCAAGGTGCAGTTGAAATTGAGGAAAATAGACTTATCTCAAGAAGTGAAGAAAACCTTGAAGATGTAGAGTTTGGTATTTTAGAATTCGCAAAAGCTTTAGGAATAAAGTGTGAAACAACTTTAGTAAAAAAAAGAAATGAAGATTGGATAAAAAAGTATCAAGAATCTGTAAAAGCAATTGAAGTTGGAAAATTTTTTGTAAGACCATCATGGGTTGAAGAAAAAGATGGTAAAATTGATATCATTATAAATCCAGCACTATCTTTTGGTTCAGGTCACCATGAAACAACAAATAGCTGTTTAGAAGCTATTTCAAAATATATTAAAAGTGAAGATGAAGTAGTTGATGTTGGTTGTGGAAGTGGAATTTTATCAATTGCAGCAGCTAAATTAGGGGCTAAAGTTGATATTTGTGATACTGATGAAGTTTGCATAGATAGTTCAAAATCAAACTTTGTATTAAATAATACTAAGTATAATAACGCTTGGGTTGGAAGTGCTTCAAAGTCCAACAAAGAGTATGATTTTGTAATTGCGAATATTGTTGCAGATGTTTTAGTAATGATTGCAAAAGAGTTAAAAAAATGCTTAAAAGATGGTGCTACATTGGTATTATCAGGTATATTAGATAAGCATTTAAATAGAGTTTTGAAAAAATTTGAAGATTTAGAAAAAATTGAGGTAATTCAAAAAAATGACTGGGTTACCTTGGTATTAAAAAAAGGAGTTTAGATTGAGAAATAGAAACAAAAATAAACAAGATAAAAACAACAATAATAATAACAATAACAACAATAATTTTTTTAATAATAATCCATTATTAGTATTTGTTTTATTTTCACTTGTTACAATAATGGCTTTTAAAGCACTTTTCCCTGAAAACCAAGGAAATGTTACAAATCAAAATATTCAAGCTTACGGACAAACTAAGCATAAAAATATTGCATATTCAGATTTGAAGAAATTAATTACTAGTGGAAAAGTTGAGTATGTTGGTATTGGTAATACAAACGTTAAAGCCGTATCAAAATCAAATGGGACAGATATTACTACATATACAGCAAGAAGAGTTGTTCCTGATGAGACTTTAATTCCTACATTAGAAAAAAATGGAATAGCTTATGGTGGAGTTAATGAAGAGAATGTTTTAGCTGATATTCTATTTGGTTGGATTTTACCAATATTTATATTCTTTGCTATTTGGATGTTCCTAGCAAAAAGAATGTCAAAATCAATGGGTGGTGGAAGTGGAGGAATCCTAGGAATTGGATCTTCTAAAAAAATGATAAACTCAGAAAAACCAAATGTAAAATTTGAAGATATGGCAGGAAATAAAGAGGCTAAAGAAGAAGTTCAAGAAGTTGTTGATTTCCTAAAAGACCCAGATAGATATGTAAAACTTGGTGCACAAATACCAAAAGGTGTTTTACTAGTAGGACCTCCAGGTACTGGTAAAACTCTACTTGCAAAAGCAGTTGCTGGTGAAGCTGATGTTGAGTTCTTATCAGTTTCAGGTTCTGCTTTTATAGAGATGTTTGTTGGGGTAGGGGCTTCAAGAGTAAGAGATCTATTTGAACAAGCAAAAAAAGTTGCACCTGCAATTATTTTTATAGACGAAATTGATGCTATTGGTAAATCTAGAGCATCAGGTGGCCCAATGGGTGGAAATGATGAGAGAGAACAAACTCTAAATCAACTTTTAGCAGAAATGGATGGTTTTGCAACTGAATCAGCTCCTGTTATTGTACTAGCTGCAACAAATAGACCAGAAGTTTTAGATCCTGCATTATTAAGACCAGGAAGATTTGATAGACAAGTTTTAGTTGACAAACCTGATTTTGAAGGTAGAAAAGAGATTTTAAATGTACACATTAAAGGTGTAAAAGTAGGAACTGATGTTGACTTAGTTGAAGTAGCTCGTATGACAGCTGGTTTAGCAGGGGCAGATTTAGCAAACATTATTAATGAAGCAGCACTATTAGCAGGACGTGCTAAAAAAGAAGAAGTAACATATAGTGATTTTAAAGAAGCAGTAGAGAGACAAATTGCTGGATTAGAGAAAAAATCAAGAAGAATTTCTCCAAAAGAGAGAAAAATTGTAGCTTACCATGAATCTGGGCATGCCTTAATTGCAGAGATTACTAAAGGTGCTAAAAAAGTAAATAAAGTATCTATTGTACCTCGTGGACTTGCAGCTTTAGGATATACTTTAAATAATCCAGAAGAGAATAAATACTTAATGCAAAAGCATGAACTTATAGCTGAAGTAGATGTGCTATTAGGTGGACGTGCTGCAGAAGAAGTATTTATAAAAGAGATTAGTACAGGTGCTGGAAACGATTTAGAAAGAGCAACTGATATAGTTAAATCTATGGCTTCAATTTATGGTATGAGTGATATTGCTGGATTAATGGTTTTAGAAAAAAGATCAAATCAATTCTTAGGTGGACAAACACAAAAAGATTTCTCTGATAATATGGCAAAAGATCTTGATACTCATATTAAATCTATGTTAAATGAGAGATATGAAGTGGTTCTTCAAGCCTTAAGAGACAATAGTGATGCCATAGAAGAGATGACTAAAGAATTACTTGAAGTGGAAGTTATTTCAGGTGAAAGAGTAAGAGAAGTTATCAAAGCAAATGGTGGAGTTGTTTTTGAAGATGAAGATTTACATTCAGGAAAAATAGAAAATAACATAGAATTAGATATTGATAGTACAACTACTTCTGATGATAAAAAAGATGATGAGCCTTTAGATAATGAAGAAGAGTCTAAAAATAAAGAAGATAAAGAAGACAAAAAAGATGATTAATAAATTTGTAGCAAAAGAGGGGACATCATATATTTATATCTCTTTTGCTATTTTTGTGTTTTCATACCTTTTCATTTGTGATACTTTAGCAATAATTGCTCTATTTATAAGTATATTTTTACTATATATTTATAGAGATAATATGAAAGTAAAAGCAAAAGTTGATGCTTTAGTTTCGCCTATAAGTGGAGAGATTATAGCTATTGATAAAATAGATTCACAAAATGTTATCTATATTGATGTTTGCTTATTGTCTTCATCACACATTTTAATTGCTCCAAAAGATTCAATTTTTAAAGAAGTTATGCATCAAAATGGTTTAAATTTATGTACTAATAGCTTTAAAGCAAAACAATTAAATGAAAAAAGAGTATTAACTTTTGATGATATAAAAGTTGAACTTATCTCTGGAAGGTTTAATATATCTCATGCTTTTTTAGAAAATAAAGAGGTAATACAATACCAAAAAGTAGGAATATTTATAAATGGTATTGTGAAAATATATATTCCAACATCGTATAAATTAAATATAAAACTAGGCAAAAAAATAAAAGTTGGTGAAGTTTTATAAACTTCACTTGACAAATTTTATTAAATAAAATATAATTTGTCACCAAAATTAACAGGAGAGTGTAATGAAAAAATTCGATTTTTACAAAAATAATTTCATAAAAAGTGTAAACTCTCTACTTCTACTCAAAAACTTCCTCTAACATATATTATTTTACATATATAATTTAATTCTCGTACAAGTTTTTCTTTTATTTAAAAAAAGATATAATATGCCCAATTTACAAAGGTTATACAATGGATAAAAATAGAATTATAGTATTTGATACTACATTAAGAGATGGTGAACAAAGTCCTGGATGTTCTATGAATACAGATGAAAAAATCAAAGTCGCTTTACAATTAGAAAAATTAGGAGTTGACGTTATTGAAGCTGGTTTTGCAGCGGCAAGTCCAGGGGATTTTGATGCTGTTTCAAGAATAGCAGAGGTTGTTAAGAACTCAAGTATTTGTTCTTTAAGTAGAGCGATTGATAATGATATTAAACAATCAGGTTTAGCAGTACAAAAGGCTGCAAAGCATAGAATTCACACTTTTATTGCAACTTCACCAATACACATGAAATATAAATTAAAAATGAGTGAAGATGAAGTTATCAAAAGAGCAATTCATGCAGTTGAGTATGCAAGAACATTTGTTGATGATGTTGAGTTTTCATTAGAAGATGCTGGAAGAAGTGATATCTCTTTTATGAAAGAGGTTATGGACGCAGTTATTGGTGCGGGAGCTAGCACAATCAACTTACCTGATACAGTTGGATATAGATTACCAACAGAGTTAGGTGCAATGGTAAAAGAGTTAAGTGATTTTGCAGGAGATAGAGCAATTATATCTGTACACAATCACAATGACTTAGGATTATCGACTGCAAATACTTTAGCAGCTGTTATGAATGGTGCTAGACAAATAGAAGTTACAATCAATGGTTTAGGTGAGAGAGCAGGGAATTCAGCCTTAGAAGAGGCAGTAATGGCTATTAAGACTAGAAAAGATGCTTTTGGTGATTTATATACAGGAATCAACACAAAAGAGATATATGCAACTTCTAGATTAGTAGCAACAATTACAGGTGTTGAACCACAACAAAATAAAGCTATTGTGGGTAAAAATGCATTTTCACATGAAAGTGGAATTCATCAAGATGGTGTGTTAAAACATCAAGAGACATATGAAATCATGAAACCTGAAGATGTAGGAGTTTATAAAGATTCAACTTTAATCTTAGGTAAACACTCTGGTCGTGCTGCATTTAGAGATAAAATTGAACATTTAGGATTTGATAAAATTCCTGATGCTGAGTTAAATACAGCATTTGATAGATTTAAAATTTTAGCTGATAAGAAAAAAGATGTTACTGATGATGATATTAGAATGTTAATCACTGATGAAGCATTAAATCATGACAAAACATATGAATTAGTAGGATTACAAATCTCTGACTGTTCTGCTGGAACTCCAATGGCTTCTGTTTCTATCAAACATAAAGATGAAGTTATGATAGAAGCAAATATTGGTAATGGAACAATGGATGCAATTTTCAAAACAATAGATAGACTTACAGGTTATAATGGAGAATTACAAAGTTATAATGTAACTTCAGTAACTGAAGGTAAAGATGCCTTAGCAAAAGTTACTACAAGAGTAGTATTTGATAAATCTTCACCATCTTTTGTAGGGCATGGACTAAGTATTGATACTATGCTTGCAACTGCAAAAGCTTATTTAGGGGCACTTAACTCTTATCTTTCTCAAAAAGAGAGATTAGCTAAAAAAAGCGAACACCAAGTTTAATATAAGAGATTTATTCTCTTATATTGATTATTTAAATTTTCTTCTTCTTAAAACTCTTCTTATATCTTTTTTCGCTAATATATATAAATTTAATAAAAGGTGTGCTTTAAATTATGATGCAATTTAACTTTTTCTTAAAATTACTAAAAGATTCTTTTAGAGATCTTCTTCCAATTGTTTTAGTAATTTTATTTTTTCAATTAGCAATAATACAAACTGTTCCAGATGGTTGGATTTCGACAAGTATTGGTCTGATTATTGTTGGGGTTGGTTTGGCAATCTTCTTGCAAGGTTTAGAAATAGGTATATTTCCAGTGGGGGAAGGTTTAGCTAGAGATTTCGCAAAATCTGGTTGGACTTTATGGATTTTAATATTTGGATTTCTAATTGGTTTTGGTACAACAGTAGCAGAACCTGCACTTGCAGTAATTGCAGACAAGGCAGCATCAATATCTAGTGGTAGAATTGATGCCTCAATTTTAAGATATGTTGTGGCTGGTTCCGTTGGATTTGCTATTTTACTTGGTGTCTTTAGGATAATTAAAGGTCATCCTATTCACTATTATATTATAGCTGGTTATCTTATGGTTGTAAGTGTTACTTTTTTTGCACCAAAAGAGATTATTGGACTTGCATATGACTTAGGAGGTGTAACTACCTCTACTGTGACTGTGCCGCTTGTTGCAGCTTTAGGTATTGGATTAGCTTCAAATATAAAAGGGCGAAATCCAGTTGTTGATGGATTTGGACTTATAGCTTTTGCTTCTTTGACTCCTATGATTTTTGTACAAATTTATGGAATAGCAGTATATAATTTAGTTGATGCAAAAGATGTTGCTGAAGTTATTATTAAACCAGTTATTTCTTCTCCAACTGACATAACTGTAAGTTCTATAATTAGTGGAATAATTGCAGTTATAAAAGATGTAACGCCAATCTTACTTATTATATTGTTTTTCCAATATGGAGTATTAAAAAAGAGTATTCAAAATATCAAAACAGTATTTTTAGGTTTTGGACTTGTAATTATTGGTTTATATGCTTTTATCTTAGGACTTGAATTAGGGCTGTTTAGTCTTGGTGAAACAATGGCTTATCAGTTAACAAAAGGTAATTCTGTATTTGTAATATATGCCTTTGCTTTTGCTATTGGGTTTTCTACTACCATGGCAGAACCAGCACTTATGGCCATTGCTAAAAAAGCAAAAGAGATTAGTGATGGTAAGATTAATGACTTTGCCTTAAGGCTTTTTGTTGCCCTTGGAGTTGCCATTGGTATTGCCCTTGGAGCATTTAGAATAATTGATGGTGGACATATTCATTATTATATTATTGTTGGATATTTATTAGTTATAGTTCTTACATTTATAGCACCAAAATATATTATTCCTATTGCTTATGATAGTGGTGGGGTTACAACTTCAACCGTTACAGTTCCACTAGTAGCAGCACTTGGTATTGGTTTAGCTACAAATATACCAGGAAGAAGTCCACTTATTGATGGTTTTGGACTTATTGCTTTTGCATCATTGTTTCCAATGATTACAGTTATGCTTTATGGTGTGTTAACTGAAAAACTTGGGGTTAAATCTGATACACAAATTGAAGCTGAAAATATCTTACGGGATAATTTAGTAGATGCTGAAAATATGGATTTAGCAACTGTAAATATTGATGGAAGTAATAGAAGACACTCTTTACCTATGGATTTTTATGCTGTTGCAATAATAGTGCCAAAAGATAAAAAAATAGATGCAATTCAAGCAGCTAGTAAAGCAGGAGCAAATGGTGTTACTGTATTAAGAGCAGATGGTATGGGTCTTGGAAAAATGCACAACTTCTATCGAACATCTTTTGAAGCAAATGATTCTTTACTTCTATTTTTATTACCAAAAGCTTTGGTAAACCCAGTTATAAAATCAATAATTCATTCACTTCATATTACAACAGAAGGAAAAGGTATCGCCTTTGCCTTTCCTCTAACACATATGAAAGGTATTAGTCTAAGTAGACATGATATTTTTGAGAATAGAAAAGATCATAAAGATGATGATAATGAAAATGAAGAACAAGATGTGAAAGAGGAAGTAAAAACTGAAGATAATAAATAGTTTAGAAGAGATAAAAGAGAAAATTGCTTCTAAAGAGGCTTTGATTCTCTACTTTTCATCTAAAAATTGTTCAGTATGTTCTGTACTAAAACCAAAGATAAAAAAAGATATATTAAATAATTTTACAAAAATAGATTTGTATGAAATAAAAAGTGATGAGAACTTAGAGATAAGTTCTCATTTTGGAGTTTTTCAAGCTCCCACGATCTTGTTTTTTCTTGATGGCAAAGAGTTTTTAAGGGAAGGAAGAAATATAAGTATAAGTGCTTTTTTAAATGCAATAAAAAGACCTTATGAGATGTTTTATGGAGAATAAATGAAGATTACAATTTTAGTGTTTTTTATAATTTTACTTTTGATGCAAGCAATTCAAATAGATAAAACAAATCCAATTGTTGATAAGTCTTTAGAGATACAAGCTCCAACAGAGGTTATGGGAATATTTAAAAATGCTTGTTATGATTGCCACTCTAACCAGACTATTTGGCCATGGTATAGCTCAATTGCTCCAGCTTCTTGGATGCTTAAATCACATGTTGATGATGGACGAAAATCTTTAGATTTTACTAGTTGGGAATCATATAGTAAAGATGAAAAAACTAAAAAATTAAAAGAGATTTATAGAACAGTTTATGCTGCTATGCCACTTGCAAGCTATGTATCAATGCATAAAAAAGCTGAACTTTCAAAAGAACAAAGAGAGTTAATAAGAACATGGACAGGAGTTAGAAGATAGTGGTAAATGCAGAAGTAAATGAGCTTTTACAAAATAAAGGTGAGCTTTTAACTGTAACATATTTTAAACTTCAAAAAATCTTTGAAAAAAAGTACGGTGTAAATACTGTTGTACTTATGGAGATAGGAACATTTTTTGAAGTTTACGAAGTAAATAATGAAGAAGAGCAAATAGGTAAAGCAAAAGAGATTGCTGAGCTACTTAATATCCAACTAACACGTAAAAATAAAGCTATATTAGAAAACTCAAAAGAGAATCCTATTATGGCAGGTGTTCCTGCTATTTCACTAGAAAAACATCTTGCAAGAATAATTGGGGAACAAAAATATACAGTAGTAATAATAAGACAAAAAGGTCTTCCTCCTAAAGTTAGCAGATACCTTGATACAGTTGTAAGTCCAGGTACAAACTTTGATTTTGTAATTGACCAAGATGAGAACAATATTACCTCACTTACAATTGATTGCAACAAAGGAATTTTTTCTGTTGGTTATAGTGCCATTGATGTAACGACTGGAAAGTGTTATTACAATGAAGTTCATGGAACAAGTGAAGATAAAAACTTTGCTTTAGATGAGTGTTTTAACTACATGAATATGCATAAAACAAATGAAATTGTAGTCTCTTTTTGTGATAAAGATATAAACCAAAAGGAGATAATTGAGTATCTTGAATTATCCCATAAAACTTTTCATATAAGCACCTTTAGACCAAAAATTGTTTATCAAAATGAGCTATTTAAAAATGTATTTAATATAGAGTCACTTTTAACTTCAATTGAACATCTTGATATGGAAAGAGTACCCCTAGCAACAGAATCACTTTCTGTACTCATTGATTTTGTAATAGGACATGATGCAAAGATTATTCAAAAACTTTCATTTCCTCAAAAACTAGATATAAGTAGATATATTTATCTTGGAAATAATGCTTTAGAGCAATTAAACATAATAGAAACCTCTCATAATCCAAGTCTAATAAAAATCATAAATAATACATCAACAGCTATGGGGAAAAGACTTTTAAAAGAGAGGTTAACACACCCTGTTAAAGATGAAAAAGAGTTACTTAGACGTTATGCTTTATCTAAAGAGTTATATGATTATCATGCTCCTATAGAGTCTGAACTAGCGAATATTTATGATATAGAAAGATTAACACGTAGAATAAAACTTTCGCGACTTCATCCTTTTGAATTAAACTATTTATATGACTCCTTATTGAGTATAAAAGAAGTAGTTACTTTTATGGAGAATTATAAGTTTTTTACAGCTCCATGCACTTCTGCTGAGTTACAGATGTTTATTGATTCCATTGATTCTACTTTTGATTTATCTATTAGTGGTAAATATATGCTAAAAGATGTGGAAGCAAATATGATTTGTGAAGGAATCAATACAAAAATAGATGAACTTATGAATGAAAATCAAAAGTTAAAAGATAAACTTGATATTTTGAAGTTTCATATTTTAGGGTTTTTAAAATCAAATGATGAAAACTTTGTAAGTGTTCAAAGACTTGATAAAGAGGGATTTTATTTAGGACTTACAAAAAGTAGATTTAATCTTGTCCGTGAAGAGCTTTTAAATTCACATCTAATTATTGATGATGAGCTACTTTTATTTAAAGATTTTAAAATAAAAGTTCAAACAAACTCTGTAAAAATAACTTGTAAACTTACAGAAGATATTTCAGATAAATATGTACATAATTTAAGAAAAATTATAGAATTAAATAAACTTGTTTTTAAAGAAAAACTTCTTGAGTTTGAGAACAAATTTGCAATTTTATTAGAAGAGTTGGTTCAGTTTATTGCTGAGATTGATTTAACTGTATCAAATATTAAAACTGCAAAAAAGAATAACTATTCACCTGCTAAGATAGTAAAAACAAAAGATAATGAGAGTTTTATTGAGCTAATTGACCTGCGACATCCTATAATTGAAGATGGAGAAGAGCAGGGGATTTATGTACCAAATGATGTTATTTTAGGTGAGCTTAGCCTTGCAAGTGATGAGTATAAAAATAATGTTATTATCAAAAATTCAAATCCAATAAATATGTACAATAATAAGATGCATGGAGTTTTACTTTATGGAATAAACTCAAGTGGTAAATCCTCACTTATGAAGTCAATTGGAATTGCTGTTATTTTAGCTCAAGCTGGATTTTATGTACCTTGTAAATCTATGAGATTTTCTATTTTTGATGCTGTATTTACTAGAATTTCAGGGGCTGATAATATTGCAAAAGGTTTATCTTCTTTTGCTGTTGAAATGTTAGAATTAAAAAATATATTTAATAGAGCAACTAAAAACTCTTTAATTCTTGGTGATGAAATAAGTCATAGTACAGAAACCATGAGTGGAGTTAGTATTGTGGCAAGTGCTATACTAAAACTTTCAAAACTAGAATCAATATTTATGTTTGCTACTCACTTGCATCAATTGCCAGAACTTCCTGAGATAGAAAAACTTAAAAATATAATTTGTTTACACTTATCAGTAATGTATGAAGACGATGAAGATAAACTTATTTTTAATAGAAAACTTCAATATGGAAGTGGAAGTAGTATGTATGGGCTTGAATATGCGAAATCTCTTCATATGGATAAAGAGTTCTTAAAAATGGCAAATGATATTAGAAAAAAATTAACTGATGATTATGAGCCAATTGAGAGAATTTCTCAAAGAAAGTCTTCTAAGTACAATAAAGACCTTATTGTTTCTACTTGTGTAATTTGTGGAAGAAGTGTTGATGATGTTCATCATATAAAAGAGCAAGCAAGAGCAAATAAAGATGGCTTTATAGGTCATGTAAATGCAAACCACAAATACAATCTAATCCCACTGTGTAAAGAGCACCATAAGCTAGTACATGAAGGAAAAATCAATGTTAATGGTTTTGTAGCTACTTCAAAAGGCTTGGAGCTTCATTACACTATGTTAGAAGAGAAATAAAGATAAAGATTAATATTTATCTTTATCTTTACCTTCTAGTAAATCTTTTGTAAATCTAATAACTTTATTTCTACCTGTCTCTTTTGCTTTATATAAACATAAATCTGCATATTTGATACATTTCCAAATTTGATCAGTATCTTCTGGTAAAAATGCATATCCAATACTAACAGTTTTACTAAATGATTCATTATTAAATGTAAATACAAGTTTTGCAAACTCTTGGTTGATTTTTGTGGCCAACTCATTTGCACTCTCTTCTGTTGGGTTTTTCATTATAATTAAGAACTCTTCTCCTCCAAATCTAATAATAAACTCTTTATCAGTAATTGCAGCTTTCATTGTTTTTGAAAGTTTTTGCAATATTGCATCACCTGCATCATGACCATAGGTATCATTAACCATTTTAAAGTAATCGATATCTAAGAACATAACAGCATAAGTTGTGCCATGAACTAACTCTTGAGGCATCTTTTTATCAATAAAATCATCTAAATATTTTCTATTATATAATCCTGTAAGACCATCAATTAGATTTCGCTCTCGTAGAACATCCATTAACATTCTACTTTCTAAAATAGGTTTTGTCTCTTCTAAATATTTTTTAATAATACCTATTTGATTTTTTGTATAGTTTAGGTCATCTTCATTTTCACATAAAATATGAATAGTAATACTTTTTTGTTCATTTATTGAAAATGGAATACAAACATAATCATTACATTCATCACATACAGCAGATCTACAAATTTCTGGAAAATTTTGAGATAAGACAACTGTTTTTGTTCTCTCTGCTCTGCATTGCTCTTTTATATTTTTTACTAGATGACAGCAGGCTTTTGTTCCATCTGTACTAAATATCATAGTTCTTTCATCTCTGATTAAATTATTTTCAAAAATATAAAAATCTTTAATTTTAAGTCTATTTTTTAATACTTGAACCAATCTATAATAAATATCTTCTTTTGTTAAATCTGTTTCAATTGTTTTTTTGAAATTATATATTTCAGAGATATCTTCTATTATCTCTTTTGCCGTTAATAATTTATCATTATTAACATTTGATGTTCTATTATGTACAAAAGCAGTTAAGTTTTTCTCAATACCAGTTAATACTGTTTCAAGTTTTTCAATAATCTCATTTAACCATTGGAAAGCTTCTTTATCTTCTTTTAGAACACCATCTTTTGCTCTTACTGAATAGTTACCTTCATGAACTTGCTTTAATACTTTTGTTATTGAATCAAAAGAAGAAGTATAAGGTTTTATTTTTCTACTTATATAAATTAGAATTAGGATTAAAAATATTGTAATAATTCCCATAATATTAAGTAAAACAGCAATACTTGAAATCCTATCATCTTGGATATCAAACTTTAAAGAAATGGCACCTAAAACCTCTCCCTCTTTTGCGTTATGACAGCTTAAACAGTTTGGCTTGTCAATTGCTGATGCTGTGTAGGGAATAGTAATTCTTAGTGTTGCACTTTTAATAGACTCATTTGGAAGTACAATTTCTTTTCCTGTTCTTAAAACCTTTTTATCAATCTCATCCCTTGGAATTTCATTTCCAATTGTTGATTTACCAAACTGTTCTGAAACACTTTTAGCTCTAATTATCCATAAATCATTTATCTCTTTAAGTTCGCTAATACTATCTAAGAATATTTCTCTTTGATGCATATTTCCATTAACCATATGAGTAGTTAAGGATTTCTTAACTATATCAGCTGTTAAATAGGCTCTTTTTTTAGCTCCATCATATCCACTTTGTCTGGAACCTAGTGCAACAAGAGCAACAATAACTATTGTTAATAGTGTAACCATTGAAAAAATTATTAATGTTATTTTTTTGTTAGAATCCATAGCTTGACCTAATAAGTAGTTTAAAAAATTTTATCATAAATATAATTTGATTCCTATATAACAATTAGATATTTTATGAAATTTTATTGAAATTTAGAAACACCAAAATAAATTATTTATGATTAAGTGGATACTAAGAAGTTATTTTAAGTATATTATTAATATAATTTACTTTTAGGTAAAGGAATTTGATGAATTTAAGAGTTTTGGTAGTAGATGATAGTTCAACAATGAGAAGAATTATTGTCAATGTTTTAACACAACTTGGTATCTCTAGTGATTTTATACATGAAGCACAAGATGGGTTATTTGCCTTAGGAAAAGTTAAAACAAATAGTTATGACCTTATTTTAACAGATTGGAATATGCCAAAAATGAATGGATTGCAATTTGTTCTAAATGTAAGACGACTTCCTAAATATACAACAACACCTATTTTGATGATAACAACAGAGGGTGGAAAATCAGAAGTTGTAGAAGCTTTAAAAAGTGGAGTTAATAATTACATAGTAAAACCATTTAATGCAGATGTTCTAAAAGCAAAATTAGAACCTATTTTAAGAAAACACAAAAAATAAGTAGAACTTTTAAAATTATAAAATTTTAAAAGCCTCTTCTAAATCAATAGTACCTTCATAAAAAGCTTTACCAACTATTACACCAGCGATATTTCCATTTTCTTTACAGTTACTTATATCTGAGATATCTTTTACTCCACCACTTGCTATTGTATCTATACCACTTGCAAGGGCAATTGATTCAGTAAACTCAACATTTACACCACAAAGCATACCATCTTTACTTATATCAGTACATATGATTGCTTGAACACCTGCATTTGCAAACTCACGAGCCAAAGTTGTAGCTTCCATAGTTGACACTTCTGCCCAACCTTCAACGGCTACCATTCCATTCATAGCATCAATTCCTACTGCAATTGGATATTTTGCTGCCATATCTTTTACAAATTGTGGGTCTTTTACTGCTATTGAACCTAAAATTAATCTATCAACGCCAAGTTCAACATACATTTTAATAGTCTCTTCATCACGAATTCCACCGCCAAGCTCGATTTTAAGATTACAGTTTTCTCTTATTTTTTTGATTTGTTCTAAGTTTGCTGGTTCTCCTGCAAATGCTCCATTTAAATCAACGATATGAAGCCATTTACTTCCTAGTTCTTCAAATCTTTTTGCAACCATCCAAGGCTCATCTGAATAGATTTTTGCACTATCCATCAAACCTTTGCTTAGTCTTACTGCTTTTCCATCTTTTAAATCAATCGCTGGTAATATATCCATAATAAATGCTATCCTTTATTTACATAAGTTTTCTATTGTTTCTTCTATTGTTTTATATTTAAATTCAAAACCTAAATCTAATAATCTTTTAGGAACTGCGCTTTGTCCGTCTGTTAAAACTTTTGCACCTTCACTAAAAATTATATTTAAAACAAATTCTGGTAGTGGAAGTATAGTAGGTCTTTTTAGTGTTTTTCCTAAAGCAAGAGTCAAACCTTTGTTTGTAGTTGGCTTTGGTGCTGTTAGATTAAAGGTATCTTCATAAGAGTTTTCTATTACAAATTTATAAGCTTCAAGTAAATCCTTAATATGAATAAAAGAAAAAGCTTGTTTCCCACTTCCTATTACTCCACCCAAGCCTAGTTTAAATGGTGTTATCATTTTTTGTAAGGCTCCACCATCTTCTCCTAAAATAATCCCAAATCTAAAAATAGAGACTTTTGTTTTTTCACTTTTAGCTTTTAAGGCCTCTTTTTCCCAATCTTGACAAAGTGATGAGAGAAAATCATTTGAGAAGTTCCCTTTTTCATCATAAGTTGATTTGTTATCATATATTCCTACAGCAGAAGTTGAGATTAGCATTTGGGGTGGATTTTCAATATTTTTTATGGCAGATACTAATTTTTGTGTGGTATCAATTCTACTTGAATAAAGAAGTTTTTTATAACTTTCACTCCATCTGTTTATGATATTTGCACCTGCAAGGTTTATTAAAATATCGCTAGAGTTAAGTAAACTCTCTAATTTTGTTTTATCATCTAAAGTTTCCCTTTTGATAGGAATAACTTCATAATCTAATTCTGTAAAGAATTTATTTAAACTACTACCTACAAAACCGCTAGCTCCACTTATTGCTATAGTCTTCATGGCTCATCCTTTTTTTTTATAGTTTTATAAAGTTCTTTAAAATTTGAATACCATTGTCATGAGATTTTTCAGGATGTGGTTGCAGTCCGTAAATATTATCTTTTTTTACAGCACTTACAAAATCATATCCATAAACTGTTTTCCCTATAATATTTTCTTCACTAGTAACCGCATGGAAAGAGTGAACAAAATAGAGATAAGGATTTTCAAGTCCATCAAATAAAGGGTCAGATTTATTTATAATTGTATTCCAACCCATATGAGGAATCTTAAAATCTTCATGCATCTTAGTTCTATCAAATTTTACAACTTCACCATTTATAAGTCCCAATCCCTCACTATGACCAAACTCTTGTGAGCTTTCAAAAAGAAGTTGCATACCTAAGCAAATCCCAATCATAGGTTTACCAGTTTTGGCAAACTCTAAAATTGCCTCTTTCATCCCTGTTTCGTTTAAGTGACTCATTGCATCAGCAAAGGCACCAACACCAGGTAAAATAATTCTGTCATAGTTTTTTACTTCATTTGGGTCTTGTATAATTGATGCTTTTGCATCTATTAAATGACAAGCATTGTAAACGCTTGCCAAATTTCCCATATTATAATCAATAATTCCAATCACGTTTTCCCTTTTATTGGTTCCACCCATTAAAGGGAACCCAATTCATTTATGACTTCTTTTAACGAAGTGACAAAGCCACATCTAAAGAAGCAAATCCTAAAGAGGATAATGAATTATCCTTAGTTTAATAATAAATTATACTAAAGTTTTGCATCAGCTAGGGTTAAAGAGAATAACACTTGATTATTATTTTTCTCTAAAGCTTTTTTAGCTTCCCTAATTGTAGCACCAGTAGTAATTATATCATCGCATAAAATTGTTGTTTTATCATAAAAATCTGTAAGTTGAAATCGACGAGGATTTTTCTGTCGAAATTCTTTATCACGACCAGCATATTTGACAATATTTGTAGCTCTTAAAGTGTTGTAAGAAGGTTGTATAAATGAAGATTTCAAAGCCCTGGCCAAAATAGCAGAGTGTGAAAACTCATGCCGAGTATGGTCATCAATAGGTACTGCAAAAACTTGCTCTTCATAAGAAAAATTCAAAGCAAACTTTTCAAAAGATAACTGAGAGAGTATATTAAAAACTCTATCACCAAAAAAATAGTACTTAGAAGAGATTAAATCTTCAAGTTCAGAAAGAGTGTAAAAAGAGTAGTTATAAAATCCATCTTCTATCTCTCTTTTATGAAAAGAGGGAACGAGTAGGGTAGTTTGGCAAGCTTTGCAAATAATTTGGAATGATAGTTTTTCACAAAGTAGGCATCTCATTTAAAATAATAATATATATTATTTTAAAGTATCATTAGTTTTATCTATACAAATTACTTTTTTTACTTTTTCACCTTTTATAAAATTAAAGGTATTTTCTATTTTGTAATTTTTATTTTGTTTTTTACAATCTTCAATTGTAGTTTCCCTTGGTGCACAGGAAATAAAAAAGAGACAAGTAAATAATAATATTAGTAATTTCATTATAATCCCTATATAGTAGTAATATTATACTATAATTTTTACAAAATAATAAATTTTTCTAATAATATAACTTTTATATAGATTATTTTATTTACTATTCTTACTAAAGATTATATTTATGATTTCGTTGAGATTTAATATTTAGTATAGATTCAAGGCGGAGCTTAGATTTTAAAGCGGAGTTTACTAAAAGTAAATGAGCATTGAAAATTGAAGTTCCAACGCAGAAGATGTGCTGAAGATTAAATCTTCAACACGGCCATAAAGGCTTCTTGTGGAACATTAACCTTTCCTATAGCTTTCATTCTTTTCTTCCCTGCTTTTTGTTTCTCTAGCAGTTTTCTTTTTCTCGTAATATCCCCACCATAACATTTAGCTGTTACGTTTTTACCTGTAGATTTTACAGTCTCTCTTGCGATAATATTACTTCCAATACTTGCTTGTATTGCTACTTCAAAAAGTTGTCTAGGAATTAGTTCTTTTAAGGCTTTGATAAACTCTCTACCTTTACTTAGGGCTTTATTTTCTGGTACGATTATTGATAGGGCATCTACTATTTCCCCTGCAACTTTTATATCAAGTTTTTGTAAAACACCAGGCCTAAAACCTATTGGTTCATAATCAAAAGATGCATAACCTTTTGTTGTAGATTTTAACTTATCATAAAAATCCATTACGATTTCATTCATAGGTAAATCATAATCAAGTAAAACTCTAGCACCAAGATAGTCCATTTTATTTTGGATACCTCTTTTGTCATTTAGAAGTTTTATTACATTTCCTAAAAACTCATCGGGTACTAAAATTGTAGCTTTTACGTATGGCTCAAATATTGTTTTTATTTGACTAGGTTCTGGAAGTTCAGATGGGTTTTGGATAACTATTTTTTCACCATTTGTTTTTTCAACTTCGTAAATAACAGTTGGAGCTGTTGCTATTAAGTCAAGGTTAAATTCACGCTCAAGTCTCTCTTTTATAACTTCCATATGAAGCATACCAAGAAAACCTGCTCTAAATCCACTTCCTAATGCTGTAGATGATTCTGGTTCAAAAGATATTGAAGAATCATTTAATTGAAGTTTTGTAAGGGCTTCCCTTAGGTCTTCAAATTTATCAGTTTCAATTGGATATATCCCTGCAAATACGAATGGCTTAGCTGGTTCAAACCCATCAATGATTTCGGCTGTTGGGTTTTTAGCATCAGTCATAGTATCACCAACTGCTATACCATCTAAGGTTTTAAGTCCAAGAACTACGATACCAATTTCACCTGTTTTTATTTCATTTGTATTTTGTCTTTTTAGAGGATGTGGATACATTAAATTTAAAACTGGATGTTCAACTTTTGTATTCATCATTTTAAGCACTTGATTTTTTTTGATACTTCCATCATAAACTCTTACTAGTGCCAAAGCCCCAAGATAGTTATCAAACCATGAATCATAGATTAATGCTTTAGTAGGAGCTTCTTCATCACCTTTTGGACAAGGAACCCTATCAACAATTGAGTCTATTAAATCCCTTACACCAAGACCAGTTTTTGCACTAATTAGATTGTGTTCTGTACAATCAAGACCAATAGCTTCTTCAACTTCGTCTAAAACTCTATCTGGATCTGCACTTGGAAGGTCGATTTTATTTACTACAGGAAGAAGTTCTAGGTCATTGTCCATTGCAATATATACATTGGCAATAGTTTGAGCTTCTACACCTTGTGTTGAATCTACAATTAAAAGAGCCCCTTCTGATGAAGCTAAAGAACGACTCACTTCGTAAGAGAAGTCAACATGCCCTGGAGTGTCAATTAGATTTAAAACATAGTGCTGTCCATCTTTTACATAATCTAATCTTACACTTTGAGCTTTTATCGTAATCCCACGCTCTTTTTCTATATCCATTGTGTCCATCATCTGAGCAGACATATCTCTATCTGCAACAGAACCACACTCTTGTATAATTCTATCAGCTAGAGTTGACTTCCCATGGTCAATGTGAGCGATAATTGAAAAGTTTCTTATATTTGCTTGCAAAATAAATCCTATGTTTATATTAATATTCGCGATTATATCTAAAAAATTGTAATGATAATGTTAAGAGAGTAAAAAGTGTTGATTTTAGGCAAAATGCCTAAAATCATATGAGATTATTTTGAGATCGTAGCTTCAATTCTTCTATTTTGAGCTCTTCCCTCTTTAGTTTTATTAGTTGCTTTTGGTTTTGTTTCTCCATATCCAACAGTTTTTAATCTATCAGGAGCTACATCATATTTTTCTAAAGCTTTTGCAGCAGATTCTGCTCTTCTTTTTGATAACCATAAGTTATATTTTTCAGTACCAGTATAATCTGTATGCCCATCAATTGTTGCTTTGATTTTTGGATTTTTATTTAAAAATTCTGCAAACTCTTTTATTCTATGTGTATAGTTTTCATCTATAATAGAAGAGTTGATTGGAAAATAGATTTTTAAATCAACCATATTTATACAACCTTGTGCATCTACAATTGCATCACTCATTGTATTTGGACATTTATCCATTGAATCAATAACACCATCATTATCAGAATCTAAAACTTTTGCTTCTACTGGTTTTGCTTTTGGTTCTTCTTTCATCATAGGAGCCACAGGAGCTGCATTTTTTCCAAAAGGAATAGATAATCCAACTGTATAAATAAGATTATTATTTCCATTATCAAGTGAAACTAAGTGTCTTATATCTGTTTTGATTGCCATATCATTGTCAAGTGTATATTTATATCCAATACCATAATTACCAAAAGGACCAGTTTCATTACTGAATTGCTCATTTCCGTAAATTTCAACTCCAAGACCTGCTAATGCATAAAGTGAAGATTTTTCATTTAACTTATACTCTTTGATAAGGTTTGTAAAAAATCTACTTACAGAAGTATTTGAAGTGCTATTTTTATAATCAACATCTCCAAGAGTCTGTAAAAATCCTAACTCAATTTGGTCAAACATTGAATCTTCATCTAAGTTAATCCCTAAAGAAATACCTGCATTTGCATAGTTTCTATCTAGGTCTAAATTTCCTTCTGTAACTGCACCACCAATCATTGGTGTAATTTCATATTTATATTCACTTTGTGCTGCAAATAAAACTGACGAGCAAATTAAACTTGTTATTAATAACTTTTTACCTGCTAGCAGGATTGCATTTCTTTCCATCATTATAAATCCTTTTATTTTACGAAGATACTATTTACAGATTCATTATTGTGGATTCTTCTTATAGTTTCCCCAATAATATTTGAAGCTGTTAATACTGTAATTTTATCATGCTCTTTTTTTAAAGGTATTGTATCAGAGATAACTAATTCATCTAAAGCATCTCCTCCATCAAGTCTTTCATATGCAGGTCCTGATAAAACACCATGTGTACAACATGCCATTACAGAAGTTGCACCTCTGTTTTTTAATACTTCCGCAGCCTTAACTAAAGTACCAGCAGTATCTACCATATCATCCACTAAAATCACATCTTTCCCACTTACATCACCTATGATGTTCATAACTTCAGATTCATTAGCTTTTTCTCTTCTTTTATCAACAATAACTAAGTCATATCCTAACTTTTCAGCATATGATCTAGCACGTGTAACCCCACCAATATCCGGACTAGCGATAATTGGATTTTTTAATTTTTTTGATTTAATATAATCAATAAACATAATTGAACCAAAAAGGTTATCAGCAGGAATATTAAAGAATCCTTGAATTTGTGCAGCATGTAAATCAATAGTAATAACTCTTGAAATACCTGCAGCTTCTAATAAATCTGCAACTAATTTAGCAGTAATAGGAACTCTAGGCGCTGCCTTTCTATCTTGTCTAGCATAACCGTAGTATGGAATAACAGCAGAAATAGATTTTGCACTTGATCTTTTTAATGCATCTACCATAATTAGTAGTTCCATTAAGTTGTCATTTGTAGGCGCACAGGTTGGCTGAATAATAAATACATCCATTCCTCTAACACTTTCTGTAATTTTTACAGAAATCTCTCCGTCACTAAATCTTGTTAATTTTGCTGGACTTATCTCAATATTTAAGTACTTTCCAACTTTCTTTGCAAACTCTGGGTTAGCTGAGCCACTAAATAGTCTGTATCCTCTCATGATTTTCCTTAGGTGTGATTAATAATTTTTGGATTATAGCTAAATTTTTCTAAAGTAAACTTAGTGAGAATTAGAAAGTCTCTTTAATCCAAGCACTACCTATTACCTTTTGATTATCATAAAATACTGCCAATTGACCAGCTGCAACACCAAATGCTGGCTCTTTTAATCTGATAGTAACATCATCATTTTCAATTTTAACATCACATGGTGTTGATACAGCTCTATATCTTAGTTTTACAGTACAATTAAACTCTTTTTCATCAATAAACATATTTAAATTATTTGCAAGTACTTTGTTTACTTCTAAGGCATTTTTTTTTCCAACAACAATAGTATTATCTTTTGGATTCAATTTAGTTACAAAGTGAGGCTCATGGGCACCTTTTACAGTAAAGCCTCTTCTTTTTCCAATGGTATAATGGGCAAAACCTTTATGTTCACCTATTACATTTCCTTTTTCATCTAAAACATTTCCAGGTACATCTATTTTTGCATGTTTTTTTACAACATCTGTATAAACAGTTTCCACAAAACATATCTCTTGCGACTCATTTTTTTGGGTAATTCTTTTATAGGCAGAGTTTAATTTTGCACCAAACTTTACAATATCTTCTTTTTTGTAAGTGCTAAGTGGAAACATCATGAAAGGAAGAGCTTCTTTACTCACTTGTGATAAGAAATAACTTTGGTCTTTAGTTTTATCATCAGCCTCATAGAAAAACTTACCATCTGTTTTTGCATAATGCCCAGTTGCAAGATAGTTTGCTCCATGTTCTTTGGCAAAATCTAACATTGCACCAAATTTAATTTGTCGGTTACATTTAACACATGGATTAGGAGTAGTTCCTTCTAAGTAAGAGTCTACAAAATAATCATAAACTTCAGTAGTAAATTTATCTGTTAAATCTAAAATATGATATTTAATACCTAAAAACTCAGCTACATCTTTGATATACTCTAAGTTTTTTTCGTGATAGCCATCTGTTCTATTGTGAAGTTTTAAGTAGCAACCCTCAACTTGAAACCCATCTTTTTGTAGCATATAAGCAGTAACTGATGAGTCAATTCCTCCACTCATACCTACCATAACTTTTTTTTTCATTTTAGTCCTTTAAAAGTAGCAAAACTCTAAAGAGAACAATTAGTTGTTCTTCTTAATAGTAATTACTAATAAATCCCCCACCTAAACAATAATCTCCATCATATAAAACAAGACTTTGTCCTAAAGTTACAGCTCTTTGTGGCTTGTCAAATCGTACAAGGACTATATCTTCATTTGCTTGTGTCACGGTACAAGCTTGCTTTTGTTGACGATAACGAACTTGTGCCATTAATTTGTCACCAACTTTAGGTGGCTCTTCTAATACCCAATGCATATGGCTAGCTTCAACATTTTCGTTCATTAGTAAGGGGTGGTTGGTATCTTGCACAACTACTAAGGTATTATCTTCCATATTTTTTTTGGCTGCATACCATGGATTGTGGATGTGACCATCTGATTCAGTCTCTTTAATACCTCCAAGACCAATACCTTTTCTTTGACCTAATGTATAACAAATTAGACCTTTATGTCTTCCTAATACCTTTCCATTTTCATCTACAATATCACCTGGAATTGCTTTTAAATGTTGCGTAATAAAGTCATCAAATCTTTGGTTACCAATAAAACATATACCAGTACTATCTTTTTTATCACTTACTGGAAGATTATGCGCTTTAGCTATTTCTCTTACTTCTTTTTTTGTTAAATCAGCAAGAGGAAATAGGGCCTGTGAAAGTTGAACACTAGATAGTGCATGTAAGAAATAAGTTTGATCTTTTGTATTATCTTTTGGAGTGTCTAGTACATAGTGGTCATTATAGTTAGCTATTTTTGCATAATGTCCAGTAGCTATCATATGGGCACCCATTTTTTTTGCTTCATTTAAAAATACATTGAATTTTATTTCACGATTGCATAAAATATCTGGATTTGGAGTAAGCCCTTTTTTTAATCCTTCTAAGAATACATCAAATACTTTAGTTCGATATTCCTCAACAAAGTCTTTACCTTTTACTTCAATTCCTAATAGTTTACCTACTTTTTTAGCATCTTCGAACTCTATACGATTGGGGCATTGACTACCTTTTATTCCATATTCCCAGTTACGCATAAATAAGCCTACTACTTCATAGCCTTGCTGTTTTAATAACAATGCAGTAACTGAAGAATCAACACCACCAGACATTCCTACAACTACTTTTTTACCTGATGGCAGGATTTCACTTTGTTCCATCTTCATAATCTTCCTTGTAAAGTTCCTTTTTGAAGGGAACCATATATTTAATGACTTCTTTTACACATATGTTTTAAGGGAATAATTACTGATTCTCTGTTTGCCCAGTCTTTGTGAGGAATAATTAATTTTTTGTTATTTACTTTTTTATTATCAAAAAATATTATATCTATATCTAAGGTTCTAGGCGCATCTTGAAAGGACCGCTTTCTTCCGAATTTTTTTTCATATCTTTGCATGATTTTTAATATATCATTGGGACAAAGATTAGATTTTAATCGAATTATACCATTTAAAAAAAAGTTTTGTTTTAAATATCCAAATGGTGGATTTAAAAGTAGGGGAGAACTCTGTAGTAAATCAAATCTAGAGTCTTTTAGTAAGCATAAGAATAACTTATCAAATAATTGTTTTGTATTTCCAATATTTCCCCCAATACCAATTGTTACAAGGTGTTTTTTATTTGAAGATTTTTTTATAAACCTTGGAAAATTAGAAGTATAAAAAAGTGTTAAGTTTTTATCTATAGTTTTTTTCATAATTTCCTTATATAATCTTTAGTAAAACAGTCAAGAAAGAGCTAGTTTATTAAAAAATTAACTATGATAATCTTGACTAATCCCGTGGATTATAATATTTGAGCTTTTCCATTTTTCATTACAATAGTATCTTCAATTCTAACACCAAATTCATTTGGTAGATAAATCCCCGGTTCAATTGTAAAAACCATATTATCTTCTATGATTACATCTGATTTAGAGTTTATATATGGATGTTCATGTATATCAAGTCCAACACCATGTCCAGTACTATGAATAAAATACTTTCCATAACCAGCTTTTTCAATTACACTTCTAGTTAACATATCTATCTCTTTTGCTTTCATTCCTACTTTTGCATTTTCTATTGCATTTAATTGTGCTTTATAAACCAAGTCATATATTTTTTGTTGTTTTTTTGATTTGAATTTTTGTTTTCTTGAAAAAGATAACTCTTTGCCAAAAGATGCTGTGCAAGTTCTATCTGAACAGTATCTTTTATATTTAACTCCTGCATCAACCAAAAGTAAATCATCTTTTTGTAACTTTTTGTTAGTGGGTAATGCATGGGGTTTAGCAGCATTTTCATTTATGGCAATGATTGGGTCAAAACTTAACTCATAGTCACCTTTATTTCTATAAGCTTCTATTGCTTTAAAGTAAAGTAGAGTCTCTTTTTTATTTAGACCCTTTTTATTGATATATTTTGCTAATCTTTCAAAACCCTCTCTTCCTATTTTGGCAGCTTTTTTCAGAAGTGCTATCTCTTCATCTGTTTTAATAACTCTTTTTAGGTGGGAAAAGTTTATATGATTTGTAAAGTTTATATCTAAATCTTCACTCAAAGAGTTAAATTTATTGTAAGTAAAATCATTGCCATCAAAAATTATCTCTTTTATCTTCTCTTTTGTTAATAACTCTTTTGCACTCTTTATTAAATCACTACTTTGTATAACTTCAGTATTTATAACTTTCTCTTTTGCTTCTACTGTATATCTTGCATCTGTGATAAAAAAAGATTCATTTCCTAATTTTATAAAAATAACATTATCACAAGAGTAGTTGCATTCGTAATATATAGCATTTTCATTTGTTAATATATAATTGCTCACTTATTTAGCCTTAACTATAATTTGATTATAATCATAGCAAAATTTTACACAAGGAAAAATAATATGAAAATAGCGGTAATTCAAGGTCCAAACATAAATATGTTAGGTGTAAGAGAGCAAAATATATATGGACCTATGACTTTAGAGCAAATTCATCAAGGAATGAAAGATCAAGCTTCTCAAAATGGTATTGAGTTAGAGTTTTTTCAATCAAACTTAGAGGGTGAAATTGTAGATAAAATTCAAGAGTGTTTAGGTGAAATTGATGGTATTATAATTAATCCAGCTGCATATACTCACACTTCAATTGCTATTAGAGATGCACTAGCTGCTGTAAACTTGCCAACAGTAGAAGTACATATTTCAAATATATATAAAAGAGAAGAGTTTAGACAAAAGTCAATTACTGCTGCTAGTAGTACAGGTGTAATTGCTGGTTTTGGTCCATTTGGTTATCATTTAGCACTTATTTCATTGGGTCAAATTATAAATGAAGTAAAAGCTATGGAAGAAGCTAGAAAGCAACAAGCTACACAAGCATAATATGAAACTTTTAAAAGCCTCTTGGCTTATATGTGTTGATGAAAATAGTACTATCATAAAAGATGGTGCTATTTTATTTGATGATAAAATAAAAGACTTTGGAACAATAGAGTCTTTAAAAAACAAATACAAAGATTTAGAAATAGAAGATTTAGGCGAAAATACAGTTTTAATGCCTGGACTTATAAACTCACATATACATCTAGAATTCTCTTCAAATAGTACAACACTATCTTATGGTAATTTTATGTCATGGCTAAATTCAGTTATAGTAAATAGAGAAGCTTTAGTAGAAAAAAGTAGTACAAAGCTTATAAGTGAAAAACTAAATGAAATGTTACATGGTGGAACTACCTCAATAGGAGCAATAAGCTCTTATGGCTTTGAAATTGAAGCTTGTAAAAACAGTCCTATAAATACTGTTTTATTCTCAGAAGTAATTGGAAGTAAATCAGATATGATAGATACTCTATTTAGTGATTTTAAAGCAAGGTTAAATAGTGTGAAGAGTAATGCTTGTAAGAATTTTATTCCAGCAATTGCAATACACTCACCTTATTCTGTACATCCTTTTTTAGTAAGAGAGGCACTAAGAGTTGCAAAAGAAGAGAACTTAAGTGTAAGTGCACACTTTTTAGAATCAGAAGAAGAGTTTGAATGGCTACATAAAGACGAAGGAAAATTTTTAGAGTTTTTTAAAAACTTTTTAGGACAAGAAAAGAGTGTAACAAGACCTATGGAATTTTTACAACAATTTTCAGGAATAAAAAACTTATCTTTTACACACTGTGTAGAGGCTAGCGATAATGATTTACAAAAAATTAAAGAATTAGGTGCAGTTATTAATCACTGTCCTACATCAAATAGAGTCTTAAACAATAAAAGACTTGAAGTAGAAAAACTAATAGATGTGGATTATTCTATTGGAACAGATGGCTTAAGCTCAAATAACTCTCTACAAATGTTTGATGAACTTAGAAATGCTATGATGATACATACAAATTTAAATATAAATGAATTGGCACAAGATTTAATAAAAGCAGCGACTGCAAATGGAGCTAAAGCTTTAGGGCTAAACAAAGGTAAAATTAAAAAAGACTATGATGCCGATATAATTGTATGTAAACTTCCAGATGAGGTTAAAAATGAAAAAGAACTTTGTACTCAAGTTATTTTACATACAAAAGAGGTATCAAAAGTCTATATAAATGGAGAACAACATGTTTAATTTTTTTAGAATTATTTTTTCACCAATAATTGCTATTTTAGATTTTATAACAAAATATTTTAAGACAGTAGTATTTTTGACTATTATTTACTTTATCGTAAGTTCTAATAGTGATTCAAGTTTAACATCTATTGAAGAGCGTGCAAATTTACAAAAAATTGAGCTACAAGGTCCAATTTTAAAAGTAGATAAAGTGTTAGAAGAGATACAAGCAGCAAAAACAAATACAGATATAAAAGGTGTGTTGTTTGTAGTAAATTCTCCTGGTGGTTCAGTTGCACCTTCAGTTGAGTTGGCTTATGCTATAAAAGAGTTACAAGCAGTTAAGCCAGTTATTGCCTATGCAAGTGGTGTGATGGCAAGTGGAAGTTATTATGCTTCTATTTGGGCAGATAAAATTATTGCAAATCCTGGAAGTATGATAGGCTCTATTGGAGTTATATTTCAAGGGGCAAATGTGGAAGAACTTATGAAAAAAATAGGTATTTCAACACAAACAATAAAAGCTGGAAAATATAAAGAATCAGGAACTTTTTCAAGAGAGTGGAATGAGTATGAAAAAGAAGAATTAGAGTCTATTATTACTGATACTTATGATATGTTTATAACAGATGTTGCAAGAGCTAGAAAACTAAAAAAAGAAAACCACGAAGAGTTTGCAAATGCACATATCTTCACTTCAAGACAAGCTAAAAAAGTAGGACTAGTTGATGAAGTTGGAACAATAAGTATTGCTCAAGATGAACTTTATAAAATCTCAAAAGTTAAAAATCCTATTTGGACAAAAGAGGATAAATTTGATAGATTTATTGATAAGATTATTAATGAAGCAGTTACAAACTTTTCACTAAAGTTTAATGATGGTTTAAAAGCCTATTAGTGGCTTTTAATCCAGTTAGATATATAATCTACAACTTCTTTTTCTATGCCTAAGTATCCATGATAGGACATTGCTTTACAAGGTTTTAATCCACTATCATTTCCACCCTCAAACACTTTATACTCTTTTTTAATATCATCATTTAACATTTTAAAGATTTCTATAGAACCTTTTGGAGGTGTTGCTTTACAAGCATCTTTTTTATGTGAGATAATAAGTGTTGGAACTTCTATACCATCTATAAATAACTCCTGAAGAGTTTTACCTTTACTATTTCTTTTTGACATTGAGGAGGTTAATACAATACCATTTATTAAATCACTCTTTTCAGATGCAATAAAAGCAACAGACTCTGTTCCTCTACTTGTACCTATTAACCATATTGGTTTATTGTAATTAGTTTTTAAATATTTGATAACTTCTGTTAGGTCAGTTAAGTGTTCTTGACTATTTCTAAAATTATAGTAAAGTCCATCTTTTGATCTCTTATCTGAGGGTACATCTATTGAAACAGTTATAAAATCATTGGCAAGGAAATGATTTCTTGATCTTATTAAGAAATTTGTAGTTGACCATTTCTTTTTTTCTTTATGTAATTTGATTTTTCCATTTCCTCCTGGAAAAAGTATTACTATTGCTTTGGCTTCATGTTTTGGAATTTTTAATAGAAAGTTTTGCTTAACGCTATCTCTTGTTTTTAGGGTAATGACTTCTTGTGAAAATAGAGTTGTGGTTAAAAAAACTGAGAGGATAAATAGAATAAATTTCATGAATAATCCTTAATTTTGGTATATCAAGAAAGTATACCATAAACTAAGAATATAAGATAATTTAAGGCAAAAGCCTTAAATTATTATTTAGATTCTGTAACTACTTTAAATGTATCATTTGCAATTACATACTCTTCATTTGTAGGAATTACAAAGATTCTTGAAGCAGAACCGTTAGTTGCGATATCTCTTGCAACTCTTTGTCTTTTGTTGTTTTTAACTGGGTCTAAAACTAATCCCATAGAATCAAGTCCTGCACAAACTTTTTCTCTAATAAGTGCAGCATTTTCACCAATACCACCAGTGAAACATAATGCATCAACACCATCTAGTGCTGCAACATATGCACCAACATATTTTTTGATGTTATAAGCAACCATATCAACTGCTAATCTACATCTTTCATCACCACTAGTCATACCATCAAGTACTTCTCTTAAGTCTGAAGATTTTCCAGAGATTCCTAAGATTCCTGATTTTTTATTCATTACATCTAAGGCTTCATCAATACTCATACCTTCTTGGCTCATCATATATTGTAAAGCACCAGCTCCAACATCACCAGCTCTTGTTCCCATCATAAGACCTTGAACAGGAGTAAGACCCATAGATGTATCAATACATTTGCCATCTAGTACAGCAGAAACTGAAGAACCATTTCCTAAGTGACATACAATAATTCTAGTGTTATGTTTTTTATCTAACATTTGTCTAGCTTCATTTGATACGAAGTAGTGGCTTGTTCCATGGAAACCATATTTTCTAATACCATGTTTGCTATATTGGTCATATGGTAAAGCATACATATATGCGTAATCTGGCATAGTTTGGTGGAATGCTGTATCAAATACTGCAACATTTGGTTTACCTGGCATTAATTGCGCACAAATTTCCATACCAAGGATATTTGCTGGGTTATGTAAAGGAGCAAGTGGAATAAGTTTTTTCATTGTCTCAAGTACTCTTTCAGTTACCATTACTGAACCAGAAAATTCTTCTCCACCATGAACAGCTCTGTGTCCAATAGCATCAATATCATTAATAGAATCAATAACTTTACCTTCCCCCGAAGTTAAAGTAGATAATACAGCTTCGATAGCCTCTTTGTGTGTTGGCATAGTAACATCAAGTTTTAACTCTTTGTCATCACCAAATTCATGTTTTAAAACACCATCAATACCAATTCTTTCACAAATACCTGATGCGAAAACTTTTTTGATAATTGGGTTCATTAATTGATACTTTAATGACGAACTTCCTGCATTTAAAATGAATACTAACATAAATAAAACTCCCTTGTTTGTTTAATTATTTTACTACTTGAGTTGCTGTAATAGCTACTAAGTTTGAGATATCTTCAACAGAACATCCTCTTGATAAATCGTTTACTGGTTTATTTAAACCTTGTACGATTGGTCCATGAGCAGCAGCCCCTGCAAATCTTTGTACTAATTTATATCCAATATTTCCAGATTGTAAATCCGGGAATACTAAAACATTAGCCTTACCAGCTACAACTGAACCTGGTGCTTTAGAAGCTCCAATTGCTTCAACGATTGCTGCATCTGCTTGCATTTCACCATCAAAAGAGAAATCAACATTTCTATCTTCTAAGATGCCACACGCATATTGAACTTTATCTACTAATGGATGTTTTGCACTTCCCTTAGTTGAAAATGATAACATTGCAACTCTTGGATCTAGTCCAACTACACTTTTTGCAGTTGCAGCAGTTGCTGCAGCAATATCAGCTAGTTGTTCTGCATTTGGCTCTGGATTTACAGCACAATCTGCAAATAGAATCAGACCATTATCCCCAAATTTACCATCTGCTGTTTCCATGATGAACGTAGATGAAACAGTGTTTATTCCTGGCGCTGTTTTAATAACTTGAATAGCGGCTCTTAAAACATCAGCTGTTGGAGAACTAGATCCCGCAACTAAACCATCAGCATCACCAAGTCTTACCATCATACAACCAAAAAATCTTGGTTCTGTAGTCATGATTTCAGTAGCTTCTTTTTTTGTTAGACCTTTTGATTTTCTAAGTTGAACTAACTCATCAACATAATTTTCAATTCCATCAAAAGTTTTTGGATCAATTATTTTAGCTCCCTTAATATTTGCTCCACATGCTTTAGCATCAGCATTAATCTTATCTTCGTTCCCAATTAAGATAATATTTGCAGTTTTATCTTTTAAAACTTGCTCTGCTGCTTTTAAAACTCTTTCATCTTCAGACTCTGGAAGAACTATATTTCTTAATTCTTCTTTTGCTTTTGATTTAATACTATCAATTAAACCCATAGAATTAACCCTTTCTTGTTTATTTGAACTTAAATTATATTTTAGAAGGGTAGCATAAGAATAGCAACCTAAATATAAGTTAAAGTTTATCAATTAATTTTATAGTATATATTACGAAAGGATACATAATTAATACATATTTTTTACAAAAATGTAGAATTGTGAAAAATTGTAATAAATTTATAGGGATTTGTTATTTTTGGAACTGTTTTTTTTGAAGACAAGAGTGTTTAATTTAACAACACTCTTGTTCACATTTTTCTAAAGCATTGATTGCTTGTTCATCTTCTGCTTTTTCAAATAATTCTATAAGATAAAAACTATTTGAACAAACTAAATATAATAGTTCTTCTTTAGTATCTGATTTTGGATCTCTATCATAATAAGCTTTTGGAATCATTGGTATTATTTTTTTCCAATAAATATTCATATTTTTTGGCTCTTCCAACACTCTTAACATATTATCAATAACTTCACAGGCATTTTCAAAGCAATTAATATTTTTAAAGCTAACATAACTTTCATCAACTCTAATCTCAAACTTAGACATTCTTTCTCCTTAAACTGTTTAAAAATTATACAATTAAAAGTATATCTTAATATGCTATAATGTGAAAAATTATTGACATTTTACGAAAATTGAGGTTTTATGGCAAAAATATCATCTGTTACATTTCATTTTGTTTTGAAAGCTTTAGAAAAAAATAGTTTAATTTCAATTGATGAGATGTTAAAGTATGCTGATTTACCCAAAGAAGTTTTATTAGAACATGATAGGCAAATTGATAGTGCAAAGTTATCAGAGATTTTTAAATTTTGTGTGGAAAAAAGCGGTGAATATACCTTAGCCTTAAAAATTGGTAGTTCCATAACATATCACTCCTTAGGGGTTTTAGGTTATTTAATGCTAAATGCAAATAATCTAAAAGAGGTAATTGAAAAGTTTGATTATTACCAAAACTTGATTAGTGGATTTATTAAATTTTATTTAACTAAAAATGAAAAATACTACAAAATAGCAATATATATAAATGAAAATCCTATAATTCCAGTGCCAAGTTATCATGCAGAAGTACATTTAAGTGCTGTTTTGACAATATTAAATCAGATTATTGGTAAAACTATAGTTCCAGATTTAACATATTTTACGATTGATTCTATTTCCAACAAAGATGAATATGAAAGAATTTTTGGTGAAAATATAATTTTAGAAAAAAGCGAAAATGCAATATTTTTTGAAACAGAAAAATTAAATATAAGTGTAAATAACTCCAATCCGGTGATGCTTGAATACTTTGAAGCACAGGCAAATAGAATATTAGAAGATATGAAAATGACATCTTGGTATTCTAAAGTTAAAAGAGAAATTTTAAAAACTATAGGCGAAGATGAAATTAGAATTGAATTTATTGCGAATAGATTCGGTATTAGTAGTAGAACTTTACAATATCATTTAAAAGATGAGAATAAAAAATTTAGAGATGCACTTCTAAGTGTTAGGATGCAACTTGCAAATCATTATATAAAAAATACTGAAATGGATTTTTCTAGTATTGCTTTTTTCTTAGGTTATAGTGAATCTAGTTCATTTTTCAGGGCTTATAAAAAGTATTATAAAACAACTCCTAAAAAATATATTTGAAGTAAAGGGTTATTTGCCCTTTACTAATTTATATGTATCTTGAGCTATTACAAACTCTTCATTTGTAGGTATTACATAGATTTTTGTTTTTGAAGTTGATTTATTAATCTCTCTATTTTCAGCAGACCTAATTTTATTTTTATTTTTGTCAATTTCAATACCCATAAAATCAAGTCCATTACATACTTTTTCTCTTATTAAATCAGAGTTTTCACCAATACCAGCTGTAAAACAAACCGCATCAACTCCACCTAACAATCCTGCATAAGCACAAAGGTATTTTTTGATTCTATTACATATTAATTCAATAGCAACAGTTGCTCTTTTGTCTCCATCTTGTGATGCTTTAATTATTTCCCTTAAATCAGAACTGATTCCAGAAAGACCTAAAAGACCTGATTTTTTATTTAGATAATCAATTATTTGATGACCATCCATATCTTTCTTTTCCATCAAATAAGGAATAACTCCAGCATCAATATCTCCACTTCTTGTTCCCATAACTAAACCTTCAAGTGGAGTTAAGCCCATTGAAGTACTAATAGATTTTCCATCTTTGACGGCACAAATAGATGAACCATTTCCCAAATGACAAACTACAATTTTAGAACTCTTTTTTTTACCAAGCAGTTTAATTGCTTCTTGAGATACATAAAAGTGTGAGGTTCCATGAAATCCATATTTTCTTAAATGATGTTCTGTATAATCTTCATGTGGCACTGCATAAAGGAAGTTTTCTTCAGGCATTGTTTGATGAAATGCAGTATCAAATACTGCAACATTTGGAGTTTTTGGCATAAGTTCTTGGCAAATTTTAATACCTAAAATATTTGCAGGGTTGTGTAGTGGTGCAAGAGGTATTAACTTTTCAATTTTTTTAATTACTTTTTCATCTACAATTGTAGATGAATTAAAGTATTCTCCACCATGAACAACTCTATGCCCTATGGCATCAATTTCATCTATAGAATTAATCACTTTTGTTTCAGAGTCAGTCAATGTTTTTAGTACAAGTTCTATGGCTTCTTTATGTGTTGGCATATCAATTTCAAAGTCGAGTTTTTTATTTTTACTAACTTCATGTTTTAAAATTCCATCAATACCAATTCTCTCAACTAATCCAGTAGCAACTACATCTTTAGTTGTAGCATTTATTAGTTGATATTTTAAAGAAGAGCTTCCTGCATTTAATACAAGTACTAACATAATTTGACCTTTTTTTTGATTTTTATATAATAAAGTATAGTAATTTTATTTGAAATAATTTATTAAATTTTCACTTTTGCTTGATTTTTAAGTTTTAAGAATATCATTGCAGTCATTACTGCATCGTTGTATGCATCGTGCTTACCTAAAACAGGAATATTCAAATCTTTCATAATTGCATCAAACCTTAAATCAATATTACTTTGTGGTATTTTTTCTATTTTCCAGTCATGATATATGGCTGAAACCTCGTAAGTTTTATTTGGTAATTTGATACCTATTTTAGGTTTAAGATATTTATTAATCATAGCAATATCAAACTCTAAAAAATATCCAACTAATTTTCTATTGCCAATAAATTCTAAAAAATCTTCAATCATATCATCTATATCTTCTGCATCTTCCAAGTCCATAATTCTGATATGATGTACTTTTATTGCCTCTTCTTGAAGCTTAGTTTTTGGTTTTATAAATTTAACAAATTTTTTACTAGATAGTATGGTATTATTTTTTATAATAACCGCACCTATTGATATAATATCATCTTCTAAAGGGTTTAAACCAGTTGTTTCACAGTCAAAACATACAAATTCATCATCACTATTTTTATCAAAAAGATAAAGGTATTTTTCATCTTTTAGATTCTTTTTATTGAAATGATTTTTTATTGAATTAAACATAATTTAACTTATAGTGATGTTCTAGTTTTTTCTTTAATTTTGTAACAATTTTAAAACTCTCTTTTAATAAATCTTTTTCCATAGTATTTAAATTCTCAGGGTTTATGTAGTTATCAATTTTTTTACCAGAATCCAATTTTTCTAAATTTGATTTTAGTTTAATAGTTGATAAGAAATTAAAAGCCTCTTTAAGTTCTGAAGCAAATTCGTTATCAAATTCACCCAATTCTTTTAATTCTTCAATTCTTTTTAAAGTATTTGTTCTCATGATTTTATGTTCTAAACATAATGCTCTAATACCTTGAACAAGAATAAAAATCCCACCTTTTTTAATATCTATTTCATGTTTATGTTCTTTATCTTTTGAGTCAAAAACAAAACCATCAAAAAATCCTAAAGGTACGTTAAACTCCATAATGATTTTTGCAAAATGCATATAAAAACTTTGAGAGGTAGAACCTATTTTAAAAATATATTGTTTTAATTCATCTAATAACTCTCTATTTCCACTAACACTAACAGCATCATAAAAAATAGCTAAATTCATAAAGTTATCGCCACTTGGTTGTGTTATCCAGGTATATACTTGTGTTTTAAAGTCAGAAAATTTTCTACACCAGTATGGATTAGAAATCATAATATTCCCTTCACATCTTGGGAATCCAAAGTCAACAAGTGTTTCAATATACTTAGAAGTAAACTCTAAAATCTCTTCAGGATTTACTTCACAATCATCAGAAATAATTAAAGCATTGTCTTGATCAGTTTTTAAGACTTGTTCTCCTCTTCCTTCACTTCCCATAACAACTAAACATGACTTATTTATTAAACCCTCTGGTGCTAGTTTTTTAAATAACTTATCCATGATTTTTCTATTTAGTTGATTAATTAGTTTTGAAATAAAGGCTACTTTTACACCTTTTGCATTTAGTGATTTTATTATCTTTATAAAAGAGTGACAAGCTATTTTTAACTCTTCAATTGTGTCAGCATTGTCAATTTCATTTGAAACAGAAAAAGTGTGAGTTGCAAAAAATGAAGACAGAGAAATTTGGTCAATTATTCCAACAATTTTATCATCATCATTTTTTACTACCATTCTTTTAAGTCCATGTTTTGACATAAGTAGTTGTGCATTAAATAAGAAATCATTTTCATTTACATATCTTAATCCACTATTTGAGATTTTCCCTACAATATCATCAAAATCCATACGATTTAAGATAACTTTTTCTCTAAAGTCTGAGTCAGTTACAATATGTATTTCACCTTTGTCATCTTCTAATAAAAGAGTAGGAACTTTTTCTTTTTTTATGGTTTTTACAGCTTCAAAAATAGTGGTGTCATATGGAGCAATAACTGCTCTATGAATCCTTGCATCTTTTACTTTTGCAACCATTAGATTTGCTAATTCTTTGTTTTTTTCGTTGTTAATATTTGCATTTAGTTTTTGAGAGATTGACTGAAAAAAGAAACTCTCTAAGTCAGGATTTTCATGCAATGTTTTTATAAAAAGCTCTCTTGGTAATATGTAACAGATACTCTCTTGAGCTGCTACAAAAGAGTGTTTTGAATAGTTTTCAATAAGTGAGATTGTATCAAAGAATTCACATTTTGTGTAAATAGATAAAACATCATCATCAATTTTTTCTTGAATCAAACCTTTTATTACAAAGTACAAATATTTTGGTTTTTCACCTTGGTTTTGTATTACTTCATCTTTTTTAATATAAACAATATCTAAAGAGTTAGCAAACTCTTCTAACTGAAGCTTTGAAAGTGCTTCAAAGGGGTGAATCGATTTTATAAAAGTTGTTTGTTCTAAAATTGTCATTTTAAATCTTTACTATTAATTTTATAAGTTAGATTAACATATGAACAATGATAAAAAACTGAAATTAATAGTGAAAATTTATAAATATTTTATTATCAAAGAGGAAACCTCTTTGATAAATAAATTAGTGTTCAACAGCACCAGCAGAGCCAATACCTGTATTTGCTCTAATATTTTGTGCTCTGAATTTCTCTTTTTCATCTTTTCCTCTTTGAGAATTATCAGTTTTAGAGAAGAACCATATTGCAACAAAAGCAATAGTTACAGAGAATAGTGCTGGGTGTTTATATGGGAATAGTGCCTGGGCATTTCCTAAAATTTGTACCCAAACAATTGGTCCTACAATTACAAGTGTAACCGCAGTAATTAAACCTATAAATCCACCAACAAATGCACCTCTT
The DNA here is from genome assembly GCF_937982575.1 of uncultured Arcobacter sp. Lineage (NCBI taxonomy): Bacteria > Pseudomonadati > Campylobacterota > Epsilonproteobacteria > Campylobacterales > Arcobacteraceae > Arcobacter > uncultured Arcobacter sp. The sequence continues at coordinate 11,607 of NZ_CALJLR010000003.1, read as the reverse complement.
GTTGTTAAACCTCTCCAGTAAATAGAAAGAAATAATATTGGGAAGTTTGCAGATGCTGCAATACCAAATGCCAATCCAACCATATATGCAATATTTTGTTGCTCAAATGCAATACCAAGTGTTACCCCAACAATTCCAACAATTACAACAGTGATTTTAGAGATTTTAACAACTTTTTCATCACTTGCATCAGGATTGATAACATTTGCATAGATATCATGAGATATTGCAGATGCTCCTGCTAGTGTTAATCCTGAAACAACAGCTAAAATTGTAGCAAATGCAACAGCTGAAATAAATCCTAAAAATGCATTTCCACCAAGCATATGTGATAAGTGAATAGATGCCATATTATTTCCACCAAATAACTTGCCATCAACAAAATATTGTGCTCCATCTGCTGAGTTTAAAAAGGCAATTGCTCCAAAACCAACGATAGTAATAATAATCCAGAAATAACCAACAAACCCAGTTGCATAAACAACAGATTTTCTAGCTTCTTTTGCATTTCCAACTGTAAAGAATCTCATAAGTACATGAGGAAGACCAGCTGTTCCTAACATAAGTGCCATTCCTAAAGAAATTGCACTTATAGGGTCTGAAATAAATCCACCTGGTGCTAAAATTGACTCACCAGCTGAGTGATTTTCAGTAGCTTTGACAGCTAAAGACTCAAAAGAAAAATCAAAGTGATATAAAACCATTACTGCCATAAATGACACACCAGTTAAAAGTAAACATGCTTTAATAATTTGTACCCAAGTTGTTGCTAACATTCCACCAAAAGTTACATATACAATCATTAATGCACCAACCATAAATACAGCATATTCGTATTCCATACCAAATAGAACTTGGATTAATTTTCCTGCCCCAACCATTTGAGCAATTAAATATAAAATAACAACTGCAATAGAACCAAATGCCGCAAGAGTTCTAATCTCTTTTTGTCCTAGTCTATAAGCTGCAATATCAGCAAAGGTAAATTTACCTAAGTTTCTAAGTTTTTCAGCCATAAAGAAAAGTATTATTGGCCAACCAACCAAAAATGATACAGCATAGATAACTCCATCATAACCTTTTAGGTAAATAAGTCCTGAAACTCCTAAGAAAGCAGCTGCAGACATATAATCACCAGCAATTGCTAATCCATTTTGAAAACCTGTAATTCCCCCACCTGCTGTATAAAAATCACTTGCAGATTTTGTTTTTTGTGCTGCCCAATAAGTAATACCTAAAGTTCCAAGAATAAAAACAAAAAACATAATAATTGCAGGAATATTTAAATCTCTTTTTGTTGCTTCAAAAGTAGCATCACCAGCTGCAAATAGTGATAGTGCAAAAATTGATAATAGTGCTATAACTTTAAACATTAGATTAAATCCTTTACATCTTTTTTTATTTCATTATTTAAATCTTCAAATTCACCATTTGCTCTTTTAACATAAATTAATGTTGTTATAAAGCTAATAACTAAAATCGCAAGTGCTATTGGAAATGCAACAGTAGTTAGGCCATCTCCTATTTTTGTTGCAAGAATCTCTTTGTTAAATGCAATTGTTAAAATATATGCATAAAACATAACTAAAACAAAAACTCCTAGTTTAATACTAAAACTTTTTCTTTTGTTCACTAATTCTTGATATTTAGGATTATCTTCAATCCTTTTTACAAGTTCTTCATTCATCGCTTTTTCCCCTTTTGTATGTTGAAACATATGTCAATTAATACGTAGCATTAACATAGCATCAATTATACTTATAGAAATAAAATGTGTTATTTAATTATGTAAGAATTATGTATAAAAACATAGAAGATGTAGAAAGGTAACAGTTATTTATAGTAATGAACATATGCTTATTTAGTAATTTATAATCAAAATAAGTACATCTTATACTAAAGAGTATTTTATCTCTTTAGTATAAGTTTTTCTTTAGTGGTCAACAGCTCCATCAGCTCCAAAACCAGTCTCAGCTCTAACACTTTGTGCTTCAAATGCTTTAGTTTCATCTTTAGCTCGCTGACTTTTGTCAGTAATTGAGAAAAACCAAATAGCAATAAATGCAGCACTCACAGAGAACAGAGCAGGGTGTTTATAAGGGAATAATGCAGTATCATTTCCTAAAATTTGTACCCAAACAATTGGACCAACAATAACAAGAACTACAGCAGTAATTAGACCAATTAATCCACCAATAAATGCTCCTCTTGTAGTTAATTTTGACCAATAAATTGATAAAAATAGAATTGGGAAGTTAGCAGATGCTGCAATAGCAAATGCAAGACCAACCATAAATGCAATATTTTGTTGTTCAAAAGCAATACCTAAAACAACTCCAACAACTCCAATTATAATAACAGCTCTTTTAGAAACTTTCATTTCTTGCTCTTCTGTACAGTTTGGATTGATTACAGATGCATAAAGGTCATGTGAAATAGCACTTGCACCTGCAAGAGTAAGACCAGATACAACTGCTAAGATTGTAGCAAATGCAACTGCTGAAATAAATCCTAAGAATACATTTCCACCAACCACATGTGATAAGTGAATTGCAGCCATATTATTTCCACCAAATAGTTTTCCATCTGTAAAATACTGAGCACCTTCAGGAGAGTTCAAAAATACAATTGCTCCCAAACCAATAATAGCAATAACTAAGTAAAAATATCCAATAAAACCAGTTGCATAAACAACAGATTTTCTAGCTTCTTTTGCATTACCAACAGTAAAGAATCTCATAAGTACGTGAGGAAGACCAGCAGTTCCTAACATAAGTGCCATACCTAGTGAGATAGCAGAAACTGGATCTGAAATAAATCCACCTGGTGCCATAATATCTTGACCTAGATTGTGTGAATCAACTGCTTTTGCAGCAAGTGCTTCAAATGAAAATCCAAATTGACTCATAACCATAAATGCCATAAATGTTACACCTGAAAGAAGTAAAACAGCTTTGATAATTTGTACCCAAGTAGTTGCAAGCATACCACCAAAAGTTACATAAACAATCATCATAACTCCAACAAGAATTACGGCATATTCATAAGGAAGACCAAATAATACTTGAATTAGTTTTCCAGACCCAACCATTTGTGCAATAAGGTAAAGAGTAACAACCGCTAATGAACCTAAAGATGCTAATGTTCTAATCTCTTTTTGACCTAGTCTATAAGCTGCAATATCAGCAAATGTATATTTACCTAAGTTTCTTAATTTTTCAGCCATTAAGAATAAAATAACAGGCCAACCAACTAAAAATCCAACTGCATATACAAGTCCATCATAACCTTTAAGATATACTAAACCTGAAAGTCCAAGAAAAGATGCTGCTGACATATAATCCCCAGCAATTGCCATACCATTTTGAAAACCTGTAATTCCCCCACCTGCTGTATAAAAATCACTTGCAGACTTTGTTCTTTTTGCTGCCCAGTAAGTAATACCTAAAGTAGCTCCAACAAAGATAAAAAACATAATAATTGCAGGAATATTTAAATCTCTTTTTGTAGCTTCAAAAGTAGCATCTCCTGCTGCAAATAAAGCAACTGTAAAAACTGAAATTAGTGCTAAAATTCTAAACATTATAATTCATCCTTTACATCATCTTTTATAGCATTTGTTAAGTCTTCAAACTCACTATTTGCTCTTCTAACATAAATTAAAGTTGTAATAAAACTTACTATAATTATCCCTGCTGCAATAGGAAATGCAATAGTCATAACTCCCTCATCTCCAAGCTTTGTTCCTAAAAATGTAGGGTTAAATGCAATAGTTAATATATATGTATAAAATATTGCTAATACAAAAATTCCTAGTTTTACTGCAAAACCAGTTCTTTTACTTACTAATTCTTTGTACTTCGGATTAGACCGAATTTTTTGAACTAATTCGTCATTCATAGTTGTCCTTTCAATTATATTTTGGATTTTCTATTCATAGCATTTGAATAGCATTAAAATACAGTGAAAATTATACATAAGTAGGATTATAAAAAAATATCAGAATAAAAAATTAAGCTTGATTTAAAGGTATAAAAAAATTAAGTAACATAAGGTTACATAAAAGTTACATTTTAGCAGTTAAGTAACTTTTTTAGAAATAGAAATAATTAGGTGTAAAAAGTTGATTGAGCAGGAGATAAACCTTTTAATTTTAGAAATATCATTGAGGTCATTATTGCATCATTTAGTGCATCATGTTTTCCTAACATTGGTATATCTAGTTCTTTCATAATCGTGTCAAATTTTAAATCAACAAATTCATAATCACTTCTTCTTTTTTTTGTACGATAATACATTGAAGAGACTTCAATTGATGCATTTGGAAGTTTTATTCCAATATATTTTTTTGTATATTTTGATATCATTGCAATATCAAATTTTATATAATATCCCACAATTGTTCTAGAGCCTATAAATTCCAATAATTGATAAATTGCTTCTTCTGGGTCAATTGCATTTTCTAAATCTATGGGTCTAATTCTATGAATAAGTATTGATTCTATGGAAATTTTATCAGATGGTTTTACAAAAATATTAAAGGTTTTTCTCATCAATATTTTATTCTCTTTAATTAAAACTGCCCCAATTGATAATATTTCATCTTTTTTGGGATTTAATCCTGTTGTTTCACAGTCTAAGCAAACATATTCATTTTTAGGTTCATCATTAAAAAGATATTTGTACTCTTGATTTTTTAATTTCTTTTTGTTTAAATTTCTAAAAAAATTCTTTAGCATTATGAAATCTTATCTGTTCTAAATGTATATGAAATAAATTTTTTAAAATCAACTACGATTTTGAAACTATCTTTTAATAAATCTCTCTCAATCTTACCTAAAGAGTGAGTATCTATTTCATTATTTATTTTTTTATTATCTTGAAGTTTTATTAACTGTGATTTTAATCTTAAGGTACATAAAATATCAAAAGCTTCTAAGAGTTCATTGGCTAAGTTAGTAGGTAAAACCTTTCTTTGCTCTAAAATCTTTATTCTTTTTTCTGTTGTTGTTTCTCTAATTTTTTCTCTTAATGCTAAAGATCTAATACCTTGTACAACAGGGAATATACCAGCTTTTTTAATATCAATAAAATGTGTTTTGGTCATAAAGTTTGCAACAATGCTTGGTGTATCAAATGTTAAAGTAGCTTTTGCAAAATATGCCATAAAAACATCTTGGTCATGTAGTTTATTGAATAAATCATCTTTTAGTTTTATTAGTAACTCTTTATCTCCAGCAACGGCAAAAGAATCAAAAAATATTGCCAAATCCATATAATTTTGCATATCAGGTGCTTCAATCCATTTTTTTGTTTCATCTGTGTATGCTTGGAAACTTTTACACCAAAAAGGATTTGAAACCATTATATTACCTTCACATGGAGGGTAACCAAAATCAATAAGTGTTTTAGTAATTTCTTCCATATAAGGTCTATATTGTTCAACATCAATACCATCTCTAACAATTAAGGCATTATCTTGATCTGTTTTGACAATTTGTTCATTACGACCTTCACTTCCCATAACTACTAGACAAGCATTTTTCATTAAATCTTTTGGCACAATTAAACTATATAATTTTCTGTAAACTTTTGTATTTAGTTGTCCAATTAAATTTGAGATGTGATTTACTTTTACACCTTTTGCATTAAGTGTTGTAATAGTATTTATTAATTCAATACTTGCTTGTCTTAAGTCTACAATGTTTGCTGCTTTTTTAATTTTTGAGTCCACAACATAAGTGTGATTTGCAAAATGAGACAGAATATCTATTTGTTCTAGTATTCCTATCATATTATTATCGTTGTCAACTACACCAATTCTTTTTATATTTTTTTTAATCAACAAAGAAAAAGCATCGAATAAGTAGTCCTCTTTATTCACTGTTAATAGTGGAAAAATTGCGATATCATCAACAGGGATTGTCAAATCACGTCCCTCAAGAAGAACTTTCATTTTTAAAAGTGAATCAGTAATAATTCCATAACCTTTTTCATGCTCTACGATTATTGTAGAAGTATTAAACTCTATTGATTTTTCTATAGCATCAATTAATTTTGTACCAGATTTTACAATACAAGGGTCATGCATAATAGTATCATCTACTCGGGCAATCATAAATGAAGATAGTTGTGAAGTATATTTTTTATCTTTTAAGTTTTGTAGTTTATTTACTAAGTTATTTAAGAAAAACTCTTTAAACTCACTGTTTTGTTCTATTAAGGTTAAGAAAGCTTTTTTTTCTAATTCATAACAAATCAAATCTTCTTTTACAATAAAATAGTTTTTACACTCTCCATAAATCAAAGAGTTTGCATCAAATGAATCTTCTTGATGAAAATCCATTACCATCTCATCTTCAGCTGTCATTTCATGGACAGTACCTTTTATGATAATAAAAAAGTGTGTTGAATTCTTATCTGGACTTAATATTGTAGTATCTTTGGGATAATATGCAATATCCATATTTTTGATACAAAGATCCATTTGTTGTTCTGATAAAACTTCAAAGGGATGGATATTTGATAGGAAAGATTCTTGGTCTCTTAAACTCATTTAAAACCTTTTTTGGGAGTAGTTTACTTTTTTATAGCTATTGATATAAGTGTTAAAATAGATATAAAAAAGTAAAAAAAAAGTATACCCGAAGGTATACTTTTTAGTTTGTCAAATTAAAGACTAGTGATCTACAGCGTCACCAGCACCTGAAGGAATTCTAATTCTTTCAACAAGATCTTGAATATCTTGTGGTGGTGGAGGAGTCATTCTAGATACAACTAATGCCACAACTAAGTGTAAAATTGTTCCAATAGTACCAATACCAGTTGGAGCAATTCCTAAGAAATAATCAGCTTTGTCTCCACCCATGAATACGAAGTAAATAATGTATCCGAAAGTAAAGAAAAGACCAGTTAAAATACCAGCAATAGCACCTTCTTTGTTCATTCTCTTATCAAATACCCCAAGGATAATTGTAGGGAAGAACGCAGCAGCAGCAAGACCGAATGCAAATGCAACAACTTGTGCAACGAAACCTGGAGGGTTAATCCCTAGGTATCCAGCGATACAAATTGCAACAACAGCAGAGATTCTAGCCCACATAAGCTCAGTTTTTTCATTCATTGTAGATTTTCCAGTTTCTGGGTCTTTGAAAACTACTTGTCCTAATAAGTCATGAGAAATTGCAGAAGCAATTACTAGTAATAAACCAGCAGCAGTTGATAATGCAGCAGCAAGACCCCCCGCAGCAATGAAAGCAATTACCCAGTTAGGTAAGTTTGCAATTTCAGGGTTAGCTAGTACCATGATATCTCTATCAACGTATAACTCATTTTCAATTTTTCCACTATTAGCAGCAGGCACAGCGTTAGTAGTAACTCTTTGACCATACTCACCAGTTTTAGTTCCATCGAATGCAGGTTTACCAGCAAACGCTTTATCTGGACCATATTGAATTTTACCATCACCATTTCTATCAGTCCATGCTAATAATCCACCATTTTCCCATGTTTTAAACCATGTTCCATTGTTACCTTCAATCTCACCATTAACAAACGCTTGATATTCAACATTTTGAACATTTTTGATTAAGTTAACTCTTGAGAATGCAGCAACTGATGAAATAGTTGTATACATAATAGCAATAAATACTAATGCCCAACCAGCAGATACTCTAGCATCTTTAACAGTAGGAACTGTAAAGAATCTAACAATAACGTGTGGTAAACCAGCAGTACCAAGCATAAGTGCAGTAGTTAACATAAACATATTCCATAAGTTACCTGGTTGTGTATAAGCACTGAAGCCTAAGTCAGTAACAGCAGTATCTAGTGCATGCAATAGATAAGTACCTTCAGGGATAACTCTAACACCATCGTCAAATGCGAAAGTAGTAGTAGCAAAAACACCTAATTGAGGTAAGAATGTATCAGTAACTTGTAATGATAAGAAGATTGCAGGAATCATATATGCAAAAATCATAACAACATATTGAGCAACTTGTGTATATGTAATACCTTTCATCCCACCAAGAACTGAATAGAAGAATACAATACCCATACCAATAAGCACCCCAGTATTAACATCAACTTGTAAGAATCTTGAGAAAACGATACCAACACCTCTCATTTGTCCAGCAACATATGTGAACGAAACGAAAATAACACCAATAACAGCAACTAATCTTGCTGTATCTGAATAATATCTGTCACCAACGAAATCAGGAACAGTAAACTTACCAAACTTTCTTAAGTAAGGAGCAAGTAACATAGCAAGTAGAACGTATCCACCTGTCCAACCCATTAAGTAAGCAGCACCATCAGATCCCTTAAAAGAGATGATACCAGCAAGTGAGATAAAAGATGCCGCTGACATCCAATCCGCTGCTGTTGCCATACCATTTGCAACTGGGTGAACCCCTCCACCAGCAACATAGAAATCTTTAGTTGAACCAGCTTTTGCCCAAAGAGCAATACCAATATAAACTGCGAATGAAACACCTACGAATAGGTAAATTAATGATTGTAATTCCATATTCTATTTTCTCCTATTCGTGAACGCCATATTTTTCGTCAATACCAGTCATAACTTTAACATAAACGAAAATAAGAGCAACAAACACATATATTGCACCTTGTTGTGCAAACCAAAATCCTAGTTTAACACCACTGATTTCTATAGCATTTAATTCATTAATGAATAAAATACCACAACCGTAAGAAACAACAAACCAAACTACAAGTAGTTTAAGGATTGTTGAAATATTTTCTTTCCAATAAGCCTGAGCTTTTTCTGGACTCATAGGTTCTCCTCATTTTGATTTTATTAAAAAAAAAGTTTCTCTTTTAATAATTAACAATGTAATTGTAATAATGGTAAATAGCAAAAGGGTAGCAATCGAATGATTTTGTGAAAGAATTTTGAAATTTATGTAGTTTTTATGTAATTCAAGGAATAAAGTACCATAAAATGGTACTTTATGAAGAGTAGTATCTTTCTACTTTATATCCTAAACCTCTGATATTTTTGATAAAATCTTCTTTTAATGCTTTTTTCAGTCTTGAAATTTCTGCTCTAATTGTAGGGTTATCTATGTCTTCTGCATCCCAAACATCAACTCTAAATCGCTCAAAGTCAACTATCATATTTATATTGAGTGCAAGTATATGAATAATCTCTAACTGTTTTTTTGTTAAATTTTGTGCTTCATTATTAAAATAAAGAACTTTTTCTGTTTTTGAATATGAATAATTTTCAGATAATTTCATATGAGAAGTGGATTGTTTATCTTTTTTCAGTATTTGATTTATCTTTATTCCAAGCTCTTCTAGGTGAAAAGGTTTTTTAATATATTCTCTACAGCCTAAGTTATATGCTCTTGTTATATCTTCAATATCAATAAGGGCTGTTATAAATATAGTTGGAATAAATGTATTCTTCTTATTTAATGTAGCTAAAACATCAAAACCATTTACTGTTGGTACATTTACATCTAAAATTAATAAGTCATATGATATATCAACATTATCTAACACATCTTGCCCGTCTGTAAAACTTGTAACTAAATGTCCAATGCCAGACAAATATTCACTAATAGCATTGTTTAACATCATTTCATCTTCAAGAAGCAGTATTTTCATCTTTTGTAAACCTATATGTAAATTTTGTATTCTCATCTGTAGAATCTAAATTAATTATAACGTTATTTTTATCACAAATCTCTTTTACTATTCTAAGTCCCAATCCAAAGCCACCTCTAGCATCATTTTCTCTGTAAAAGTCATTGAAGATTCTATCTTTTTGTTCTATTTTTTTAGAATTTGTTTTGACTTCAAAAATTATTCCTAAATCATCTTTTAATAGTTTCACATAAATTGGTGAGTCTTTAAATGAATATTTTATTGCATTTGAAATATTATTATCTAATATTCTTTGTAATAATGTTTTATTGAAATTTAAAAAAATAGGGTCTTGAATATTTGTAACAAAAAATAGTGAATTTGCTGTAGCTATATCATCAAAGAACTCTAATCTATCTTTTAAATACTCTGAGAAGTTAAAAACCTCTTTTTCATAACTTACTCTATCTTTTTTAATCATAAAAGATAAATCATCAAATATATATTGGATAGTCTTTGCTCCACTTTCGATATTTCTGATATATTTATTTGTTGAATTACTCATTTTATATAAATCAAGATTTATTTGAATAATTGATAAGGGAGTATTTATCTCATGTACAGAGTTTTTTAGAAACTTTTTTTGTTTTTCAATTAGTTGTGTTAACTCTTTAGTTTGTCTTGCTACTGTAGTTTCAAGGTGTGCATTTAAGTCACTTAACATATTATTTTTATCTTTTATATTATGCATAGCATCATGGGCATAATTTGCAATTACTTTAAACTCTCCAAAGATAATTTTATTTTGATTTATTGGGGTATCATCTTCTTGGGAATCTTTGAAATATTTCCCAATAGCTTTAACATCATTTACAATAAGAATAGTTGCATTTTTATAAATAAAGATTGAGTATAAAACTAACATAATTGTAAGTGATAAAATTTGAAGAATATAGTTTGATATCTTTTCATCATATTCAAGTTCTTTTTGAGTTACAACTTTATTTATTTCATTTAAATATGCACCTGTTCCTATTGTCCATTTCCATGGTTTGTAAGATAGGGCAAAGGAGATTTTTTTAACCTCTTCCTTATCTTTTGGTTTTAGCCATAAATACTCAACATAACCACCTGAATTATCTTTTGAGATATTGATTAGCTCTTTAATTACTTGTTTCCCTGTCTTATCTTTATATGAAAATAGGTTCTTGCCTACATGATGTGTTGATATTGGGTTATAAATTGAAGTTCCAGAGAAATCATAGATAAAAAGATAGTTATCCATAGATTTTTTATCTCTAGTGCTCTCTATTATTTCTAGTATCTCTTTTTGTATTTGTTTTGTTGATTTTATGTTTTTATATTTAGTATTATAAAAATGTATTAAGTTAATAGTTTTTTCTATTTCATTTCTAATTGAATCTTTTTGTTTATTGGCATAATCACTTTTAATTATTTCAATTTTTTCTTGGAAATCATCAAAGGCATTTTCGATTATGATAAATGTAAAAAATGATATAAGAATAACTATAAATGTAATACTGTAAAGAATAAGGTGGTAAAGAGATTTTGCTTTAATCATATGTAGTTCCTAGTTTTAAAAAAATAGGATAGCAAATATAAGATGATAATATGATTATGTGGAAGAATAAATAGTGGCGCGGCTGAAGGGACTCGAACCCTCGACCTCCTGCGTGACAGGCAGGCATTCTAACCAACTAAACTACAGCCGCACTATTATTTTAAAATGGTGGTCGATATAAGACTCGAACTTATGACATCTACCTTGTAAGGGTAGCGCTCTACCAACTGAGCTAATCGACCGATTGGTGACCCCTAGGAGACTCGAACTCCTGTGATTGGAATGAAAATCCAAGATCCTAACCGCTAGATGAAGGGGCCAATCGTAAATGTGAAAAATGTTATCTCTAAACTGGTGACCCGTAATGGATTCGAACCATTGGCCACCTCCTTAAAAGGGAGATGCTC
>NZ_CALJLR010000002.1:0-146441 GCF_937982575.1 uncultured Arcobacter sp. | reverse complement strand
TCCAACTACTAGTTTCTAGTATTTAGATAGAGGCTTTTTTTTAGCCCTTTTTTTACTGATATGTATAATATTATTCCATGAACTAGAATTTATTTTCTACTTTAAGGTGTCACTATTCATTATTAGTTATTCACTATAATTAGCTCGCATAGCTCCAACGGTAGAGCAATTGCATGGTAAGCAAGAGGTTGCAGGTTCGATTCCCGCTGTGAGCACCACTCTTTTTTATTTACTTATATCTAGTTTTATTTGATAGTTTTCTATAAGAATAGAGAATTGTTTTTAGATTTCAATATATTTTTTGCCATTAAATGAGATGACTAAATCAAGTCTTATTTGTTGTTTATTATCTAAGAGTAAATATTCTTTTCCTTTAATAACTATTAAGGTATGAACTAAGCCTTTTACAGTTAATATCTCTTCCTCATTAAAATAAATGATAGTAGAAGGTATTTTCCTTTTTATTGCTACATCTAGTTGATCAAAAAATTCACATGAAATTGGATTGTACATAATCTGCCTTTTAAATAAAATATTGAGATATATTCATAGCATACCAAATAATAGAGAAGTTAAATAAAAAGATAAACATAGATGAGGCTCTAGAAATTATTTTTTCTTTGTTAGTTCTTTCTCTTCCATGAGCTTTTAATGATATATACATATGTAGAGCTGTTGCAAGAACTACTAATAAAACTATAAAAAGTTTTCTATATAACAATATTCCAAATTGAGAGTTTCTGAACTCTTCATCAAGTATTATTGAATAAAGATTATGTTGATTTAATAAAAGCAAACCTGTTATTATTAATAGTGTTATCCAGATTAATTGAAAGTATCCATAAAAAGGTCCAATATGAGAGTATATTACTTTTTGTACCTTTGGGTCTTTAAAATAAATACCCATACCAAAAAGTAGTAAGCCACCACCAACCCAGGTGGCAGCTGATATGATATGGATAAAGAGTATAATATTAGTTATCATCTCTTGATTCTAGAATCTCAATTGATTCTATTGTATCTTTTTGATTGATTGAATCTAGTGTTTCAAAACTTGCTTTATCACTCTCTTCAATTCCTCCAAAAACAGTATGACCACCATCTAAATGTGGACAAGCAACAAAACAGATAAAGAATTGACTTCCACCTGTATTTTTTCCTGCATGAGCCATAGAAAGAGTTCCTCTTTTATGAACTTGATTTTCTGCATCTGTTTCACAAGGAATAGACCATCCTGGTCCTCCCATTCCTGAACCATCTGGGCAACCACCTTGTGCCATAAAACCAGGGATTACTCTGTGGAAAACAAGGCCATTGTAAAACCCATCTTTAGCAAGTGTTGCAAAGTTTGATACAGCAATTGGAGTTGATTCTGGGAATAATTTAGCCCAAATTACACCTTTATCAGTAGTAAATTTTGCATATTGAAATTTTTCTAATTCTTCTTTTGGTAAATCGTATTTTTTTAATTCTTCTTTTGATCCGAACATTTTTATCCTTTAAAATTTATGCAATTATATCAATTTTATGTATTAAAGAGGTTAAATTTTTAGTTTTCTGAACTCTTAGATAAATAGTTTAGTTTGATTAAATTATTTACAGCTTCTTTAAATAGTGGCACTGCTGACCATGAAGCATAGTGATAATACCAATACTTTCCTGTTGAAATTGGATTTATTACTGTTACTCCAATAGTGTATTTTCTTTCTTTATCATTTGCAAATCCAAAAAATGATGAAATATAAATATCTTGATATTTACCATGCCTTGCAATTTGTGCAGTTCCAGTTTTTCCACCTATTTCAATACCTTCAATTTGCGTATTAATTCCAGTACCTTTATTAACAGTTTTAATTAATAATCTTTTTATTTCATTGGCAGTTTTTGTTGAAATAACTTTTGTGTTGGTATCATCATCTAGACTTAATTTATTATCATCTACAAGTAAACTTTGAACAATTTTGGGTGTAACCATAACTCCTTCATTATTAAAGACTGAATATGCCTTTAACATTTGCATAAAAGTAGATGTCATACCTTGTCCATATGAAATAGTTGCTTTAAATACATTATCTTCACCCTTACTTTCACCTGCAGAAAACTGTCTAATTGTTGGCATAACTCCAACTTTTTCATAAGGAAGATCTATTTGTGTCTTTTCTGTAATACCAAAGGTCTTTAGTCCTTCATACATCTCTTTTCCACTTAATCTTTGAGCTAGTTGTAAGGTTCCAATATTACTAGAGTGAACAAATATATCATCAACTGTTAAAAATCGTTTGGTAAACTGATGATCATCACCTATAGTGTATCTGCCAAGTTTGTATCTTCCCCTTGGATATTCACCTTTTGAATTAATCTTACCAAATCCATTATAAGCATTAAAGAGTTCATTTTCTTTGATTCTATCTTTGTCCATTACAAGGGCTATTGATATTGGTTTAATAATTGAACCTGGTTCAAATAAGAATTCAATTGCACTTACATCTAAATAAGGAATATCTGATTGTCTGATTAATCCAGGGTCAAATCTATTTGAAGAGGCTAAGGCTTTTATTTTACCTGTATTACTCTCCATTATTGAAACAATAATTTCATCTGCACCTAGTTTTGTTTTAAAACCATCAATCATTAGTTCTAGGTTTTTTTGAAGTCTAAGGGGAATATTTAGTATTAAATCAGCACCATCAACACGATTTTGAATTATTGAATCTTTATTAAAAGAGATATATGAAAGTACATCTCTTGTACCTTTTAGTGTACCATCTTTTGTATTATTTAATATATTGTTATAGCTTTTCTCTAATCCCTTTATGCCATTTACTTTTGTTTTTCCATCTTTTGTTTCATACTTTCTTATATACCCAATAACTGGAGTTAAGGTATCTTCATAGGAGTATAGTCTTTTTTCGCCACTTTCATTTATATTTAAACCTCTTAAAATCTTATTGTCATTTATTTGAATAGATTTAAATACATCAAGATGTCTTAGTTTAAATCCAAGCTCTTTTAAGTTTTTAGCAGTTTTTGAATCAATATTATATGATAAAACAATAGAGCCTGGATTTCTTAATGAATCATCAATCTTTTCTTTTATTTTGGCTTCTGGAATATCACTATAAATAGAAAAAAGTTTAATAAAAAGACTCTTTTTTTTGATATCCAAAAATCTAGTATCAATAGTTGCTTTATATAGTTTTATAGAAGATGAGATTTTAAAATTATCTTCACTTAAGATATTTCCTCTTATTGCTAACTCTGATTTACTACTTTGTAAATTTGGCAGTCTTCTTTTATCTGATATAGTTACGAATACATTTGATAGAAGAAGTACTATGCTTAGGAAAATAAATATAAGTATTATAAAAATTTTTTTAATTCTAGTAATTTTGTTTATGTTTTTTGAAGACATCTTTATCCATATTAGATTATAATGTGATATGAATTTTATCCAAAATATGTTTAAATCAAATCAGAACTTTTCACAACCTGACTATTTGCTGTTTATATTAGCCTCATTATTGATTATAATTAGTATTATATTTTCATACTCATTGAGTGTTTACACAGTTGTATATTATGAATATTCACAATACCACTTCTTTACAAGGCAGTTATTAGTAGGAGTTTTATCTATATTTCTTATGTGGGGTATATCTTTTTTTAATCCAGATTTTATCATCGGTAAAGTTGGAATGTTTTTATTTATAATTTTTTTAATTTTAATGATTGCAATGCCATTTTTACCAAGTTCTGTTGTTACAACTGCTGGTGGAGCAAATAGATGGATAAGACTTCCTGGTTTTTCTTTATCCCCTGTAGAGTTTTTTAAAATAGGATTTATATATTTTCTTGCTTGGTCATTTCATAGAAGATTAATGGATAAGCCCAAAAAAATGGGATTGAAAGAGGAAACAATATTATTATTGCCTTATTTTGTTGCTTTTTTACTTGTAGTATTTTTAGTAGCTTTTTTACAAAAAGATTTGGGACAAGTTGTATTATTAGGTCTTATTTTGGTTGTTTTGTTGATTTTTGCAAATAGAAGTTTTAAGATATTTTTAGCTTTGGGTTTTTTAATAGTACTTGGAATTATATCTTTGATTTTAGCAGCACCACATAGGGTTCAACGTATTTACTCTTGGTGGGCATTAAATCAAGATAAAATTTTATCGATTCTACCTACATGGGCAGATAAACATTTAAGAATAGAAGAACTTCCTGAACCATATCAGGTTTCACACTCCTTAAATGCAATTCATAATGGTGGTTTTTTTGGTACAGGCTTAGCTCAAGGAAACATAAAGTTAGGATTCTTATCTGAAGTTCATACTGATTTTATTTTAGCTGGAATTACTGAAGAGACAGGACTTTTAGGTCTTTTTATTGTTTCAGCGATTTTATATGTGATAGTTTGGAGAATTTTTAAAATAAGTAAAAGAGTAGATAATCCAATATATCATCTGTTTACTTTGGGAATAGGGCTTATGATAATTATTGCTTTTTTAATTAATTCTTATGGAATATCAGGAATGATTCCTATAAAAGGTATTGCAGTTCCCTTTTTAAGTTATGGGGGTTCTTCCATGTTAAGTCTTGGAATATCCATTGGTTTAATATTATCAATTAGTAAATTATCAAAAGAAGAAAGAGTCAAAAAATGATTGGAAATGTTGTTATAACTGGTGGTGGTACTGGTGGACATTTAAAAGTTGCTAAGGCATTTATAGATGAATTAGCTATTAATAAAAATATTAAGCCATTTTTTATAGGTTCTTTAAATGGACAAGATAAAAAGTGGTTTGATGCATATGCAAATTTAAAAAAGAGTTATTTTTTAGATACTAGAGGAGTTGTGAATAAAGGTTTTTTAGGAAAAATAAAAGCTCTTTTTCAAATCTTTTTTCAAACACTTAAGTGTTATGTTTTTTTTATTAAGAATGATGTAAAAAGAGTGATTAGTGTGGGTGGATTTTCTGCTGCTCCTGCTACATTTGCTTCTATTTTAATTCCTTCTTGCAAATTGTATATTCATGAGCAAAACTCATGTATGGGAAAACTAAATAAAATAACATCTAAGTTTGCAACAGAAGTTTTTTCTTCATATTTAAAAGACTCTAAAATAAAAGATTATCCTGTAAGTGAAGAGTTCTTTTCAAACTCAAGAGTTAGAGAAAAGATAGAAAAAGTGATTTTTCTTGGAGGTTCTCAAGGGGCATTGGCAATCAATAATTTTGCACTAAGTGTTGCTAAAGAGTTAGATAATCTAGGAATAAAAATCATTCATCAAACAGGTGGTAATGACTTTACTAGAGTTAAATCTGAATATAAAAAATTAGGTATCGAAGTTGATGTATTTGATTTTACCAATAATTTAGTTGATAAGATGAAAGAGGCTGATTTTGCAATTAGTCGTTCTGGTGCATCAACTTTATGGGAACTTGTAGCAAATGGATTGCCAACACTTTTTGTTCCCTTCCCTTATGCTGCCCAAGATCATCAATATGGCAATGCAAAATTTCTAAAAGAGAAAAATCTTGCATTTTTAGTTAGGGAAAAAGAGTTAAATAGAACTATCTTAACTGAGGCCTTAAATAGTGATGTAAAAACTATTTCTGAGAATCTAGTAAGACTAATATCTAATGATGCTAGAAAAAAAATTATTGATTTTATATTAAGTGAAAATCAAAAGTAAGAGTACTCCAAAAACTATTCTATAAATACCAAATGCTACAAAAGTAAAATTTTGTAAAAACTTTAGGAATAGTTTTATGGTTAGGTATGCCACTAAAAATGCTACTACAAATCCAACAGCAAGAACAACAAAGTTTGCATCTGTAAAATCTTTATAGTGTTTGAGTAAATCATATCCCGTAGTTGCACACATAACTGGAAAAGCTAAAAGAAAAGAGAATTCAGCACTTGCTCTTCTATTTAAACCAACTAACATAGCCCCAATGATTGTGGATCCAGCTCTTGATGTCCCAGGAATAAGTGCGAAAATTTGTGCAATTCCTATATAAAAAGCTTGTTTATAACTTACTTGTTCCACATCTGTTATATGAGATTCTTTTTCATCATAAAACTTCTCTACAATTAAAAATATAATTCCACCAATAATAAACATTATGGCAACTATTTGGATAGAAAACATTGCTTTAACTTGGTGGGAAAATATAAAACCAACAGCACCTATTGGAATAAAGGCTAAAATTAATTTTTTCCATAGTTCAATTTTTTTAATTGAAAATTTGTCAGGGTAGTTTAGGATTACAGCTAAGATTGCTGCAAATTGGATTATTACTTCGTATGCTTTGTTTATACTAGTTTGTTCCAAGCCCAAAAATTCACTTGCAACAATCAGGTGTCCCGTTGATGAGATTGGTAAAAACTCTGTAAATCCTTCTATTACTCCCAATATTATTGAATCTATAATTTGCATTTATAACCTTTTATTTTATATCTTTTGCAAGTTTTAAAAAGAGTTTTAATCCCTTTTTCTCTTTTTCATTTATTTTATAGTCAAGTTTTGTAAGATAATATTGTATATCTTTTACAGATATTCCAGTTCGATTAGAATACTCTTTTAATATATATTGAGGAATTTTTACCGCTTTTTTATTAAAATTTTTAGTAATACGATTTAGATAATTTCCATGTTTGTTATAACACAATCTTGCAAATACAAAAGGAAGATTATATTTTTTTGTCCAAAGCTTTCCAAGGTCAACAAAACTATCTTTATCATGGCTTGCATAATATTTTAAAGCCTTATCTCCAATTAAGACTTTACCTTCACATTTTAAAATCTTAGCTAATACATTAGAAGTAGATGATTCAAAATCTTCTTTATAAACACCAGGAATACAAAGAACAGATAAAATCTCTTTTTTCCCTATAATTCCAAAATCTAAAGACTTTTGTCCTCTTGATTTTATAGAAGATATAAAGGCAGCATCAACTTTTCTATTTTTAAACTTTACATTTATATCAGCAGGGTAAGATTTTTTTGAGTTTACTATTGCTTTAATTTTTGATGGTTTAATATTCTTCTTAAAATATACGTGAAATGGTAATAAATTAATGTAATCAATTTTTGCAAATATCATTTATTGGTTTTCCTAAACTTAAAATAGTTTGGATATAATATTTAAAAATTAGTAAAAAAGGAGTTAAAGTGGTAACAATAGAATTCTTAGGGCCAATTAATAAAAAACCACTTACTTTAGATATAAAAAATTTATTAGAATTAAGTGATATATTAAAAGAAGATGAAGATATGAGTGCATGGCTTGAAAATTGTGCTGTTGCAGTAAATGATACGATGGTTAGCTCAAAAGATATTACATTAAATAGTGGAGATAAAGTATCTCTTTTACCTCCTGTTTGTGGTGGATGATATTTAAATGAATAGTGAAAATAAATTACAACTTTTTGATGGCTCTTTACCTGTAGAAGAAATTACCAATGATTGGTACAATGAGTTTAAAAACTCTAATTTTGGTGCAATAATTACTTTTGTGGGAGTAGTTAGAGATGAAGATGGTATAGATGGTTTATCGTTTGATATTTATGAGCCTATTTTAAATAATTGGTTCAACTCTTGGCAAGAAAAAGCAAATGCACAAAATGCAATTGTACTTATGGCTCATAGTAGGGGAGATGTTCTTAATCATGAAAGCTCATATATAGCAGCTGTTTGTTCTCCTAAAAGAAGAGTTGCCTTAGAGTTAATTGATGAGTTTGTGGAAGATTTTAAAAAAAGTGCTCCCATATGGAAATATGACATAATAGATAAGAAAAGGGTTTATGCTTTAAATCGAAGTACTAAAATAAAAGGTTCAGGAATATTGGCATGAGAGTAGATTTACATAACCATACAACACTTTGCAATCATGCAACTGGAACTATGGAAGAGTATGTAAAAAAAGCAATTGAAGTAGGAATTGATGAGTTTGGTTTTTCTGAGCATGCTCCTATGGATTTTGATAAAAAATATAGACTTGATATTTCACAAAAAGATTATTATGAAAATGAAGTTAAAAGATTAAAAGAAGAGTATAAAAATCAAATAAAAATTTTACTAGCATATGAAGTTGATTTTATGCAAGATGTAAAGATGTTAGATGTCATTTTAAATGCAAAAGTTGATTATCTAATTGGTTCTGTTCACTTTTTAGATGGCTGGGGTTTTGATAATCCAGAGTTTATTGGTAAGTATGAAAATAGTGATATTGATAAAATTTGGCAAGACTATTTTGATACTGTTCAAATAATGGCTAAATCAAATTATTTTGATATTGTAGGACATATAGATTTAATAAAAATATTTAAATTTTTACCTAAAAAAGATATAAAATTAATTGCACAAGATGCTTTAAAAGAGATAAAAAAATCTGATATGGTAATTGAGATAAATGCGGCGGGATTGCGAAAACCTATAAATGAAGTTTATCCCTCTAAAGATATCCTAGAATTAATAGCTGAGTTAGATATTCCTATAACTCTAAGCTCAGATGCACATAGTATTGAACAAATTGGTTTTAAATATGATGAAGTGGTAGATTATGTAAAATCTTTTGGTTTTACAAAAGTTGCAACTTTTGATAATAGAAATAGAAAACTGGTTAATTTTTAGACAATCTTAAAGTAAAAAAAATCATAAATAATTTTGTAAATGTTTATTTTTTATACAACTTTTTTGTGTTTTCTAAACTTTATTTTGATAAAATGGTTCAAATCAAAATATCAGGAGATACTGTATGGGTAAATTTGTAAACAATACAAAAGAGTTTTTTAAATTTTGTGAAGAGAATGAAGTTAAGTTTGTAGACTTAAGATTTACAGATATGAAAGGTATGTGGCATCATTTAACTTATATGTTAAGCGCTGTTAATGACGACAATTTAACAAATGGTATGCCATTTGATGGTTCATCAGTTGATGCATGGCAACCAATTAATAAATCAGATATGATATTAAAACCAGATGTAGGGACTGCTTTTTTAGACCCTTTTACAGCTGATTCAACTGTTGTTGTTATTTGTGATGTTTATGACATCTACAAAGGTGAATTATATGAAAAATGTCCTAGATCTATCGCTAAAAAAGCATTAACTCATTTAAGTGAGTCTGGTGTTGGTGATGTAGCTTATTTTGGACCAGAAAATGAATTCTTTATTTTTGATGATGTAAAAATTATTGATAATATTAATGAGTCATATTATAGAGTTGACTCAGAAGAGGGTTGTTGGTCAGATGCTAAAGATATCGAAGGTGGAAACATTGGACATAGACCAAGAACTAAAGGTGGATACTTTCCAGTACAACCAACAGATTCAATGGTTGATTTAAGAGCTGAAATGATGTTAGTTTTAGAGCAAGTTGGTTTAGAGGTTGTTTTAGGACACCACGAAGTTGCACAAGCTCAAGGTGAAATTGGTATCGTATTTGGTGACTTAATTGAAGCTGCTGATAATGTTCAAAAATATAAATATGTATGTAAAATGGTTGCACACTTAAATGGTAAAACTTGTACATTTATGCCAAAACCACTTTATGGTGATAATGGTAATGGTATGCACGTACACCAATCTATCTGGAAAGATGGTAAAAACTTATTCTATACAGAAGGTGAGTATGGAAATCTTTCTGAAATGGCTAGACATTATGTTGGTGGAATTTTCAAACACGCTAGAGCAGTTGCTGCATTTACTAACCCATCAACTAACTCATACAAAAGATTAATTCCAGGATTTGAAGCTCCTTCAATCTTAACTTATTCTTCTCAAAATAGATCAGCTTCTTGTAGAGTTCCTTATGGAGCAGGTGAAAAAGCTACTAGAATTGAGATGAGATTCCCAGATTCAACTTCTTGTCCTTATTTAGGATTTGCAGCTATGTTAATGGCTGGACTTGATGGAATTGCAAATAAAGTTGAACCAATTGGTCCAATGGATGAAGATTTATTTGAAATGCCTTTAGATGAGATTAGAGAGAGAAAAATTCCTCAAATGCCTCATACATTAAGAGGTTCATTAGAAGCTTTAATTAGAGATAATGATTTCTTAAAACCTGTATTTACTCAAGATATGATAGATACTTATCAACACTATAAATTTGAAACTCAAGTTTGGCCTGACGAAGCTAGACCAACTGCGTTTGAATTCATGAGTACTTATTCTTGTTAATAACAAGAATAAGTTTTTAAAAGCTTGGCTTTTTAGCCAAGCTTTTTTTTTGCCTATTTTTTAAAATTGTATTTGATTTTTTTCTAGAAGTCGTGATTTATTTAATGGAAGCTTTGAAGTTTCAGTGTAATACTCTTTTTCTCCATTTAGAATAGTCGTTTTTACTTCAGCTGGTTTAGTAAATTCTCTTTTAATTTCAGGGTGAATTTTTAAATAGTTTTTATAAAAGTATGAAAACGCAGGTCCTGAAGATCTACCACCTGTTTCACTTTTTCTCATTGGTTTATTATTGTCATTACCAAACCAAATAATTGTTTGTAAAGTTGGGCTAAAGCCACAAAACCAAGCATCAATATTATTGTTTGTTGTTCCTGTTTTTCCTGCAATTTCAATACCAGGTACTTTTGCCATTCTTCCTGTACCATTGCTTACAACTTCAGTTAAAATTGTTGTCATTAAGTAAGATTGTTCTGGTGTTGTTACAAACTTTTCTTCTGGTTCAAAATTTACAGTTTGTTTATATCTATTTGTAATAGAGTTCACAATATAAGGTTTTACTTGTATTCCACCATTTGAAAACATAGAGTAAGCTTGTGATAAATCAATTGGTGAAATTCCAAAGCTTCCTAGGGTAATAGATAAATCAAATGGCATATCTTCAAGGCTATAATTTTTTAAACCTCTATATATAACATCAATACCTATATCATTTACTAAGTTTATTGTTGCAAGGTTTCTAGAGTGAACTAAAGCTTCTCTTAAAGAGATTAGACCTTTATAATTCTCCTCATAATTTTTAGGTTGCCATCTTTTTTTACTATTCTCTTCTTCCTGAATATTTTCATCTAAAGGGGTTTCCTCTTGCGCTGTTACTTCTTCTTTTGCATTTTTATTTGCTTTTTCTGTCTCTTCATCATCAAATTCATAGGTTCTTGATATATCCGCAATCATACTTGCAGGTGAATAACCTAAATCTAAAGCTTGCTGATAAATAAATGGTTTTACAGCACTTCCTGGTTGTCTTTTACTTTGAATAACTCTATTAAAAGAGGACTCTTTATAATCAATTCCACCAACCATACTTAGGATTTTTCCTGTTTTATTTTCAATAGAAATTAATCCACCATTTAAAGTTTTTGTATATGATTCTTGTTCTTCAATTAACTCTATTGGAAAAACTTCTAAATTTTTATAGGCAAGTGATCTAAAATATTTATCTCTTTTTATAATATTATTATATGAAAGGTTTAATGCTTCTCTTGCAATCTCTTGTGCTTTTAAATCAATTGTTAAATTTATAGTATAACCCTCTTCTTTTATATTAGGGATACTTTTTTTCAACTCTTTAAAAGCATAATCAATTACATATGGAGCTTTGTTTTTAGTAAGGGTTTGATTATAAACTTCAGGCGTAAAATCTATTGCTTTTTGAAATTCTGATTCATTTATCCAACCTAGTGTTTTAAGTCTATTAACTACTTGATTAGCTCGTGCAAGAGTAAACTTTAAATTTCTAGTTGGGTCATAAAAACTTGGTGCTTTTGGTAGACCAACTAAAATTGCAATCTCTTTTAGGGATAATTCATAAAGATCTTTTTTAAAGTATCCCAATGCTGCAGTTTTAATACCAAAATAACCATGTCCGAAATATACTTGATTTAAATATCTCTCTAAAATCTCTTCTTTTGTTAAAACCTGTTCTACTCTTATTGCAAGTAGAGCTTCTTTTATTTTTCTCATTATCTTTTTTTCTCTAGATAATAAGATGTTTTTTACTAATTGTTGAGTTAAAGTACTTGCCCCTTCAACTAATTTACCTGCTTTAATATCTTTTATAAGTGCTCTACTTATGGCATCAAGATTTACACCTGAATGCTCAAAAAATTGTGTATCTTCAATAGCTAGAAGTGCTTCAATAACTCTAGGTGGTATATCTTCGTAATCTACATAAACTCTATTCTCTTTTTCAAATATATTTGCAACCAACTCTCCATTTTTATCATAAAATTGAGTTGTTAATGGTGGTTTATAATTAACAAGTTTATCAATATCAAATCTTAATCCAAGATATAAGTAAACTAGCCAAGAAAACAGACCAAGTGCTATAGCTGCAATAACTCCTAAAATATATTTTATCATTATACTTCCCTAAATTTTTTATTTATAAAGTTTGAATTTACTAGTTCAATTGTATATTCATTTTTTGGTTTTAATAAAACATCTTTTGTTTTACCAGATTCTATTATTTTACCATTTTTTAAAATTATAATATCTTCACATAAATCTTTTATGGAATAAATATCATGTGTGACATATAATATCTTTAAATCTAAATCTTTTGTTAAATCTTGAAGTAAATTCAAGATAATTTCTTTATTTTTTGTATCAAGGGCAGTTGTTGGCTCATCTAGTAATAATAGTTTTGGTTTTTGGCTAATTGCGATTGCAATTACTACCCTTTGTAGTTGACCTCCACTCAATTGTGAAGGAAATCTATTTAAAACAAACGCTTTTAATCCTACAAGTTTTAAGGCCTCATCTTTTTCTTTTTTGTTGCAAAAGAATTGATTATCAATTTTTGTCATGGGAGATAAAGAGGTAAATGGGTTTTGAGGAATAAATCCTATATCTTTATTATCAAGTTTTAAAGTTGAGTCTATATCAATTGTAGAAGTTAAGTTTGAAGGTAATAGATTTAGTATAGATTTAAGAGTAAGAGATTTTCCACTCCCACTCTCCCCAATGAGTGCCATTGACTTATTTATGTCAAAGTTTAAATTAACTAATTCTTGATTATTATTTTTAATTTGTAGTTTATTAATTGTAAATTTTGACATATTTTATGCTTATATTAAAGCTTCATCCATCTCTTGAGGAATTTCAAGATTCATAAGTTTTAATATAGTTGGGGCTATATTATTTAAACTTCCAGTTTTTACCTCTTTTACTTTTTCTGAAATTACAAAACAATAAACATCTCCAACCGTATGATTTGTCAATGTCTCTCCCTTTTCATTTCTCATCATTTCACAGTTCCCATGGTCTGAAGTTAATACTATATTATAGTTAAGCTCTTTTGCTTTTTCTAAAATAAGCCCAAGTTCATTATCAACAGCTTCAACAGCTTTTACTCCTGCTTCAAAAACACCTGTATGTCCTACCATATCTCCATTTGCAAAGTTTACGACTACAAAATCATACTCTTCATGCATAGCTCGTCTTACTTCAACTCCCACTTCAGGAGCACTCATCTCAGGCTTTAAATCATAAGTTGCAACATTTGGAGAAGGAATTAATACTCTAGTTTCATTTAAAAAAGGCTCTTCTACTCCACCATTAAAGAAAAATGTTACATGGGCATATTTTTCCGTTTCAGCTGTATGAAGTTGTTTTAAACCACTATTTGAAATAACTTCTGCTAAGGTATTTTTAGGAGTTTCTTTAGGAAAAAGAACAGGAAGAGGAAAGTTTTTATCATATTGGGTAATTGTCGCAATATTTAGATTTTTTTCAACTCTTGGGAATTCTCTAAAATTTTTATTTGCAATTGCATTTGACATCTCTCTCATTCTATCACTTCTAAAGTTACAAAAAATAACTCCATCATTCTCTTCAAATCCATTATAATCATTTACTGAAGTAGGGATAATGAACTCATCTAAGATATCATTATTATATGACTCATCAATATACTCATTTATATCTTTAGTTGATTTTGGAAGACCTGAGGCAATTGCATCATAGGCTTTTTTTACTCTATCCCATCTATTATCTCTATCCATTGCATAATATCTTCCTGAAATAGTAGCAATAGAGATATTTTCATCGCATAATTTTTCTATTTGTGAGATATACTTTTTAGCACAATTAGGTGCAACATCTCTACCATCAGTTATAATATGTATAAATACTTTTTTACCTAAATCTTTGGCAACTTTAGCAAAGCCAATTATGTGATTTATATGCGAGTGAACACCCCCATCACTTATTAGTCCTAAAAGATGAATATTATTTGATTTTTCAATTGTGGAACTTAATATTTTGTTATCTTTTAAGGTATTATTTTCAATTGCTAAATTTACTTTTACTAAATCTTGGTATAAAACTCTACCACTTCCTATACTCATATGACCAACTTCACTATTTCCCATTTGACCATCTGGAAGACCAACATGTGTGCCATGGGTATGTATTAGCGAGTAGGGTACATTTTTAAATAGATAATCATAAGTTGGGGTATTCGCATTTTTTAGGGCATTAAAATTTGATGAATTATTATGACCAATACCATCTGTTATGATTAGAATTGTTTTATTTGTCATTCTTTAAACCTTTTGAAATTATTAATATAATATAATCCGAAGATTATATCTAAACGAAGGTTTAAATTTGTTTTACTGGTTCTATAGACATCTTGATATTAACATCTTTCAATATATCTCAATACGTGCAGGAATTGCTTTTATAATCTCATTTTTATTAAGTATGTATTTAATGCCAAAATTTATTAAATGGGCAAAAAATAAAAAGGCAAGTCAACCAATATATGAGCATGCTCCAAAATCTCATCAAGAGAAATGTGGAACTCCAACAATGGGTGGAGTTATTTTTATTTTTTCTACGGTGATTGCCTCTTTATTAACTGCAAAACTAAATAATTTTTATGTAACAGGTGGAATTATAACTCTACTTATGTTTTGTCTAATTGGAATGAAAGATGATTTGTCAAAAATTTTCAGTCAAAAAAATTCTGCTGGACTAAGTGCTAAAATGAAACTTATTTTTCAAGTTATTTGTGCTTTTGTTGTTTCTGCTATTTTATATTCCTATTCTCACAGTACAGACTTTCATATTCCTTTTTATAAGTTACCACTTTTTGATATGGGAATTTATGCAATAGTTTTTTGGATGTTAGTAATAGTTTCAACATCAAATGCAGTTAATTTAACAGATGGATTAGATGGATTAGCAACTGTACCTTCAATAATAGCCTTTTTTACACTATCAACTATAGTATATATTTCAGGACATGCTATTTTTTCTTCATATTTACTTGTACCTAATATCAAAATGGCTGGAGAATTAGCTATTTTAGGATCAGCACTTGTAGGGTCCTTGATTGCTTTTCTTTGGTTTAACTCTCATCCTGCTGAGGTATTTATGGGAGATAGTGGTTCTTTACCATTGGGTGGATTTATGGGCTATATGGCAATTGTTGGAAAAAGTGAAATTTTACTTTTAATAATAGGACTTATTTTTGTTGTGGAAACAGTATCTGTAATACTTCAAGTTGGTTCTTTTAAACTAAGACAAAAAAGAGTTTTCCTAATGGCTCCAATACACCATCATTTTGAGCATAAGGGCTGGAAAGAGAATAAGATTATAGTTAGATTTTGGATTATAGCTTTTATGGCAAATCTTTTTGCTCTTTTAAGTTTTAAAATTAGATAGAGAAAATATGATTAGAGTATTAGGCAAGGGTATAACTGCAAAAGCCATAGAAGAAGCTTTTGATGAGGTTAAACTATATGATGACAGTGATTTTGAAACTTATGATAAGTCTTCAAATGAAATAACAGTTGTTAGTCCTGGTATTATGCCAGCTAATGAAATGGTTAAAAATTCAAATAATGTAATTAGTGAGTATGATTTATTTGCTGATATTATGCCTTTTAGTATTTGGATATCTGGAACAAATGGAAAAACAACTACAACACAAATGTGTCAACAACTTTTAGAAAAAAGAGGTAGTGTTTGTGGGGGGAATATTGGCACTCCACTGGCAAACCTAGACAAAGATGCAAATCTTTGGATATTGGAAACCTCTTCATTTACAAATCATTACACAAATAAAGCCAAACCAAACTTATATATACTTCTTCCAATAAGTGAAGACCATATTAGTTGGCATGGAAGTTTTGAGGAGTATAAAAAAGCAAAATTAAAACCTCTTGATTTTATGGGAGAGGGTGAAATTGCAATTATTCCGCAAGAGTATAAAGATTACAAAACTGATGCTTTAGTTATTACATATAAAAATAGTGATTGTTTATGTAAAGAGTTTGGAATAGAAAAGAAAAAAATAAAGTTTAAAGAGCCTTTTTTATTGGACTCAATAATGGCTCTTGCAAGTTCAAAAATACTTTTTGATGAAATTGACTATGAGCTTATAAACTCTTTTGTAATTGACCAACATAAAGTTGAAGAGTTTTATGATAAGAAAAACAGACTTTGGATTGATGATAGTAAAGCAACAAATGTTGATGCAACAATAAATGCACTAAAACCTTATAGTAATAAAAAAATAAATCTTATTTTGGGTGGAGATGATAAGGGTGCAAATTTAAAGCCACTATTTGAAGAGTTGAAAAACTATGATATTACAATATTTGCAATTGGTTCAAATGAAGAAAAAATTCATCATTTATCAAAAGAGTTTGGTATAGAATTTTATGGTTTAAAAATATTAAAAAATGCAGTTGAAAAAATCGATCAAATATTTACTCAAAATAGCGTAGGCATGCTATCTCCAGCTGCTGCATCTTTAGATCAATTTACCTCATATAAGCATAGAGGTGA
This sequence comes from uncultured Arcobacter sp., assembly GCF_937982575.1. Taxonomy (NCBI): domain Bacteria; kingdom Pseudomonadati; phylum Campylobacterota; class Epsilonproteobacteria; order Campylobacterales; family Arcobacteraceae; genus Arcobacter; species uncultured Arcobacter sp. The sequence continues at coordinate 129,672 of NZ_CALJLR010000002.1, read as the reverse complement.
GGAATTTAAGAATCTCGTAAGCTCTTTAAGCAAGAATTAATTAAACAGACATTATAATTTCAGTCCAAAAACGATGGCTCGGTAGCTCAGTCGGTAGAGCAAAGGACTGAAAATCCTTGTGTCGGCAGTTCGATTCTGCCCCGCGCCACCATTTTTGTAAAACATATTTATATGCTGGTGTAGCTCAGTTGGCTAGAGCAGCTGATTTGTAATCAGCAGGTCGGGGGTTCAACTCCCTTCACCAGCTCCATATAAGTTATAAGTCTGCGAAATCTTCAAAATGAAGAACAGCGCTAGACCAGATTAATAATTTTCAACCGGTGAGGTTGGAGAGTGGTCAAATCCTGCGGATTGTAAATCCGCCGCCTACGGCTTCGAAGGTTCAAATCCTTCCCTCACCACCATTAAATGAGCGGGAGTAGCTCAGTTGGCTAGAGCTTCTGCCTTCCAAGCAGATTGTCGCGAGTTCGAGTCTCGTCTCCCGCTCCATTTATTTTTTATTGATTCTGGGAGCTGAGTTATAGATAGCAAAAATTATAACTCTTTTACTACATGTAATCTCCTTGTAATCTTTTTTATAGTATAATTGCGACCCGTTTGTATAATTTAGTTGTATTCATACATTTAAATTATGTGAATGTCTCACAACACCCCTCTGAATAGATTAGCTTATGGGCTCATCTGCTCAGAGGGCAATTTAATTAAATCTTTTAAAGGAAAAATTCTATGGCAAAAGAAAAATTTGACAGAAGTAAACCACACGTAAATATTGGTACTATTGGTCACGTTGACCACGGTAAAACTACATTAACTGCTGCGATCACTATGGTTCTTGGACTAAAAAATGGTCAAGCAACAATGGATTATGATCAAATTGATAACGCTCCAGAAGAGAGAGAAAGAGGAATTACTATTGCTACTTCTCACGTTGAGTATGAAACTGAAACTAGACACTACGCACACGTAGATTGTCCAGGTCACGCCGATTACGTTAAAAACATGATTACTGGTGCTGCACAAATGGACGGAGCTATCTTAGTTATCGCTTCAACTGATGGACCTATGGCACAAACTAGAGAGCACATCTTATTATCTAAACAAGTAGGTGTACCTTACATCGTTGTTTTCTTAAATAAAGAAGATCAACTTGATGATGAAGATAAAGAAGAGATGTTAGAACTTGTTGAAATGGAAGTTAGAGAATTATTATCTACTTATGATTTCCCAGGTGATGATACTCCAATTATTGCTGGTTCTGCTTTCCAAGCATTAGAAGAAGCAAAATCTGGTACTGCTGGTGAGTGGTCTGAAAAAATCTATAAACTTATGGATGAAGTAGACGCTTATATCCCAACTCCTGAAAGAGATTCTGATCAAGCATTCTTAATGCCTGTTGAAGATGTATTTACTATTCAAGGTAGAGGAACTGTTGTTACTGGTAGAATCGAAAAAGGTACTATCAAATTAAACGAAGAAATCGAAATTGTTGGTATTACTGATACAAGAAAAACTACTGTAACTGGTATTGAAATGTTCAGAAAAGAAATGGACGAAGGTCAAGCTGGAGATAATGCAGGTATTCTTTTAAGAGGTATCAAAAAAGAAGATGTACAAAGAGGACAAGTTCTTATTAAGCCAGGAACAATTACTCCGCATACAGAATTTAGAGGAGAAGTTTATATCCTTTCTAAAGAAGAGGGTGGAAGACATACTCCATTTTTCTCTGGATATAGACCACAATTTTATGTAAGAACAACAGACGTTACTGGTTCTTGTACTTTACCTGAGGGAACTGAAATGGTTATGCCTGGGGATAATGTAGAAATGACAGTTAGTTTAGTTGCACCAATTGCTCTTGAAAAAGGTACTAAGTTCGCTATCAGAGAAGGTGGTAGAACTGTAGGTGCTGGAGTTGTTGCTGAAGTTATCAAATAAGGATTAATATGGCAGCAGTTAGAATAAAAATCGGATTAAAATGTCAAGAAAGTGGAGATATTAACTACACTACTTGGAAGAACCCAAAAACTCACACTGAGAAATTTGAGGTTAACAAATATTGTCCGAGATTGAGAAAACACACTATTCATAAAGAAGTTAAGTTAAAGTCGTAAGACTTTACTTAACCCCTTTATCTTTTTAAGCAGGTCAGTAGCTCCAATGGTAGAGCGCCGGATTCCAAATCCGATGGCTGGGGGTTCGAGTCCCTCCTGGCCTGCCACTAAATATTTCTTAAAGTAGTAGAAATAACTTTTTTAAAAAATATTTATAAGCTAAATAATTATAACTCTGGAGTCGATTGTGAGTAAGTTAAAAACATATTATAAGAATGCAAAAGAAGAGATAGGAAAAGTAATTTTCCCAATAAAAGAGCAAATTAGATCTGCTTATATTTCTGTTTTTGTTGTTGTAACAGTTATATCACTGTTTTTAGCTCTAATTGATGCGGTAATGTCATTTAGCTTATCGTCAGTAATGAACTAAGGAATTAAAATGGCACATTTATGGTACGCAATACAAACACACTCAGGAAGTGAATTAACAGTTAAAAGAGCATTAGAGAGATTGGCTCAAGAGATGGCTGATGAAAAAATTGCTGAAGTTTTAGTTCCTACTGAAGATTTAATTGAAGTAAAAAAAGGTAATAAAACAATAGTTGAAAGACCTTTATATCCAGCATATGCTTTTGCTAAAATTGATTTAGATACTGCTTTATGGCATAGAATTCAATCAATGCCAAAAGTAGGTAGATTTATTGGTGAGTCTAAAAAACCGACTCCTTTATCTGAAAAAGATATTAATTCTATTTTAGATAAAGTTAATAATAGAGCTGCTGCTAAACCAAAAGTTTCTTTTGATGAAGGAGAAATGGTTAGAATAAATGAAGGACCATTTGCAAACTTTAACGGAATCGTAGAAGAGTTTGATATAGCTTCTGGTGTTTTAAAATTAAATGTATCAATTTTTGGAAGAAATACTCCAGTAGAGATTTCTTACACACAAGTAGAAAGAGTAGTATAACTACTAAATAAACATAGACATTAGGCAATAAAATTAGCTTCTGAGTTTTCTTGCCTAATGTCTAAATCATTAAACAACAAATTTTAAAGGAGAAAAGATGGCTAAAAAAATAGCTGGTGTTTTAAAACTTCAAATTCCTGCTGGTGCTGCTAACCCATCACCACCTGTTGGTCCAGCACTTGGACAAAGAGGAATCAATATCATGGAATTCTGTAAAGCATTCAATGAAAAGACTAAAGATAAAGCAGGATTTAATATTCCTGTAGAAATCTCTTACTACACAGACAAAAGTTTTACATTTGTAGTTAAACAACCACCAATGACTGATTTAATTAAAAAAGCTTCAGGTGTTAAAAAAGGTAGCGACAACGCACTTAAAAATAAAATTGGTAAATTAACTAAAGATCAAGTAATGGAAATCGTTGATATGAAAATCAAAGATTTAAATACAGATGATAGAGAACAAGCTGCTAAAATAGTTGCAGGTTCTGCTAGATCTATGGGTATTGAAACAGAAATTTAATATTTCTTTTCATTGGCCTTACCACCAGGCTTAAACGGCGGTAGCAAAAAAAATAAATTGCGGAGAATAAAATGGCAAAAATTTCAAAAAGATATAAAAGTTTATTAGAAAAAATCGAAGATAAAAGTTACACATTAGCAGAAGCAGTAGATTGTGTAAAAGAGTTAAAATCAGCTAAATTTGATGAAAGTGTTGAAGTTGCACTTAATCTTAATGTAGATCCAAGACACGCTGATCAAATGATCAGAGGTGCAGTTGTTCTTCCTCATGGTACTGGTAAAACTGTTAGAGTTGCAGTTTTCGCTAAGGGAACAAAAATGGACGAAGCTAAAGCAGCTGGTGCAGATATTGTTGGAAATGATGATTTAGTAGAGTCAATTCAAGCTGGAAACATTGATTTTGATGTTTTAATAGCAACTCCTGATTGTATGGGTATGGTTGGTAAAATCGGTAGAATTTTAGGGCCAAAAGGTTTAATGCCTAATCCTAAAACAGGAACTGTTACTATGGATGTATCAAAAGCTGTTAACGATGCTAAAGGTGGTCAAGTTACATATAGAGTTGACAAAAAAGGTAATATGCAAGCAGCAGTTGGAAAAGTATCTTTTTCAAATGAAGCTATTAAAGAAAATATTGAAGCTTTTATCGCAGCTATCAATAAAGCTAAACCTTCAACTGCAAAAGGTAGATTTGTTACTAATGCAGCAATTTCACTAACTATGTCACCTTCTATTAAATTAGAAGCGCTAGAAGTTATGGATATTAAATAAGGAGTTAATCCTTATTTAATAACATTCAAATATGTTGATATAATCAATATTTTTGAGTGTTATTCAAAGCACTGAGATAAAACTGAAGACAGCTGGTTAGATACCCCCGTATCTTGTAAAACCCGCCGAAGTTGGATGTTTTGAAAGGGGGAAATATATTATGATGACTAAACAACAAAAAGCAGAAATCGTTGATTTCTTAACTTCTGAATTTAAAGAGTCTCAAGCTATCGTAGTTTGTGATTACAAAGGTCTATCTCATAAAGAGTTAGAAGAATTAAGAAAAGAAGCAAAAATCAATGGAACTAAAGTTCAAGTTGCAAAAAATACTCTTGTTACTGTTGCTGTTAAGAATGCGCAATTAGGTGATATTGAATTATCTGGTACAAACATTTTTTTATGGTCAGAAGATCAAGTTTCAGCTTGTAAAACTGCTGATACTTTTGCATCTGCTAACAAAGATAAATTTGTAATTAAGTCTGGTATCGTTGAAGGTAAAATTGCTGATCTTGCGACAGTTAACGCATTTGCTAAATTACCATCAAGAGAACAACTTCTTGGTATGCTTGCAGCTACTTGGATGGCTCCAGTTACGAACTTTACTATTGGGCTTGATGCTCTTAGAAAGAAAAAAGAAGAAGAGGCTGCTTAATAAGCAACAATTATTTAAATAAAATTAAAAATAAAAATTAGAAGGAAAAGAAATGGCAATTTCTAAAGAAGACGTATTAGAATATATCTCTGGTTTATCTGTATTAGAGTTATCTGAATTAGTTAAAGAATTCGAAGAAAAATTTGGTGTATCTGCACAACCTGTTGCAGTTGCTGGTGGAGCAGTTGCTGCTGAAGCTGGTGCTGGTGAAGAGCAAACAGAATTTAACGTAGTTATTCTTGATGCAGGAGACAAAAAAATTAACGTAATTAAAGCAATTAGAGCGTTAACTGGTCTTGGATTAAAAGAAGCAAAAGCAATGTCTGAAGAGGCTGGTGCAGTTGTTAAAGAAGGTATCGGAAAAGAAGATGCTGAAGCAGCTAAAGCAGAATTAGAAGCAGCTGGTGCAAAAGTAGAATTAAAATAATTACTTTTTTGTAATTTATTCTATGTAATACAAGGCTTACGAGCCTTGTATATAGATAGCATCTTTGAAGGCTAAGGTTAAAATTCTAAGGAATTTTAACCCTATCCTTTAAGGATGCTTTTGTGCTTTATACTAAAAAGCAAAAAAAAATCAAATTTTAGACAAGGTGAACTATGCTAAATTCTTTAAAATCTGGTAATAGGCTTAGAGTCGATTTTGCTAAAAATCCACAACATATTGAAATTCCTAATTTATTACAATTACAACAAAATTCGTATGACAACTTTTTAATGGTAGGCAAAGACGAGAGAACTGATGCCGGTATTGAAAAAGTATTCAAATCAATTTTTCCAATTCATGATGCTCAAGGTAGAATTACTCTTGATTATATTGAAAGTGAAGTGGGTAAGCCAAAATATGATGTAAGAGAAGCTATGGTTAGAGGTCTTACATACTCTATTCCATTGAAAATCAAAATCAGATTAACATTATGGGACTTAAACGAAAAAACTGGTGAGAAAATCGGTGTTAAAGACATGAAAGAGCAGTCTTTATTCGTAAGAGAGATTCCTTTAATGACAGAGAGAACTTCATTTATCGTAAATGGTGTTGAAAGAGTTGTTGTAAACCAATTACATAGATCTCCAGGTGTTATTTTTAAAGAAGAAGAATCAAACACTGCAGGAAATAAATTAATTTATACTGGTCAAATTATTCCAGATAGAGGTTCTTGGTTATATTTCGAATATGATGCAAAAGATGTATTGTACGTAAGAATCAATAAAAGAAGAAAAGTTCCTGTAACTATTCTTTTTAGAGCATTGGGATATTCTAAAGAAGATATCATCAAAATGTTCTATCCAATTTTAAATATCAAAGTAAAAAATAATAAATTTTTAACTGAATTTAACCCTGATGACTTCACTGGAAGAGTTGAGTTTGACATCAAAGATGATAAAGGAAACTTAATCATTGGAGCTGGAAAAAGACTTACTGCTAGAAAAGCGAAAGCTTTAGAAGATGGTGGATTAAAATTAGTTGAATATCCTATTGAATTACTTATGGATAGAAGTACAGCTAGTACTATATTTGACCCAGAATCAGGAGAGGTTTTATTTGATTCTTTAACTCATTTAGATGAATTAAAATTAAAAAAACTACTAGATTTAGGTTTTGAGTCTTTTGATATTGCAAATGATTTAGCTCATGGTGTAGATGATTCTATTATCAATGCTTTTGCTGCAGATGCTGAGTCTTTAAAACTTTTAAAACAAACTGAGCAATTAGAAGATGAAAATGATTTAGCTGCTATTAGAATTTATAAAGTAATGAGACCAGGTGAGCCTGTAACTAAAGAAGCTGCTAAAGATTTTGTTAAAAAATTATTCTTTGATCCAGAAAGATATGACTTAACAAAAGTGGGAAGAATGAAAATGAACCACAAGTTAGGTGTAAATGTTCCTGAATACGTTACAACACTTACATATGAAGATGTTATTAAAACAGTTCAATACCTTGTAAAAGTTAAATCTGGTCATGGACATATTGATGATAGAGATCACTTAGGTAACAGAAGAATTAGAGCTATTGGTGAATTACTTGCTAATGAAATGCATTCTGGTTTAATCAAAATGCAAAAAGCAATTAGAGATAAAATGACTACATTATCTGGTACATTAGAAGATATTATGCCACATGATTTAGTTAACTCTAAAATGATTACATCAACAATTACTGAGTTCTTTACATCTGGTCAATTATCTCAATTTATGGACCAAACTAACCCATTATCAGAAGTTACTCATAAAAGAAGACTTTCTGCACTTGGTGAAGGTGGACTTGTAAAAGAGAGAGCTGGATTTGAAGTAAGAGATGTTCACCCAACTCACTATGGAAGAATTTGTCCAGTTGAAACTCCAGAGGGTCAAAATATTGGTCTTATCAATACATTATCTACATTTGCAAAAGTAAATGAACTTGGATTTATTGAAGCTCCTTATAAAAAAGTTTCAGAAGGTGTTGTATCTAATGAAATTATTTATGTAACAGCAACTCAAGAAGAGGGACTATTAATTGCTCCTGGTTCTACTAAAGTAGATGATAGTGGTAAAATTGTTGAACCATTAATTGAAGCTAGACAAGATGGTGAAATTTTAATTGTTGAAAGAGCTAAAGTTGATTTAATTGATATTTCTTCACAAATGGTTATGGGTGTTGCTGCATCTTTAATTCCATTCTTAGAACATGATGATGCCAACAGAGCACTTATGGGATCAAACATGATGAGACAAGCTGTTCCATTATTAAGACCAAATGCTCCAATTGTAGGAACTGGTTTAGAAAAAACAGTTGCAAGAGATGCTTGGGAAGCTATTAAAGCTGATAGAACAGGTGTTGTTGAAAAAGCTGATGCTAAAAATATTTATGTTAGAGGTGAAGATGAAAATGGTGCATTTATTGACCATTATAATGTAAATAAAAATGTTAGAACAAACAATAATACATCTTTTGGGCAAAGAATCGCTGTACAAGAGGGTGAAGTAGTTGAAAAAGGGCAAGTTATTGCTGATGGTCCTTCTATGGATAAAGGTGAATTAGCAGTTGGTGTTAATGCTTGTGTTGCCTTCATGCCATGGAATGGATATAACTATGAAGATGCGATTGTATTATCACAAAGATTAATTGAAGAAGATGCCTTTACTTCTATTCATATTTATGAAAAAGAAGTAGAGTGTAGAGAGCTTAAACATGGTAATGAAGAGATAACTAGAGATTTACCAGGTGTTAAAGATGAATCAATTACTCACCTTGATGAATCAGGGATTGTAAAAGTTGGTACATTTATTAAGCCAGGTATGATTATGGTTGGAAAAGTTACTCCAAAAGGTGAAATTAAACCAACTCCTGAAGAGAGACTATTAAGAGCAATCTTTGGTGAAAAAGCTGGTCATGTTATTAACAAATCACTTTACTGTCCTACTTCTATGGAAGGTACAGTTGTTGATGTAAAAGTATTCACTAAAAAAGGTTATGAAAAAGATTCAAGAGCAGTTGCTGAAATTGAATCAGAAAAAGCTGAACTTGATTTAAAACATCATGATAAGTTATTAATGCTTGATAGAGAAGAGATTTTAAAAATCAATGATTTATTATCAAAAGCAACTTTATCAAAAGATGTTGATTTAGATGATGTAGTTTACAAAAAAGGTGAAAGTATACCTTTAGATGTATTATCTAGTGTAAATAGATTTGCTATGAAAAAAGTAGTATCTTCTTATTCTAAAGATATTGAGAAAAAATATAATGATATTAAAGAGTATTTTATTAATCAAAAATCTCAATTAAGAAAAGACCATGAAGAGAAACTTGAAGTTTTAGAGCACGATGATATTTTACAATCAGGTGTAATCAAACAAGTTAAAGTTTATATTGCAACTAAGAGAAAAATCAAAGTTGGGGATAAAATGGCTGGACGACATGGAAACAAAGGTATTGTTTCTAACATCGTACCACAAGTTGATATGCCTTACTTAGAAGATGGTTCAACTGTAGATGTTATTCTTAACCCACTTGGGGTTCCATCACGGATGAATATTGGACAAATTCTAGAAGTTCACTTAGGATTAGTTGGTAAAAGACTTGGTACACAAATTCAAGATATCTTTGATGCAAAAAGAACTGAATTTGTATCAGAATTAAGAGCTAAAATGACTGAGATTGCAGATGTTGCAAAACTTATGAATGGAAAAGCATTCTTAGCTAACTTAAGTGATGAAGAGCTAATCAAACATGCACAAGATTGGACAAAAGGTGTTAGATTTGCATCACAAGTTTTTGATGGTGTAAAAGATGATGAGTTTATAAAACTATTTGAATTAGCAAAAATTGATACTGATGGTAAGACAAATCTTATTGATGGTAAGACTGGTGATAAGATGAAAGAAAGAGTAAATGTGGGTTACATGTATATGCTTAAACTACATCACTTAGTTGATGAAAAAGTTCATGCAAGATCTACTGGACCATATTCACTAGTAACTCAACAACCAGTTGGTGGTAAAGCACTATTTGGTGGTCAAAGATTTGGGGAAATGGAAGTTTGGGCATTAGAAGCTTATGGAGCTACTGCTGTGCTTAAAGAGATGCTTACAACAAAATCAGATGACGTTGAAGGAAGAACGAGAGCTTATAGAGCAATTTCAAATGGTGAAAATGTTCCAAAATCAGGTGTTCCTGAAACTTTCTTTGTATTAACAAAAGAGTTAAAAGCTTTAGGTTTAGATGTAGAGATTTTTGACGAGGTAGAAAATAATGAGTAAAAATACAGTGTTAGAAGCAATTGAGATTAAAGAGTTAGAAAGACCACAAGATTTTTCAGCATTTCAACTTAGACTTGCAAGTCCAGAGAAAATTCTTTCTTGGTCTTGTGGAGAAGTTAAAAAACCTGAAACAATCAACTATAGAACATTAAAACCTGAAAGAGATGGTCTATTTTGTGCGAAAATTTTTGGACCAGTAAAAGATTACGAATGTCTTTGTGGTAAATACAAAAAAATGAGATACAAAGGTGTTGTTTGTGAAAAATGTGGGGTTGAAGTAACTTCTGCAAAAGTGCGAAGACACAGAATGGGACATATTGATTTAGTATCTCCTGTTGCTCATATTTGGATGGTAAGTTCATTACCTACAAGAATTGGTACATTACTTGGTGTTAAATTAAAAGATTTAGAAAGAGTATTATATTACGAAGCATACATTGTAAATGAGCCAGGTGAGGCTTTTTATGATAATGAGCATTCTAAAAAAGTAATGAAATATGATATTTTAAATGAAGAACAATATAGAACAATCTATGACCACTTTGAACATACAGGTTTTGAAGCTAATATGGGTGGACAAATTGTAAGAGATTTACTTGAAAATCTTGATTTAATGGAATTATTACATAGCTTAAAAGAAGATATGAAATCTACTAAGTCAGAAGCTAAAACTAAAACTATTATCAAAAGATTAAAAGTTGTTGAAAACTTTATTAACTCTGGAAATAGACCTGAATGGATGATGTTAACTCAACTTCCTGTTCTTCCACCAGATTTAAGACCACTAGTTTCTCTAGATGGTGGAAAATTTGCTGTATCTGATGTAAATGACCTTTATAGAAGAGTAATAAACAGAAATAACAGACTTAAAAGATTATCAGAACTTGATGCTCCTGAAATCATTCAAAGAAACGAAAAAAGAATGCTTCAAGAAGCTGTTGATGCTCTATTTGATAATGGTAAAACTGCAAATGCAGTTAAGGGTGCAAATAAAAGACCTCTTAAATCTTTATCAGAAATTATTAAAGGTAAACAAGGACGATTTAGACAAAACTTACTTGGAAAAAGAGTTGACTTTTCAGGTAGATCTGTAATTGTTGTTGGACCATCTTTAAATATGGACCAATGTGGTATTCCAAAGAAAATGGCTTTAGAGTTATTTAAACCACATTTAATGGCAAAACTAGAAGAAAAAGGTTATGCAACTACATTAAAATCAGCAAAAAGAATGATTGAAGCTGAAACAAATGAAGTATGGGAATGTTTAAGTGAGATTGTTGATGAATATCCAATTTTACTTAACAGAGCTCCAACTCTTCATAAACTTTCAATTCAAGCATTTCACCCAACTCTAATTGATGGTAAAGCTATTCAGTTACACCCATTAGTATGTTCTGCATTTAATGCCGATTTTGATGGTGACCAAATGGCAGTTCACGTACCTTTATCACAAGAAGCTATTGCAGAAGCTAAGATTCTTATGATGAGTTCTATGAATATTCTTTTACCAGCATCAGGTAGAGCAATTGCTGTACCTTCTCAGGATATGATTTTAGGTATCTATTATCTATCATTAGAAAAAGATGGTGTAAAAGGTGAGCATAAACTATTTACTGGCGTTAATGAAGCAGTTATTGCTTTAGAGATGGGACAAGTAGATTTACATGCAAAAATTAGAACAAAAATGGAAGATAGAATTATCCATACAACTGTAGGAAGATTAATCATTCATAATATTTTACCTGATTTTGTTCCTTTAGAATTATGGAATAAAATTTTAAAGAAAAAAGATATTGGTATTTTAGTTGATTATATTTACAAACATGGTGGATATGAAGTAACTCCAAGATTCTTAGATAACCTTAAAAACTTAGGGTTTAGATATGCAACTGATGCAGGTATTTCTGTTTCTATTGATGATATTAGAGTTCCAGAAACTAAGCCAGGACACGTTGCTAAATCTAAAAAAGAAGTTATTGAAGTTCAAAAACAGTTTGCACAAGGTTTATTAACTGAGCAAGAAAGATACAATAAAATTATTGATATCTGGACAGAAGTTAACAATAAACTTGGTCGAGAGATGATGGAACTTGTTGAAACTGATAAAAATGGATTTAACTCTATTTATATGATGGCTGATTCAGGGGCTAGGGGGTCTGCTGCTCAAATTAGACAGCTTGCAGGTATGAGGGGACTTATGGCTAAGCCAGATGGTTCTATTATTGAAACACCTATTATCTCTAACTTTAAAGAGGGACTAAACGTACTTGAGTACTTTATTTCTACGCATGGTGCGAGAAAAGGGTTAGCGGATACTGCACTTAAAACTGCAAATGCCGGTTACTTAACAAGAAAATTAATTGACGTATCTCAAAATGTAAGAATTACAGCAGAAGATTGTGGAACTCATGAAGGTATTGAAATCACTGATTTATCAAGTGGTAATGAATTAACTGAGAGTTTAGAAGAGAGAATCACAGGTAGAGTTATTGCAGAAGATATTATTGATCCAATATCTAATGAAATACTATTTACTGAAGGTACATTAATTACTGAAGAAGATGCAAAAATTGTAAAAGAATCAGAAGTTAAATCAGTAGTAATTAGAACTCCATTAACTTGTAAAATTGAAAATGGATTATGTTCAAAATGTTATGGTCTAAACCTTGGTGAACAAAGAAAAGCTAATCCAGGTGAAGCTGTTGGTGTACTTGCTGCTCAATCAATTGGTGAGCCAGGAACACAGCTTACACTAAGAACTTTCCACGTTGGGGGAACTGCAAGTGCAACTCAAACAGAAAGAGAATTAAGAGCTGATAAAGAAGGGTTTATTAGATATTACAATATCAAAACTTATGTTTCTAAAGCTGATAAAATAATTGTTGCAAATAGAAGAAATGCAGGTATCTTACTTGTAGAACCAAAAATAAATGCACCATTTAAAGGTAAAATTACAACAGAGACTCTTCATGAAGAGACAATTTTAACAATTACTAATGGAAAAGAAGAGAAGAAATTCTACTTAAGAAAGAATGATGTAGCAAGAGCAAATGAGCTTGCAGGTGTAAGTGGTAAAATCGAAGGTAAATTATATTTACCATATGCAGATGGTGAAGAAGTTGAAGAGAATGAATCTATCGTTGAGATGATTAAAGATGGATGGAATGTTCCAAACAGAATCCCATTTGCTTCAGAATTAAAAGTTCAAGATGGTGCACCAATTACTACAAATGTTGTCTCTGGAGCTAAAGGTTCAGTTAAATATTATAAATTAACTGGGGACTATTTAGAGAGAAGACATGATATTAAAGCAGGACATAAAGTTGTTGAAAAAGGACTTTTTGCAGTTGTTGTTGATGCTGATGATAGAGAAGCATTAAGACACTATATTTCAAGAGGTTCTGTATTAGAATTAAATGATAGTTCTGATATTGAAAAAGATACAATTCTTGCAAAACCAGAAAAAACAGAACAAGTTGTAATTGCAGAATGGGACCCATATGCAAACCCAACTATTTCAGAAAAAGCTGGTACTGTAACATTTGAAGATATTATTCCTGGTATTACAGCATCTGAGCAATTTGATGATTTAACTGGTACATCTAAATTAGTAATTAATGAATATGTTCCAGCAGGATTTAAACCAACAATTGTATTAGCAACTGACGATAGTGAATTAATTAGATATACACTTGACCCTAAAACATCACTTTTTGTTGCAGAAGGGCAAAAAGTTGAGATTGCTGATATTATTGGTAAAACACCAAAAGCTTCTCAAAAATCAAAAGATATTACTGGGGGTCTTCCAAGAGTATCTGAATTATTTGAAGCTAGACGACCAAAAAATATTGCTGTATTAGCATCTTTTGATGGTATTATTTCTTTTGGAAAAAGTTTAAGAAATAAACAAAGAATTATTGTTACAGATGATAAAGGTAATAAAGTTGAGTATTTAGTGGATAAAGCTAAACAAATTTTAGTACATGAAGGTGAATTTGTTCATGCTGGTGAAGCATTAACAGATGGACAAGTTGCTTCTCATGATGTACTTAGAATCTTAGGTGAAAAAGCACTTCACTACTTTATTGTTTCTGAAGTACAACAAGTATATAGATCTCAAGGGGTAAATATTGCTGATAAACATATTGAGGTTATTTTATCTCAAATGTTGAGACAGGTATCTATTCTTGATGGTGGAGATACAAAATTCATCGTTGGAGATATGGTTTCTAAGAAAAGATTCCAAATTGAGAATAAAAGAATTATGAGACTAGGTGGAGAGCCTGCGATTGCTGATCCTTTATTATTAGGTATTACAAGAGCTGCTGTTACATCTGATTCTATTATTTCAGCTGCATCTTTCCAAGAGACTACTAAAGTTCTTACGGAAGCTGCAATCTCAGCTAAAATGGATATGCTAGAAGACTTAAAAGAGAATGTTGTTATTGGTAGAACTATACCAGTAGGAACTGGTCTTTATAAAGATCAAAAAATTAAGTTTAAAGACTTAGAAGAATAGACAATAGAGCTTTAGCTCTATTGTTACTTACTTAAAATGGATTTATTTTCCTTACTCCTACTTTTTATGGCTGTTGAGCTTTTTGAATCAAATTGGCAAAAACACGACAATCTTTATGGATTGATTTATAACAACTATCAAATTTATATTAAAAATATTTTTTTATATTTTATCTTACATGCAAGTTTTTTTTATGCTATTGCCGTAGCTGTTTATCTCAATAATTTTAATTTTTGGATGAGTTCAATTATTGTTATTAAGTTTTTAGATATGGCATTTAAAATAAATATGATGCAAAAACTAAGCTCTGGCTTAGAAATACATGAAGTAATGCCAATAAACATTAAAATCACACTCTTTTTTAGATACTTTAACGTACTACTTTACCCAGCCTCTTTTGCCATAGCAAATGGCATGATTTTCAACTAATTTTATATTTTTATCATCTATTCTAGCTATAATTAGCAAAAAATTAAAGGAATAGTATGCAATATTTAGTAATAGCTTATGATAATGAAAACGCACTTGACAAAAGAATGGCTTCAAGACCAGCTCACGTAGAAGCTACACAAAAGCTAATGGCAGAAGGTAAAATAGTAAGTGCTTGTGCACTAATTGAAGATGATGTTATGGTTGGGTCATCAGTAGTAACAAACTTTGAGAGTGAAGATGCTTTTAACGAGTGGTTAGAAAATGAACCTTATGTTAAAGGTGGAGTTTGGGATATGGAAGAGATTCAAATCGTGGCTATAAAAGTGATGCCTAAAGCTTAATTATATACAATTACATAAGTAGTTTTGGAATATAAAACTACTTATGTTTAAAATATTCTACTAATAACTTCTTCACTCACTATTTTTAATACTTTATTTGTATAATATACTATATATTAAAGTGAGTAATTATGAAAAATAACATCGACATCATTATGTTAGGAGACTCCTTAATTGCTAGGGGAGAATGGGATACTTTACTTTATCCTAAAAAAGTTATAAACCTTGGTCATGATGGGGATACTACTAAGGATGTTTTATCAAGATTGGATTTGGCTACTGAAGTGCATGCTCAGTGTATTTATCTGATGATTGGTATTAATGACATGAACTCTTATAAAAGTTTAGACAAAATCTTTGAAAACTATGTTGAAATACTAAAAGAGTTAGAAAAATCATCTTCAAAAGTAATTGTGCAATCTATACTTTATACCCAAATGAACTCTTTTAACAAAAAAGTAAAAGAGTTAAATATAAAACTTCAAGAATATTGTACTAATAATGATTTGACATATATAGATTTAAATAAGGCATTATCTCAAGATGAAGCCCTTTTAAGTAGTTTTACTACTGATGGCTTACATCTTAATACAAAAGCTTATATAGCATGGGCTAGAGAGCTTAGAAACTATTTTTAAAACTTTTAAATAGTAGTTCTTTATGATTTGTTGAAGTATCTTGATTTAAAATCATTATCATAAAATCAGCATTTAAAAAATGAGAATAGAAGTGCTCTATTTTTGGATAGGTATAAGACTTTTTTATTGTGGGATAGATGTATTTTTTAGCTGGATAAAATTGCATAGTTATATATAGTAGAAAAGTTGTCAAAATAGTCACTTCTAGTATTGTAAAAATCTTTGCAAAAAAAGATTTAATCTTTTCACTATTTACTAAACTTGCAAAAATTTTCAATAAAATATTCCATCCAAAATAAAGTATTAAAATGTTTATCACAAATGCAATTAGTATCAAAGTAGTATAAGTATCTGCTTTTGTTATATAAAATTTTTGTAAAAGTGTGCCTGTAAAGCCAGCAAGTTTTGCAGAAACAGTAAGTATAAAAAAGATTTTGAAGTAGTCAAATATCTTTAGATAACTTTTTTGAATATAACTGTGATATATCAAAAAAGAGATAGTAACTATAAGTATAAAGTCTAGTATATTATAAAATGTCATTTGACATTATAGCGTAACTAAAAAGAGTTTTTATCTCTTTTTAGCTTTTGCATTTGGTAAGTCTGTGATAGTTCCATCAAAGATTTCTGCAGCCATACCAACTGACTCATGTAAAGTAGGGTGAGCATGAATAGTTAGAGCGATATCTTCTGCATCACAATCCATTTCTAGTGCTAGTGAAATTTCACCTAGTAATTCACCTGCATTATCTCCCACAAGTGCTCCACCTATTAGTTGGTGAGTATCTTTATTAAAGATTAATTTAGTCATACCATCTTTAGAAACATCAGCTGCAAGTGCTCTTCCTGATGCAGACCAAGGGAAAGTGGCAACTTCATAGTTAATACCTGCCTCTTTAGCTTCTAGTTCACTAAGACCAGCAGTTGCAATTTCTGGGAATGTATATGCAATTCCTGGAATTTGTTTTGGTTCAAAAAATACTTTATGACCTGCAATAACTTCAGCTGCAACATGCCCTTCATGTACTGCTTTATGAGCAAGCATTGGTCCTGCAATAATATCACCAATAGCAAAGATATGAGGAACATTTGTTCTTAGTTGATTATCAGTTGCAATCATACCCTTATCATTTACATTTACACCAGCTTTATCTAGTCCAAGTTTTAATCCATTTGGAGTTCTTCCCATAGCTACTAGAACAGCATCATAAACTTGAGGTTCTGCAGGTGCATTATCACCTTTGAATTCAACATAGATACCTTCTTCTTTAGGGATGATAGCTTGTGTTTGTGTTTTAAACATAAAGTTAAATCTATTTTCATTTGATTTTGTATAGATTTTAACAATATCTTTATCTGTTCCTGTCATTACTTGTGGACCACGAACTACTACGTCTACTTTACTCCCAAGTTTTTGGTATACTGTTCCCATTTCTAGTCCAATAATACCACCACCCATAACTAACATTCTTTTAGGTACTTCTTTTACTTCTAAAGCATTTGTAGAATCCCAGATTCGTGGATCTTCATGTGGAATAAACGACATTTTAGAACTTTGTGAACCAGCTGCAATAATACAGTTATCAAAAGTAACAACAGTTTGTCCATCATCTTTTGTATGATTTACAATAACTGAATGGTCATCAAGAAATTCTGCAGTACCTTGAATTACAGTTACTTTTCTCATTTTAGCCATAGCACTTAAACCATCTGTTAGTTTTTTTACTACGCCAGCTTTATAGTTAGCTACACCTTTTAAATCAACTTCAGGTTTTGTAAATTTGATACCTGCATGTTCAATGTGTTCTGCTTCTTCCATAACTTTTGCTACATGAAGAAGAGCTTTTGATGGAATACATCCAACATTTAAACAAACACCACCTAAAGTATCATGTCTCTCAACTAAAACAGTATCTAGTCCTAAGTCTGCACATCTAAAAGCAGCAGAATAACCGCCAGGTCCGGCTCCTATTACAAGAACTTGACCTTTTACTTTATTTGCACCATCAGTATTTACAGAACTTTTTACTGGTTCAGCCTTAGTTTTTGGAGCTTCTTGTACTTTTTCTTCAACAGCAGGTGTTGCAGAAGCTTCTTCTTTTACTTCAATTCTAGCGATTAAATCACCAGAATTTACTTTATCTCCAACTTTCACAAGTATCTCTTTTATAGTACCACTGTGAGTTGTAGGAACATCCATAGAGGCTTTTTCAGTCTCTAGGGTAATAAGTCCATCTTCTTCTTCAACTTCATCCCCAATGTTAACCATAACATCAATTAAGTCAACATCTTTGTCTGCACCTAAATCAGGAATTAAAATATCTATAACTTTACTCATTTTTCTTCCTTACAGACTTAATAGTCTAATATCACTTAACAGTTGTGATAATGTAGTTGTAAATCTTGCACCATCTGCACCATCAATCACTTTGTGGTCATAAGATAGAGATAGTGGTAAAGTCAATCTTGGTACAAAGTTTTCACCATCCCATACTGGTTTCATTTCAGATTTTGATAATCCTAAAATAGCAACTTCAGGGGCATTGATAATTGGAGTAAATTTAGTACCACCAATTCCACCTAAAGAAGAAATAGTAAATGATGCACCTTGCATATCTTGTGATTTAAGTTTACCATCTCTAGCTCTAGAAGATATATCAGCCATTTCAAGAGCAATCTCTTTGAAACCTTTTTTATTAACATCTCTAATTACAGGTACTACAAGTCCATTTGGAGTATCAACAGCAATTGCTATATGGAAATATTTTTTCATAATCAAACTTTGACCATCAGGACTTAACGATGCGTTAAACTTTGGGTGAATCTCAAGTGCTTTTGCTACGGCTTTTACTACAAACACAAGTGGAGAAAGTTTAAATCCATCTGCAATTGCATTTTGAGCTTTTCTAAAATCTTCCATTTCAGTAATATCTGCTTCATCAAATTGTGTAACGTGAGGCATTGAAACCCAGTTTCTATGTAATGATGGTCCAGAAATTTTTTGAATTCTTGTTAATTCAACAGTCTCTATTTCACCAAATTGAGAGAAATCAATCTCTTTAAGCTCTGGGAAGTTAAATCCAAGACCAGTTCCAGTTCCTGCAGCTGCTACTGCTGGTTTAGATAACTGCTCTTTTACATAAGCTTTTATATCTTCTTTTAGAATTCTATTTTTTCTACCAGTTCCTTTTACAAAACCTAAGTCAACACCAAATTCACGTGCAACTTTTCTAACTGATGGAGAAGCATAAACTTTTTTAGCTTTTTGTGTTAATACAGCAGTTGCTTCAGAAGCAGAAGTTGCTGCTACTTCTTGTACTGTTGTAACTTGTTTTGGCTCTTCTTTTTTAACTGGTTCTTCTTTTTTAACTGAAGTAGGAACTTTTGATTCCATAACTACTGTTTTAACCATTTTTGCAATTAAATCGCCAGAATTTACTTTAGCTCCAGCTTCAACAAATAGTTGTAAAATTTCTCCTGCAAATGGTGCTGGTACATCCATTGATGCTTTTTCAGTTTCAAGTGTGATTAAACCATCTTCAAACTCAACTGTATCACCAACATTAACCATTACATCTATAAGATCAACATCTTTATCTGCACCTAAATCAGGAACATGAACTTCTTCAATTACTGAACATATAGTTTGCTCATTTACAAATTGACAAGAAATTTCTGCACCTGAAGCTGAAATTTCTTGTAGTTCAGCTTCTGCTGATTTTAAATCCATTTTACTAGAATCCTTAGATGATTCTTTCTTTTGAGTTTCTTCTTTTGGAGCTTCTTCTTTTTCTTCAGAAGTAGCAGTAGAAGTTTTTTCAGAAGTAGTATCTTCACTACTTGCTTCATCTTCAACTTCAACTCTAGCAATTAAATCACCAGAGTTTACTTTATCTCCAACTTTTACAAGAATCTCTTTAATAACTCCTGCATGAGTTGTTGGAACATCCATTGAAGCTTTTTCTGTTTCTAAAGTAATTAAACCATCTTCAACTTCAACTGTATCACCAATACTAACCATAACATCAATTAAATCAACGTCTTTGTCCGCTCCTAAATCAGGAATAAAAATATCTACTAAAGTACTCATCTTATACTCCTTAGGCTTTTAGTGGGTTTGGTTTAGTTGGGTCTATATTGTATTTTTTCATAGCTTCTGCAACAACAGATTTTTCAATCTTACCTAGTTTAGCTAATTGAGCTAATGTTGTAAATACAATAAAGTTAGTATCAACTTCAAAGAACGTTCTTAAATTAGCTCTTGAATCTGATCTACCAAATCCATCTGTACCAAGAGCTTTGAAGCTTCCTTTTACAAATGGAGCAATTTGCTCAGAATAAGATTTTATATAATCAGTTGCTGAAATAATAATATTTTCATCATCACTTCCTAGTGCTTGATCAACATATGCAATCTCATCTTCTGAATCAATATTTAATAAGTTTCTTCTTTCAACTTCTTGTGCTTCTCTTGTTAATTCATTGTATGAAGTAGCAGAGTAAAGTTCAGAAGCGATTCCATATTCATTTGCTAAAATATCAGCCGCAGCTAATACTTGTTGGAAAATAGAACCAGAACCTAATAATTTAACTTTGAAATTCTTTTTAGCTTCTACAGTTTTAAATTTATAGATACCTTTTAAAATACCTTCTTCAACACCTTCTGGCATTGCAGGTTGTTTGTAGTTTTCATTTAATGTTGTAATATAATAGAATACATCTTCTTGGTTTTCACCATACATTCTTTCTATACCTTTTTGAACTACAACAGCAACTTCATATCCAAATGTTGGGTCATAAGAGACACAGTTAGGTACTGTATTAGCAATAACGTGTGAGTGACCATCTTCGTGTTGTAAACCTTCACCATTTAGTGTAGTTCTACCTGAAGTTCCTCCAACTAAGAAACCTCTTGCCATTTGATCTCCAGCTGCCCAAGTAATATCACCTGTTCTTTGGAATCCAAACATTGAATAGAAGATATAAAATGGAATCATAGGACAATCATTTACAGAGTATGAAGTTGCAGCTGCAACCCAAGAACCCATAGCACCAAGCTCATTAATACCTTCTTGAAGTACTTGACCTTTTTTATCTTCTTTATAATATGCAACTTGATCTCTATCTTGAGGAATATATTTTTGCCCTTCAGAAGAGTAAATACCTAATTGTCTAAACATACCTTCCATACCAAAAGTTCTAGCTTCATCTGGAACGATTGGAACAATTCTTTTTCCAATTTTTTTATCTTTAACTAAAACATTTAAAATTCTTACAAATGCCATAGTTGTAGAGATTTCTCTATCACCACTTCCACCTAAAACTGATTCAAATTTATCTAAAGCAGGAAGTTCAAGTTTTTCAGTGAATTTTGCTCTTCTTTGAGGAAGATGTCCATATAACTCTGTTCTTCTTTCTTTCATATATTTCATCTCAGGAGAATCTTCTGCAAATGTATAATATGGGTATGATTCTAAATCTTCATCTGAAACTGGAATTCTAAATCTATCTCTAAATTGTTTTAATGAATCAGTATCAACTTTTTTAACACCATGCGCGATATTCTTACCTTCTGCAGATTCACCCATTCCATAACCTTTTACAGTTTTTGCTAAAATTACAGTTGGTCTATCTTTAGTTGCATTTGCTGCTTTATATGCTGCATAAACTTTTAATGGATCATGTCCACCTCTGTTTAATGCAAAAATTTCAGCATCACTCATATTTTCTACAAGTTTTGCAGTTTCTGGATATTTGTTAAAGAAGTTTTCTCTTGTGTAAGCTCCACCTTTTTGTTTAAAGTTTTGGTACTCACCATCAACAGTCTCTTCCATAAGTTGAAGAAGTTTTCCTGAAGTATCTTTTCTTAATAATTCATCCCAATGTCTTCCCCAGATTACTTTTAGTACTCTCCATCCATTTCCTCTAAAGTTACCTTCAAGTTCTTGAATAATCTTACCATTTCCTCTTACTGGACCATCTAGTCTTTGTAAGTTACAGTTGATAACAAATACTAAGTTGTCTAGTTCTTCACGTCCTGCCAGTCCAATTGCACCTAATGATTCTGGTTCATCACACTCACCATCACCCATATAACAATAAACTTTTTGTTCACTACAATCTTTGATACCTCTATGGGTTAAGTATTTTAAGAATCTTGCTTGATAAATAGCTTGGATAGGTCCAAGTCCCATTGATACTGTTGGAAACTGCCAATAGTTAGGCATAAGTTTTGGATGTGGATAAGAAGATAATCCATCACCTAGTGCTTCTTGTCTGAAGTTATCCATTTGAGCTTCAGAAATTCTACCCTCTACAAAACTTCTAGCATAAATTCCAGGAGCAATATGTCCTTGATAAAAAACTAAATCTCCACCATCTTTTTCATTTGGTGCTCTAAAGAAGTGATTAAATCCTACATCATATAGTGTTGCAGATGATTGAAATGACGCAATATGTCCTCCAAGCTCTAAATTCTTTTTAGATGCTCTTTGTACCATCATTGCTGCATTCCATCTAATAGCAGATCTGATTTTTTTCTCAATATCTCTATCACCTGGCATTTTAGGTTCATCATTTACATCAATACTGTTTAAATATGCTGTTGTAGCTTTAAAAGGCAAGTATGTACCTTTTCTTCTAGCCTTATCAATTAGTTTCTCTAAAAGAAAGTGTGCTCTTTTAGGTCCTTCTGTTTCTAATACTGCATCTAAAGCTTCAACCCATTCTTGTGTTTCTTGTGGATCAAGATCTTTTATGACATCGTTTAAGTTTTCAACTGACATTTAGTAATCCTTGTTAGATTTTTAATTATAAATTGCGATTTTTCCCACTATTACAAACGAGCATATGCACATTATGTAAAAATAATGTAGGCTCAGTATCGTGTTTATCGAATTGTGAGCATATGATACGTATTTTTACTTAAATTAAATTTATAAATTAAATTAATTTATATTTTTAAGTTAAATTAGAAATATTATCAATTATAATGAAAAAAGTGCAAATTTTAATCAATTTTAACATAAAAATATGTTAAAAATATGTAAAATTTTAATTAAAATTTAAGTTTAAGATAAAAATAATTATTTTTATTGTTAAAAAGGTTTTTATGATTGAAGAAAAAAGCTCTTTTAGAGTGATAAAAGATGCTAAAAACAGTGCTAAAATTAACATGGCAACAGACGATGCATTGATATCATCATTTGAGAATAATGATATACCAATATTAAGAGTATATCATTGGACTAATTCATTTACAATAGGTGTATCACAAGACTTTTCTTCATATTCATTTGCAAATGAGTATGAAGGTGATTATGCCAAAAGAGTAACAGGTGGTGGAGTGTTATTTCATGGACATGATTTATCATATTCATTGGTAATACCAACAGCTTTACTAAAAAGTTACAATATTAAACAATCATATGAAAAAATTTGTTATTTTTTGATAGATTTTTATAAAAAACTGGGTTTAAAGACCAATTATGCCAAAGATGATGAGAGTGTAATGTTATCAAAAAATGAGTTTTGTCAAGTGGGTTTTGAAGCCTATGATATTTTGGTAAATGGACAAAAAATTGGTGGAAATGCACAAAGAAGAACAAAAAAAGTGATATTTCAACACGGATCAATTCCAATTTGCTCTGTGAAAAAAAGTAACACAAATAGTGAAAATAGTAACAGCATTGATAATAGATATGGAATAAGCCTAGAAGATTTAGATATAGATTTAACATATGAAAAAGCAAAAGAGTTATTAATTGACTCTTTTGAAAAAAGTTTTAATGTGGAGCTAATACCTTCACAGTTAACACAAAAAGAAAAAGATAAAAAAGAAGAGTTATTAAAGGATAAATATGACTATGCCAAATAATATAGAATTTAAAGAGAAAAAAGTAAATTATAAAAAACCAGAGTGGTTAAGAAAAAAATTAACACCTAGTGCTCAAATAGAGATGGAAGGTCTTTTAAAAGATGTAGGTGGATTACATACAATATGCCAAGAAGCAAAATGTCCAAACATAAGTGAATGTTTTGCAAAGAAAAATGCAACATTTTTAATTCTTGGTGATATATGTACAAGAAGATGTTCATACTGTAATGTAAAAACAGGACTTCCAACTGAGGTTGATTTGTCTGAAATACAAAAAGTCACGACTTCTGTAAAACATCTTGGACTTAAATTTGTAGTTATCACAAGTCCTGCTAGAGATGATTTACCTGATGGTGGAGCACAACAATTTTATAGAGTAACAAAAGATATTTTAGAAAAATGTCCTGACACACAAGTGGAGATTTTAATCCCTGATTTCAAAGCACGTGAAGAGTCACTTCAAACTGTTATTGATTCTGGTGCTGTTATTATTGGACATAATATTGAGACGGTTCCTCGATTTTATAAAATCAGAAAAAATGCTTCTTATGAGAGGTCAATTGAGGTATTAAAAAGATTAAAAGAGTTAGGTGGCGATAAGATTAAAACTAAATCAGCTCTTATGGTAGGACTTGGAGAGACTGAAGAAGAGATGGTACAAGTATTTAAAGACCTTGTTGCTGTTGGGTGTAAATTTTTAAGTATTGGGCAATATTTAGCACCAAGTGGAGATTTTGCAAAAGTTATCGAGTATGTAAAACCAGAACAATTTGCAAGATATAAAGAACTTGCGATGGATTTAGGTTTTGAATTTGTACACTCAACTCCATATGCTAGAAGTTCATATTTAGCTCATGAATATTTAGGTCATGAAAGTGCCAACAAAGATTTACTAAAATAATATGATGATATAATCCTTCAAATAAAAAAGGACAAATCATCAATCTAATAGAGCTTGATTACATAAATCAAAAAGATAAAGAGTTAGTTGAACTCTTTATCTCTTCTACTGCTAAAAAGTATATTCTTGGTATAAACAAACTTACAAAATCAGTATTAAAACATATTGAAATAGATGGAATAATTGATGATTTTACAAGAGTTCAAAGTTCTCGAAAAAAAACAGTCCTAAAAATAGAAGATGTTCCAAAAGAGGCTTTGATATTATCAACATCAAGCGGAAGTCCCCTTGAAGTAAAAAATAGCCTTGATAAAATGGGATTTAGAAATATAAATTATCTATCTCTTTGTAAATATAGTGATTTACAATTAGCTAGTCCTGATTTTATAGAAGATTTTCAAGATAACTTTATAAAAAAAAGAAACGAGTATGAAAAGACTTACAATCTTTTAGCAGATGATAAATCAAAAAAGATATTTGAGAAAGTTATTAATTTTAAAATATCTTATGACTTAGAGTTTATGCAAGGTTTTACAAATGACCACGAAAGTCAATATTTTGATAAAGAGATAATTCCACAAATAGAAAATATAAGATTTGTAGATGGCGGTGGATATGTGGGAGATACTTTAAAAGAGATTATTAAAAACTATCCAGACTTTGAAAAGATATACTGTGTAGAACCAAACACTTTACATATAAATATTGCAAAAAGAGATTTTGGTGATATTGATAATATTGAGTTTATAAATTGTGGTTTAGGAAGTGGAAAAATAGTAAGTGAGATAAAAGAAGAGAAACAAAATAATTGTGCCCATGATTATCAAGCGACAAATATAAATAGTATAGATAATCTTATAAATGGAAAAGTTGATTATATAAAACTTGATATAGAAGGTGCAGAACAAGATGCAATTGAGGGTGCAAAAGAAACAATAAAAAAATATAAACCAATACTTGCAATTTGTATTTACCATAAAGCAGAAGATTGGTATAAAGTTCCGCAATTAGTCTTAAGTATTGAAAAAGATTATGATGTTTATCTAAGACACTATATGGAAGGAATATATGAGACGGTTATGTATTTTATACCAAAAAATAGATATACTCAAAAATAAAAAGGATAATAATGGCAGATGGAAAAAAGCGTTTTGATGTAAAAATTGGAGCAAAGGTAAATATAGTTTTAAAACAAGACCAAAGAAGTGGTAATCTAACTCAAGGGATAGTGAAAAATATCTTAACAAATTCTCCTACTCATCCTCATGGTATAAAAGTTAGACTGCAAGATGGGCAAGTTGGAAGAGTGCAAGAGATTTTATAATGAAGCTTTTTATAGATGGTGATGCTTTTCCTAATATGCTAAAACCAATAGTCTTACGAGCTATTGAAAAAAATGCCTTAGAGACTTTAGTTTTTGCAAATAAAAAAATAGATATTGGTAAATCAAATCATGTGAAATATATTATTGTGGATTTGGGTGCAGATGAAGCTGATAATAAGATAGTAGATGAGGTTCAAAAAGGTGACTTAGTGGTTACCGCTGATATACCATTGGCGTCAAGAGTCATAGAAAAACAAGCTCATGCAATTGATCATAGAGGCGAGACTTATACAGATGATAATATTAAACAATATTTAGCCATAAGAAATCTGATGCAAAGTATAAGAGATGCAGGAGAAATGACAAAAGGTCCACCACCTTTTAATAAAAAAGATGTGCAAAAATTTGCAAGTTCATTGAATATGTTTTTGCAAAAATGTAAAAACTTTTAACAAAAATGTATAATTTTTTAGAATAATATAAAATATAAAATTATTTAAATATGAGTTAAAAGTATGCAGGGCCTACAATATGGGCAACTTAGCTGTAAAATTAGATTATTTTAAATTGTCAAAATTAAGTTATTTTTAATAATATATATGTAAATATTTATAAAACAACAAGGAGAATACATGAATAAATTAGTTACATTAGGGGCATCGTTATTATTGAGTGCTACTTTCTCATTTGCAGATAGTACACCAGACCAAGCAAAAGCTTTAGTTGAAGAAGGGGTAGCTTTTTGTAAAGAGGTTGGCGTTGCAAAATGTGTTGAAGAATTTAATAAAAAAGAGAGTAAGTTTGTAAGAAATGACTTATATATTTGGGCTAATGATTTTGACGGAGTAATTACTGCTCATCCTAAAAAACCTTTAAAAGGTAAAAATCTTTTACATTATAAAGATAAACAAGGGACAGAGTTATTTAACGAGTTTATTAAAAAAGTAAAAGCAGATGGTTCTGGTTGGGTTGATTATGTTTGGGCACATCCAGCAACAGGAAAACAAACACCAAAAACTTCATACGTTATAGGTATTGGAGATAACCAATTAATTGGTGCTGGTGCATATAAATAATCAATATTTTTAATATGATTTTTTAAACCTCTGAAATTTATTTCAGGGGTTTTATTTTCTATTTAAGTACACTTTTGTGTATTTAAGTGGGTAATCTAGAACTTATAGGATGAGGAATGTTTGGAATAAAAAATTTAAAAATTGGAACAAAAGTACTTGTTGCACCTGCAATACTAGTAATATTTTTAATAATACTTGGTATCTTTTCTACAAATGCATTAAAAACTGAAAAAGAGACTTTAAATAACATTGTTGAAGTTAAATTTGAACTTTATAAATCAAGTAGTTCAATTTTATCTGATATAAATCAGTTTAATTCAATTTTATATAAGGTCTTTAGTTATACATCTGATGGTTATGCCCAAACAGAAATTGATAAACAGTTAGCAATTTTAGATGAAGTACAAAAAAGATATGTATCTACAGCTGCAAAAATAGTTAAAGAACCATTTTTAACTAAAAAAGAGAAAGCTACATTTATACAAGTTCAAAAAGATATAGCAGCTTATAACCAAGCCGTAAAAGATGCTATAGAAATGTTGAGTATTGATATTGGAATGGCAAATCCAATGTTATCAGTAACAGATGAGCTTTATGTAAAGCTAAATAAAAATCTAAGTAAAATAAGTGCCCAAGCAGATAAAGCAAATAAAGAATCATATGAGCATGATTTAAAGCAGATTGATAAAACTCTTAATATTTTATATGTATTGATAGTTATTGCACTTGTTATTGCAGTATTTGTTATATCTACAATAACAAAAGCTATAAAAGATCCTTTAGTAGAGTTTCAAACAGGACTATTAGAGTTCTTTAGATATTTAAATCTTGAAACAAAAGAAGCCAATGAGATAGATATTGATTCTAGTGATGAATTAGGTCAAATGGCAAAAATAGTAAATGAAAATATTTTAAAAACAAAAGCAAATGTTGAAAATGACAGAGAAATAGTTGATAGTGCTATTGAGTGTGCAAATGAGGCTAAAAAAGGTTTCTTAGGTAAGAGAATCCAAGGTGAGACATCTAACCCTTCATTAAATGAGTTAAAAAGTGTTATTAATGAAATGCTAGTTGCTATAGAACTAAATGTAAAGAGTGCAATGTCAGTTCTATCTTTATATACAAGTTATGACTATAGATCAAAAATAGATATTTCAAATATGGACGGGGAATTAAAAGCTTTATGTAATGATGTAAATAGTTTAGGTGGAGCTATCACTGCTATGTTAATAGAAAATAGAAATACAGGAACTACACTTTCACATAATTCTGAAAAATTATCTAGTACTATTTCAGGGCTATCAGTTGCTGCAAATAAACAAGCTGCATCACTAGAAGAGACTGCAGCTGCTGTAGAAGAGATAACTGCAAATATTAAAAATAGTTCTACTAATATTATGCAAATGAACACATATGCAAATGAAGTTTCAAGCTCTGTTACAAATGGTAGAGAACTAGCTTCTCGAACTGCCACATCAATGGATGAGATAAATGAGCAAACAAATGCAATTGCAGATTCAATTGGGGTAATTGACCAAATAGCATTCCAAACAAATATTCTTTCTCTAAATGCTGCTGTTGAAGCTGCAACAGCAGGAGAAGCTGGAAAAGGTTTTGCAGTGGTTGCTCAAGAAGTACGAAATCTTGCTTCAAGATCTGCTGAGGCTGCTAAAGAGATTAAAACTCTTGTTGAAAATGCAACAGCAAAAGCAAATGAAGGTAAAAGTATTTCAAGTGAGATGATTGAAGGTTATGAAAAACTAAATACAAATATTCATAATACATTATCTTTAATTAGTGATATTTCAACTGCTTCATCTGAACAAACAGGTGCAATTGAACAAATCAATGATGCTGTAATCTCTTTAGATTATGTTACACAACAAAATGCATCATCAGCTGAAGAAGCTAATGGTGTTGCAAGAGAAGTAAAAGTTATTGCTGATAAAGTTGTACATAATACAGAAGACAAAGAGTTTGATGGTAAATAGTTTAATCTATACTTAACTCACAAACAACTTGGGCATGGTCACTTTCCAATAGTGACCCGTCTTGGTTTCTTTTTAGATGCTCATCAAATACTTCATATGAAACTATTTTCTCTTTTAAATCCTCTGATATAAAAATATAATCAATAATATTCCCATTTGAGAAGTGATAACTTGTAGGAGTTCTTTCTATGCTTTTTTGTTCTGGATGAGGGTTATAAACCTCTTGCTCATGATGATAATATGCGTCAAAAAGTACATATTCATCACTACTTAAATCTTCATGATAAGCCTTATTTGTCAAAGCATCAATTGTCATAGAGAATTCTTTATCATTTAAATCACATAAAAAGATTGTAGGGATTTTAGACTCTTTTATATCCATAAAAAGAGAAGATGCTTCACATAATCTTTGTTTTAATACACTGGAAAAATCATTTTCAAGTGCTACTTTTGTTTTTTCTAATTTCTCTTTTAAGGTAGTCTCTTTATTAAATATATACTCAAATTCATTTAATCTATTTGATTTGAAGTGATTTACATAAACTGCAATTTTTCTTTTATTGGGTAGTTCAATAATAGCTTTTATTGGAACCCTTGAAAAAGCAAATTTTTCTTTAAAGTTATGTTTTTTTATGCTAGGTACATCATACCGAACATTTTTATTTGAAATAATTGGAAACCTTGAAGCTAGGGCTAAAACAGTAGTTTTATAAATTGTTGGATTTTTTGTATTAGTTTTTGGAGTATCAACATTTAAAAAGTGTCCATAACCTAACTCTTTGCAGAGTTCTTTTAACTCATCTATGGAAAACACTTCTTGAAAGCCTATTATATCAGCATCCATAATTTTGATTTGATTTTTTATCCAAGATAGCTTCTCTTCCCATTGTTCTTTTGTAAATCTGTCTTTTTTGAAATACCAAGAAAAAGGAGGAGCTGCAAATTGAAATAGATTAAAAGTAGCAAATTTGATATTCATAAAGGTATTATATCCGATTTATGTTATAATCCCAAAAACAAAAAAAGGCTTTCCTATAATACTAAATACTAAAACAATATTAGAACAATTTCAATATTTTTGTAAACAAAACAACCCAAAAGATATGGAAACTGCACTAAATTATTTTGCCATTTTTGGTGGATTGGATATCAAGATTGACACTACAAAACCACTTGGTAAACTAATAGAGCGACATATTTTAGATGAATATTATGATTTACAAGAGTATATATCAAAACTAACAAAAAACTCTTTACCATACTACAAAGTTCTAACTGGTATTGCTTTAGGTGATAGAAGAGTTAATAGTGCATTTAAAAGAGCAGATGTAGAGTATGATGAGGGTATTAAAGCTTTACATGATCTTGAAGAGCTAGAGGTAATATATACTGAAACTTCTATTGACCACATTACAAATAAGTTTGAAGAAAATGAAGTAGCTGATAAACTACTATTTAATGCTCCTTTTTTAAGATTTTGGTTTGCTTTTATTTCACCACTTTATAGAGGAATTGCAAGAGCAGAATACAAAGAGTTCTTTGAAAGGTTCAATAACTACAATGCAGAGTTTATGCAACTAATATTTGAACAACTAAGTCATGAATATACTAAAGAGCTTTTTAAAGATGATGCAATTGAAGAGATTGGAAGATTTTGGGATGAAAAAGATGAGATAAATCTTGTGGCTGAAACTGAATCTGGAAAAATAATAGTTGGAACATCAAGATATGCAAATAGTAAGATGAAAAAAACAGAAGTTACAAGATTAAAAGAGCTTTGTGAAAAACTTGAAATTGTACCTGACCATGTTTTACTATTTTCAAAAAGTGGCTTTACAAATGAGGTAAAAGCACTAAAAGGAGATGGACTAAGACTATTTACTGTAAAAAGTTTAAAGGCACTTCTAGAAGCATAAAACCCTATTAAGTTTGTATACTCTAAATAAGAGTATACTGAAACTAGAAAGGTTCTTATGCCCAAAATACGATATACATATCAAACAATAGAGTTTGATACTATGGATATACACGTTAAAACACTCAAAGACAAACAACAATATGATAAAAAGTGTGATTTAAATCCTACTTTTGGAATATCTTCTGCAAACTGGTCACTCTTTGGTGTTATTTGGCCCTCTGCAATAATTCTAGCAAATCTTATGGATGACTATAATATAAAAGATAAACGTATCTTAGAAGTAGGGTGTGGAATTGCCCTATCAAGCCTAGTTTTAAATCATAGAAATGCAAATATAACCACAACAGATTTTAATCCAGAAGTAGAAGTTTTCTTAACAGAAAACACAAGAATAAATAATGGAGAAAAAATCCCCTTCGAGTGTGCCAACTGGGCAAATAATAATGATACTTTAGGAAAGTTTGATTTAATCATAGCAAGTGATGTTTTATATGAAAAGTTTCACTTAGAGGATTTAAGTAGGTTTTTAAATGAACATACAAATGAGTCTTGTGAGATAATTATAGTAGACCCAGGTAGAGGAAATCATGCAAAATTTTCTAAGATGATGGTTGCTTTAGGATATGTGCATAGTCAAAGTGAGCCATTGAATACAGAGGATTATCTAGATGAACCTTTTAATGGACAAATAATAAAATATAGTAAAAAATCCATCTTTTAGCAAATCTCTGCGTTGAATATTAAAATTTATTTAATCACATAGTTTACTATGTTCAATCATAAATTTCAATCTTCGCCTTGACCTTTCCTAAAATATGAATTTTTAGGCTTTGCTTTTGAACAAAGTAAGTAAAATTTTATACGTAATGCAGTGTGTTATTGATCATAATTTAAAAACTTTTTGTATAGTTTAGGTTTGTTCTTTGTTTTCTTCTTATATACTTTCTTGATAAAATTCTAAATTGATAAAATAGTGACGTAAACTGTGACGAAAATTATATATAATTTTCTGATATTTTAATAATAAGGGAAACAAATGAAATTCAAATTGGTACTTTTAAGTTTATTTGCAATGTTATTTTTTAATGCGTGCGCACCACAAAATATTCCAGTTGCAAAATTAAAAAGCATAGATAGTATTGGAGTCATATCTTTACATGGTAATGAAATGATATCTTTAGAACGAGGACTAACAATTTTTGGGAATGAGGATAATATAACAGATATAAGTGCTTGGAATATAGATGAGTATATTCAAAAAGTGATGTTGAATATGCTTTCAACAAAATACAAAGTGAAAAATATAAAATTATCTTCTTCTCAAATTAAAGAAATTAATGGAGAATATGAAAAGAGGTTGCAGGTCTTAAAAGATATTTTACTTAGAAATAGACTAGACACATTAATTCTTTTTGAAAAAGGAATGATTGTCAGAGAACATTATGATACTCACAGTGGAATTGGACTTATTAAAGCAAAAGCATTAGGAATGGAAGCAACACATATAAAACTTAATATGGATTTGCTTTCATATGAAATCGTAGAAGGTAAAATTGAAGAATTACATTTTAATGATATAAAAACATTTAAAGAAATTGATAACAGTCTATGGATGAATACTACTAAACCTTTATCAAAAGAAAGTAGTAAAATAATAGAACCAATAGTTAAAAATCTGTTAAAAGATAGTTTATTGAAGGAGTTTATAACAATAGGCTATTTAAATGAAAAGTAAACGGTTGAAATATGTATTTAATGTGATAATTGTCAATTCTGTTATGTAACAAATAGTCAAAAATGAACGATTATGAATACACAAAATAAATTGCCAATGAAAGAAATAGTTATTGCATCTTGGAGTCTAATAAAAATAATTATGTGAAGTTAATTATGGTGGAATGTTATACCTTTTTATTTCAACTATATCTTTTATATATAATTTGATAATATTTAATCCTGGAAGAACTCTAGGGCTTTTTGTTTATTTGATAATTCTTGTTTGGTTATTGGTTTTTATTTATACCAGTGTACGTTTTCATAGAATATTTTTCTCTTCAACGTATAGTTATGAAGAAAGAACTTGTTAGCAGAAGGATTCAACTTTACTAACAAAATAAACAGGACACTCTATCATCGGATAATGTCCTGCTTCCATGCACTCTATTATCTCAAAATCATTATAATTAGCTTCAAATTGTTTTTTAATATTGTTTTTATGAAAAGCAGGTAAATCATGATGACCCACCATTATTTTTATAGGTATATTTATATTTTTTACTTCATCTATAAAATCAGTTGTAAGATACATAGTCATATATCCAGTTCTCGCTTCCAAGGTTGAAGCTTCATATGCTATCTTGATTCTGTAATCTTTCCATGGCTGATTGTATCTATTACTTGCACTTTCAACTACATATTCAATAAGGTTTTCATTTTTTTTCATACTATCTATTAGTTTATCTTGAGCTTGAGGTTTCATTTTTATACCAGCTGCTGTGATTGGAGTTATTAGAATAAGTTGTTTGATTCTATCATCTATTAATGCTACTTTTTGAGCTATCATTGTGGACATTGAGTGAGCTAAAAGATTCACTTCTGTTAGATTTAGTTTAGTGATGAGGTTTTTTACATCAGTTGCTGCTTCTTCACAAGTATATTCCCCTTGTATATCTTTTGATAATCCATATCCTCTATGGTCTACAAATATATATGTGAAGTTTGTAGTATCTATGTATGGCAATATAGGGTCATAATTTCTATGGTCACCCATAAGTTCATGTAGTACAATAATTGTTTTATTGCCTGTTCCTATTTTTTTGTAGTTAAGTAAAGTCATGGGAAGATTTTATCTAAAATATTCTCTTGAATACCTGACGGTCTTCGCTCTTTTCTTCTTTGATGGCAAAGAAGAAACAAGAAAACCACCAACAGAGTTTCAAAGCCCTTTGGGTTCCCTCACTTATTATTTTTATCTTTTCTGCTTGGCAAAACTCGTTTATTAAAACTTCCATTTAGGAACTTTTAAACACTTAAACAGTTGCCAATCTTGTTTAGAAAAGAGAAAAATAAACGCTCGGCTTTTGCAAATGTT
Organism: uncultured Arcobacter sp.; assembly: GCF_937982575.1. Lineage (NCBI taxonomy): Bacteria > Pseudomonadati > Campylobacterota > Epsilonproteobacteria > Campylobacterales > Arcobacteraceae > Arcobacter > uncultured Arcobacter sp. The sequence continues at coordinate 95,856 of NZ_CALJLR010000002.1, read as the reverse complement.
GGGAATAAAAGGTGGGATAAGGACATTTGCATTTTTGATTTGTTTAGATTCCTAACTTCTAGTTAGTAAATTTATAAGTGATAGTTTGAACTTTCTTTTTTCCCAGACTTTGATGAAGCCGGAAGTTTTGAAATAATTTTCGGAAAAGCCTGAGGATTGTTTGAGGAGACAAAAGTGCTAAATGCACTTTTTCGAGGAGTTCCGCAAGGCAGAAAACTTATTTTAAAACTGGAGGGGAGCTTCGCCTTCATCAACTCGTCTGGTTGCTTTTTGTCTTACTTTTTACAACTAAAAAGTGAGAAAGCGGAAAGCTTTGCTTTTCAAGAGAAATATAGAGAAATAAGCAACTCCTAAGTTATACTTAAGTATAATCCCTAACTTTTTTAGAAAACAACTAACGTTTCTCTAGAATGGTAGTATCGTTTTGATTATGAAACTTTTCATATGTCATGGCATCTTGAGGATGTAACGAGAAGCATGAGCATGCTTAAAGGCTCAAACCAAGAAAATAGAGAATCTACATGATTCAACACGTAAATATTAGAGTCTCTATAATAAAACTAAAGGGAAAAAATGCCTACTATTAATCAATTGATTAGAAAAGAGCGAAAGAAACAGGTTGAAAAATCTAAATCTCCAGCACTTGCTAAGTGTCCACAAAGAAGAGGTGTATGTACTAGAGTATATACAACAACTCCAAAGAAACCTAACTCGGCTTTAAGAAAAGTTGCAAAAGTTAGATTAACTACAGGATTTGAAGTTATTTCATATATTGGTGGGGAAGGTCACAACCTACAAGAACACTCTATCGTTTTAGTTAGAGGGGGAAGAGTTAAGGATTTACCTGGGGTTAAATACCACATCGTTAGAGGTGCTTTAGATACTGCTGGTGTTGCAAACAGAACTGTTGCAAGATCTAAATACGGTACTAAAAAGCCTAAGAAATAAGTAGAAGGATAATAAAATGAGAAGAAGAAAAGCTCCAGTTAGAGAAATATTAGCAGATCCTATCTACAATAGTAAAGTGATCACAAAATTTGTTAACACAGTAATGTTAGATGGTAAAAAATCTGCTGCTGAAAAAATTATGTATGGTGCAATTGCAAACTTAGACGGTAGAGGTGAAGAAGCTGGTATCGAATTATTTGAAAAAGCAATTGAAAATGTTAAACCACTTTTAGAAGTAAAATCTAGAAGAGTTGGTGGAGCTACATATCAAGTTCCTGTTGAAGTTAGAGCTGTAAGAAGACAAACTTTAGCATTAAGATGGCTTGTTGATGCTGCTAGAAAAAGAAATGAAAGAACAATGGTTGAAAGATTAGCTAACGAATTATTCGAAGCTGCTAACGACAGAGGGTCTGCTTTCAAGAAAAAAGAAGACATGCATAGAATGGCAGAAGCTAATAAAGCATTTGCACATTATAGATGGTAGGAATTACAAATGGCTAGAAAAACACCACTTAACAGAGTTAGAAATATTGGTATTGCTGCTCATATTGATGCAGGAAAAACTACAACTACTGAAAGAATTTTATTCTATACAGGTGTATCACACAAAATTGGAGAAGTACATGAAGGTGCTGCTACAATGGACTGGATGGAACAAGAGCAAGAAAGAGGTATTACAATTACTTCTGCTGCTACAACTTGTCACTGGAAACACCCAAAAACAAATGACGACTTACAAATAAACATTATTGACACTCCAGGTCACGTTGACTTTACTATTGAAGTTGAGAGATCTATGAGAGTTCTTGATGGTGCTGTAGCAGTTTTCTGTTCAGTTGGTGGGGTTCAACCACAATCTGAAACTGTTTGGAGACAAGCAAACAAATATAAAGTACCAAGAATGATATTCGTTAATAAAATGGATAGAACTGGTGCTGATTTCTTTATGGTTGAAAAACAAGTTAATGAAAGATTAAAATCAAATGCAATTCCTATTCAATTACCAATAGGTGCAGAAGAAGATTTCAAAGGTATTATTGATTTAGTACAAATGAAAGCTATCGTTTGGGATGAAGATGCTGCTATGGGTTCTAATTACCACATAGAAGAGATTCCTGCTGAATTATTAGACCAAGCTGAACAATATAGAGAAGCTATGGTTGAAGCTGCTGCTGAACAAATTGAAGAGTTAATGGAAAAATACCTTGAAGGTGAAGAGTTAACTGAAGAAGAGATCACAAGAGGTATTAAAGCTGGTTGTTTAAATATGACTATTACTCCTATGACTTGTGGTACTGCATTTAAAAACAAAGGTGTTCAAACTTTACTTGATGCTGTTGCTATGTATTTACCAGCACCAACAGAAGTTGCTGACATTAGAGGTGAGACTCAAGATGGTGATGCTGTTATCGTTCCTTCTACTGATGAAGGTGAAGTTGCAGCATTAGCATTTAAAATTATGACTGACCCATTTGTTGGACAGTTAACATTTGCAAGAGTTTATAGAGGTGTTTTAGAATCTGGAACATATGTAATGAACTCAACAAAAATGAAAAAAGAGAGAATCGGAAGATTACTTAAAATGCATGCAAATAACAGAGAAGAGTGTTCTGAGTTATATGCAGGTGAAATCGGTGCTGTTGTTGGTCTTAAATCAACAATTACAGGTGATACATTAGCTTCTGAAAAAGATCCAGTTATCTTAGAGAGAATGGAATTCCCAGAGCCAGTTATTTCTGTTGCAGTTGAGCCAAAAACTAAAGCTGACCAAGAAAAAATGGGTATTGCATTAGGTAAACTTGCTGAAGAAGATCCATCATTTAGAGTAAATACTGATGAAGAATCTGGACAAACTATTATTTCAGGAATGGGTGAATTACACCTTGAAATTCTTGTAGATAGAATGAAAAGAGAATTTAAAGTTGAAGCTGAAGTTGGTGCTCCTCAAGTTGCTTATAGAGAAACTATTAAAAACGAAGTTCAATCAGAATATAAATATGCTAAACAATCTGGTGGTAAAGGTCAGTATGGTCATGTTTATTTAACTATTACTCCTCTTCCAGCTGGTGGAGAAGAAAATTTCGTATTCAAAAATGAAATTAAAGGTGGAGCTGTTCCTAAAGAATATATTCCAGCTGTTGAAAAAGGTTGTGTTGAAACTATGCAAGGTGGTATCCTAGCTGGTTACCCAATGGTTGATATTCAAGTAACACTTTATGATGGTTCTTTCCATGATGTGGATTCATCTGAGATGGCATTTAAACTTGCTGCTTCTATGGGATTCAAACAAGGTTGTAGAACTGCAGCTGCACAAGCTATTATCTTAGAGCCAATCATGAAAGTTGAAATTGAAACTCCTGAAGATTATATGGGAGATGTTATTGGGGATTGTAACAAAAGAAGAGGACAAGTTCAATCTATGGATGATAGAGCTGGTGTAAAACTTGTTGTTGCAATGATTCCATTATCTGAAATGTTTGGATACTCTACAGACTTAAGATCTATGTCTCAAGGTAGAGCAACATACTCTATGCTTTTTGATGCATATCAAGAAGTTCCTAAAAATGTTTCTGATGAAATTATCAAAAAGAGAAACGGTTAATATACATTTCTTAGCCTTATCTTAAAAAAACCCTAGCTTACTAAAGCTAGGGTTTTTTTTTAGATTGTTATTTATAAATTCATAAGAATTTGGATAAAATAAAGGATAAATCAAGCCTTTAGAGTGTCAATGAAAATAATTAAAATAATTCTTTTTTTACTGTTTTTTTGTGTATACTCATACTCTGAAACCTTAAAAGGGATTGTAGTCGAAACTCTACAGAACAATCCTAAAATCAAATCTATTGAAAGTAATTCAAAAGCAAATAAACTTTATGTTGATGAGGCATATGGCGATTATATGCCAACTTTAAGCTATGAAGCCTATATTGAAGATAAAAAGACTATAACAACTCCCTTAAATGGTCCTTCAAGACAAAAGACTGTAAATGGTTCAAATCAACAATTAAAACTAGAACAGATAATTTACAATGGGGGATTAAGAGGTGCCCAAGTAGATGAAGCTAAGCATAACTATCAAGCAAAACTAATATCAAATATATCAGAAACAGAAAATGTCGTATTAGAGACAACATTAGCTTATCTTGAGTATGTTAAAAATTTAGAATTGATTACACTTACAAAAAATAATATTGAAATACATGATAAATATTTTGAAATAGCAGCACAAACTGAAGCTGTTAGTGGGGATGTTGTTGATAGAATGTTAGTAGAAAATAAAATTCTAACAGCAAAAGAAAAATTAGTAGAGCTTCAAAATGAAGTTGATAATACAAAAACTCTTCTACAAAGATATTATCCAAAAGAGATTTCAACTAATGCTTGTAGACCAAATATCAGTCGAGCTGTTATTCCTAAAAAATTAAGTAAAATTCTTGAAGTTGGTGTAAAAAACAATTATAAAGTACTTGAAGAAATAGAAAATATAAAAGCACAAAAAGCAGTTCTAGAACAAGAGGGATCGAGATTTTTACCAACATTAAAGTTCTATTTATTAAAAGAGATTGATGATGGTGTTGATATTGAAAATACAAAACAAAGCCATGATAGTGCAAGAGTAACTTTAAGTTATAACTTGTTTAATGGGATGAAAGATAGATCAGTATATTTAAGGGAGAGACTTTTTTTAGAAGAGTCTCAAAGAAACTTAGATGATGTATCAAAAGATTCAAAACAAAAAGTAGAGTCAGAATATACAACTTATCAAGCTACAAAAAGAAGAGTTGACATAATGAAAGACCATGTTGACAAGTTAAAAGAGATATTAAATTTATTTGAAGAACAGTTTGATGGAGGTACACGAAGTTTTATTGATGTATTAAACCAAGAAGAAGAACTATACAGAAAAAAAATCGAATTGATTACAGAAGAGTTTAAAAACTTTAGCAGTTATTACAATCTACTATTTAATTTGTCTAAATTAAGTGATACTATTTATACTCTTGATAACAATGTATGTGGAGATATAGAGGTTGATATTAGAATCAAAAAGGTTATAAAACAAACTGTTTCAAATGAGTTAGAAGATTTATTATCAGGAGATGATAACTTACAATTAAGTGATAATGAAATTGACCCTGAGATTAGTAAAAAAGAGAAAGTAAATAGAATTTTTAATTCACTTTTAGAGGATATTTATAGTACGGATAAAATAGAAAAAATTGATTTAGAAACAATAAAAAATAGAAATTATGAAAATAGAGTTAATAAAGATGAAGAGAGAATAAAAAGAATACATGATAAAATTGATAAAGAGATAGAAGATTTACTTTTTGAAGAAGAAAATAAATCATTACAACAAAATATTATTGAAGAACAAAAGTCTGAAACGCCAAAAGAAGATACTAAAATAAATGCAGAACCTGAAATATTACAAGAAGAGAGTAGTATCGAATTGAATTTGGATAAAAAATTGAATAATAAACAATTGGACATAAATGAAGAGTTTTTTAAAGAGCATGAACGAGCCTATTCAATAGTAGCACTTACAGGAATAAATGGGAAAGTTGATGTGAATTATTTTATAGATAAATACAATTTAAAAGATAATACTTTTATTTATAAGTTTAAAACGGGTGGAAATGATTATATAAGAGTGTTGTATGGTTTTTATAAAAGTGTAAGAGAAGCAGAAGAAGCATTGGGTAATTTGGGTGATAAAATACAAGTTACAGATCCATACGTAGACAACATAGAAAGACACCAGTTTTTATATAATAAGTATAAATCTTCATGGGGAGAAAAAAATTGAATAACAATGAATTAATGAGTGAATTAGAAGATATGGTAAGCAATAAAAATGTTGATACATTTTTAGAGTCTTTACTGTTTTTAGCAAAATACCATGAGAGGCAAGCTACAAAAGAGTCTTTAATCTCTGGTTTAGCCATATATGACTCTTTTATGTCCCCTAAGATGTTTGAAGAAGCTGCAAAAAGAATTGGCTTAAAAATAAAAACTTTGAAAAGAGAGATAAAAGATATTTCAGAAGAGGCACTACCTTCTGTTATGATTTTAAAAGATAATACTGCTTGTGTTTTATTGGATATAGATTTTCATAAACATAGTGTAAAAGTACATATGCCAGGTATTAGTGATGGGGTTACAACAATAAGTATTAAAAAGCTTGATGAGTTATATTCTGGCTTTATGATGCTAGTAAAACCAGAATATAATTTTAATACGAGAATAAAAAAAGATATTGCAATAGATAAACCAAAAGAGTGGTTTTGGGGTGTAATGAGATTAAATAAACATATTTATAAAAGAGTAATAGTAGCAGCACTTTTGATAAATATGTTTATTATGGCAACGCCACTTTTTACAATGAATGTTTATGATAGGGTTTTACCTAATAATGCCATGGCAACACTGTGGGTTATGGCTATTGGTATTTTAGTTGTGATGATTTTTGATTTTGTATTAAAACTTATGAGATCACACTTTTTAGAAGTTGCTAGTAAAAAATCAGATGTAATTATGTCTACAAATATATTTGACCAGCTGTTAAATATAAGACTTGACTCAAAGCCCGCTTCTACTGGGCAGTTTGTAAATAGATTACAATCTTTTGAAAGTGTTAGGGAGTTTTTTGCAAGTGCCACGGTTGCTAGTATTGTTGACCTTCCTTTTGTTATTTTATTTATAATTATTATATTTTATATAGGTGGCCCTGTTGGATATATATCAATTGCAACAGTTATAATTGCCTTTGGTTTTTCTTACTATATGCAAAAACCTATAAAAAAGAGCGTTCAAGAAAGTGCAAAAGAAGAGCAGATAAAACAAACAGCTCTCACTGAAGCAGTATCTGGGCTAGAAATAATAAAATCAGTTCGTGCACAAAATAGAATGAAAACCTATTGGGCAAACTCTGTAGAAAAGACTTCTCATCACAGTAAAAAGTCACATTTCTTATCTCAGATAGTGACTTTCTTTACTGCCTTTATTGCACAATTATCAAATATCGCTATAGTAGTAGTGGGTGTATATCAAGCTAGTATAGGTGAGATGACAATGGGAGCAATAATTGCAACTATGATGTTAAACGGAAGAGTAATTGCTCCTGTTTCTCAATTTGTAGGGATGATTATAAGACTTGATAGAACAATGCTTTCATTAGAAAATATTGATGAAATTATGAAAATGCCAGTTGAAAGAGATGACAATAGAAGCTATTTAAGTAGAAAAAATCTTGATGGAGATATTGTATTTAAAGAGGTTATCTTCTCATACAAAGGTCAGCAGTTTGATGTACTTAAAAATATTAATTTGACTATTAAAAAGGGCGAAAAAGTTGGAATAATAGGAAAAATAGGTTCTGGAAAATCAACCTTATGGAAACTTATTATGAATCTATATGAACCAACAAAGGGTTCAATTTCTATAGATAAATCAGATATCAGACAAATAGACCCTGTGGATTTAAGACGAGCAATTGGCTGTGTTCCCCAAGAGCCATTTTTGTTTATGGGAAGTATAAAAGATAACATAACCATTGGTGAGTTAAATGCAAGTGATGATGATGTTTTAAAAGCTTCAAAAATTGCAGGTGTTCATGATTTCTTAGGTAAACATGAAAGTGGTTATGACTTGATTGTAGGTGAGCGAGGAGAAGGATTAAGTGGAGGAGAAAGACAAAGTGTAACTTTAGCTCGAGCCATTTTAACAAATCCAAATATTATGATTTTAGATGAGCCTACAAACTCTATGGATGGTCAAACTGAAGAGGTATTTAAAAGAAGAATTAAAGATATAGTTAGGGATAAAACATTGATTTTAGTTACACATAGACCATCTGTTTTATCTTTAGTTGATAGATTAATCGTTATGGACGATGGAAAAATAATTGCTGATGGACCTAAAGAAGAGGTTCTAAAAGAATTATCAAATAAAGCTAAATAAAAAGGTTTGTTATGGCAAAAGAAGATATAGATTTTGTTTATTCACTACATGCGCAAGCTAATTTAAAAGCAAATAAAAAGATTGACTACCTATTTGGATTAATAATTTTATTTATGGTTATATTTTTATTGTGGGCATCATTATCTGAGATTGATGAATTAGCAAGGGGTGAGGGTAAAGTAATACCTTCTGAAAAAATACAAACAATCCAAAGTTTGGATGGTGGTATTCTTTCAGAGCTTTTAGTAAAAGAGGGTTCTTATGTAGTAAAGGGTCAACCTTTAATGAAAATTGACACTACAAGATTTCAGGCATCTTTAGATGAAAATGAGCAATCGTTGTATAGCTTACAAGCAACAAAGGTTAGACTAGAAGCGGAATATAATTTAAAAGTAAAAGAAGAGACAAAAGAGTTGGTATTTCCTCCCGAGTTAGAAGTAGTAGCTCCTAAATATGTAAATCACCAAAGAATACTTTTTTATACAAGAGTTGATGAGTTTAAAAGTGCATTAAATATCTTGGAGACTCAATTAGGACAAAAAGTTCAAGAGATGATAGAGTTAGAATCAAAAAGAGATAATTTAAAAAAGAGTCTGAACTTACTTGATGAACAATATAAAACTGTGCAAAAGTTTGTAAAATCTGGTTCAAAATCAACTATAGATTTAATCACAATAAAAAAAGAGTTAAATACAGTAAGAAGTGAATTTGAAAGTACAAAAATTCAAATCCCAAAAGCAAAATATGCAATTAATGAAGCAGAAAATAGAATACTAGAAAAGCTAAAAAACTTCAAAAGTGAAGCTTTGCAAGAGCTAGAAAGAGTTAATAACGAATTAAAAGTTTATGAGTCAAAAATTGTTTCAGAACAAGATAAACTAGATAAAACTGTAGTAAAATCACCAGTTGATGGTATAGTAAAAGTTATAAATATGAATACAGTAGGTGGTGTTATAAAAAGTGGATTTGATTTAATAGAGATTGTTCCTCAAAGTGATATTCTTCTAGTAGAAGCAAAAATTGATCCAAGAGATATAGCCTTTATAAATCCTAGCCAAAAAGCAATAGTAAAAGTTACTGCATATGACTTTGCAATATACGGTGGATTGGATGGTAAAATAGTAGAGATTTCAGCAGATAGTATTGTTGATAAAGAGAGTAAAACACCAAAATCATATTATAAAGTTGTTGTTAAAACAGATAAAAACTATTTGGAAAAAGATGGTAAAAAATTGCCAATTATTCCGGGAATGATTGCCAATGTTGACATTATAACAGGGCAAAAAACAATTTTAGATTTTATATTAAAACCAATTCTAAAAACAAAACAAGATGCCCTACATGAAAGATAATTTTGATATAATCCAAGCATGAAATTAACCACAAGTAATGAAAAACTAAAACAAATCAAAAAAGCAGGCTTTATTTTAAAGCCTGACTCTCCTGAAATAAAAGATGAATATAATATTATAAAAAATCATTTTTTAAGGGCTAATATTGAAGTTGCATTAGAAAAAAATAGTGCAAACATGATTGGTGAAAAGGGTGGAGTTGAACTTGATGAATTATCAGAAAATAGTGATTTTTTAGTCTCAATTGGTGGAGATGGGACACTTATTTCTGTAGTTAGAAGAAGTTTTAAACATCATATTCCTGTACTTGGAATTCATCAAGGAACTTTAGGATTTTTAACAGATATTAGACTTAGTGAAGTTGAGAATTTTTTAGCACTTATGTTTGAACATAAATATAGAATTGACCATAGAATGATGATAAAAGGTTGTGCAAAAGAGCAAAACTTTGTGGCTTTTAATGATATTGTAATTTCAAGAAAATCTATGTCTTCAATGATAAGTTTAGATGCAAAGATTGATGGTAAACACTTTAACTCTTATTATGGAGATGGGGTGATTATCTCTACTCCAACTGGTTCAACTGCATACAATCTATCTGTAGGAGGACCTGTCGTTTTCCCTTTAACAGAAGCATTTATTGTAACACCAATAGCCCCACACAGTCTAACTCAAAGACCATTAGTATTGCCAGCAGATTTTAAAATAGAGTTTACTATTACTGATAATCAAGGTGCCTTAGTAATAATTGATGGACAAGATACTTATGAAATAAATGAGAATGAAAGTATTAAAATAGAGATATCAGATAATAAAGCAAAATTAATTCATAGATGTCAAAGAAACTATTTTGAAGTGTTAAATGAAAAATTAAGATGGGGAAATTAATAGATATGATTAGTAGATTTTATTTAGAAGATTATCTATCATTTGAAAAAGTAGATTTAGAGTTTGAAAAAGGTTTAGTAGTTTTTACAGGACCTTCTGGTGCTGGAAAATCAATTTTGATGGATGCTTTTTTAGCTCTGTTTGGAATAAAAGAGGCAAAGGCAAATTTAAGTGAGACCACTGTTGAAAACTCTTCTATAAGTGATGAAGGTTTTGCAATTGAAGCTGGTGATGATATTATAATTAAAGAGATAAAAAAAGATAAAGTAAGATATTTTTTGAACTCTCAAACCATCTCAAAAAAAGTGCTAACTGCATTTTCAAGTAATCTAGTTAAACATTTACATTTAAAAGATAATAGTGACTTTGATAGTTCACGATTGGTAGGTTTTTTAGATAGATTAACTGCTTCAAGTGATGAAGAGTTTACAAGTTTAAAAAAAGAGTATGAAGAGAACTTTCATGCACTTTTGGAAATATCTAATCAACTAAAAAAGATAAATGAAGATGAGTCTAAGCTAGAAGAGTTAAAAGAGTTTGCTAAGTATGAAATAGAAAAAATAGAATCTATAAATCCAAAAATAGATGAGTATGAAGAGCTAAATGAAGTAAAAAAAAGACTTGCAAAAAAAGATAAAATAGAAGAGGCAATAGAGCTATCTAAAGGTATTTTTGATTTTAGAACAAGTGTATCTAAGGCTTTGGATATTATGGATAAGGATAGTGCATTTTTTGATGAAACTATTAATGAGTTAGAAAATATCTTTGAAAACTTCAATGACTCTTTGTATGAATTGGAAGAGTTAGATATAGAAGCAGTTTTAGATAGAATTGAAAAACTAGCTTCACTTCAAAAAAGATTTGGGACAATTGCTGGGGCACTAGAGTATAAAGAACAAAAACAAAAAGAGCTTGATTCTTATGATAATATCTCTTTTGAAAAAACTATTTTAGAAAAAAAAGTAAAACAATTGACGCAAAAAGTAGAAGAGTTAGCCTCAAGTTTAACAACATATAGAACAGCTAGTGCAAAGATTTTAGAAGAGAGAGTTAATCACTATTTAAAATACCTATATCTTTCAAATGCAAAAATTTATTTAAAAGATAAACAAATTGACAATTTAGGTAAAGATGAAGTCATCTTAGAACTTAATGGTGTAAATCTTGATACTATAAGTTCAGGAGAGTTCAACAGACTAAGACTTGCTCTTCTTACATCAATGAGTAAGTTTGAGATTTTGAATAATGGTATTTTATTTTTAGATGAGATTGATGCAAACTTAAGTGGAAAAGAGAGTGATGCAATTGCTACAGTTTTGAGTGAACTGTCTAACTCATATCAAATATTTGCAATATCTCACCAGCCACAATTAACAGCAGCTGCTAAACAACACTTTTTTGTAGATAAACAAAATGGGGTTTCAAGTGTAAAATTACTTGATGATAAAGGCAAAATTGAAGAAATCTCAAGAATGATTAGTGGCGAAAATATTACAAAAGAGGCATATCTTTTTGCAAAGAATTTAATAGATTCTAAATAGTATCTATTTGAAATTCTTTTTTCATATTGTCTAAAAGTACTTGGATAGTATTTTTTTCTGCATTTGTTACTGCACTATCTTTTAGTGTTGCAATACTAGGATGAAACCTTTTTAAGAAGTTTAGAATATAAGGTGTTTTTTTCTCTGGATTATTTATGTGTGAGCCTGTTCTAATCAACTCTAAAACCAAATCTTTATACCCTAAAAATGCTGCATAATTAATAGGTAATACCCCAAATTTATCAGGTTGGTTTATAAGTTTTTTATTGAAAGTATAAATTAATCTAAAAGTTTTTATTTTATTTTTCCACATACAGTTGTGAATCATATTTCGACCTCTATTATCAATTGCATTGATATCAGCACCACTATGAAGTATTATTTTTACTGTTTGAATATCATTTTCAAGAATTGCTTTATGTAGAGTTATTCCTCCAAAAGTATCTTTTGCATTTACATTAGCTCCAAAACTTATTATAGTTTTTAGGTTTGAATAAAAGTTTTTTTGTTCAACTTCTCTTCTAAAGCTAGTATTTTCTGCTAAATATTTATAGATAATATTTAGTCCATTTGCATCTCTTTGATTTATATCTGCACCGTTCTTTAGGAAAAGCTTTATTAAGTGGATATTTCCATAAGTAATAAGTTCAAATATATATGGCTCTTCATTGGAGTTATATTCTGTTAAATGTACTTCAGCGTTGGTTAATATGGCGTCTAAAATAAGAAGATAATCACTATTTTCATCTATTTGTCGTCTTTGACTACTTACTAATTTTTTCCCATTTTTTTTGAAAAGTTCTATGTTTATTAGTTTTTCTATAATTGTTTGATTGTTTTCATCTTTTATATTTGGATTTGCTCCATAATCAAGAAGTAAATAGAGTAGTTCTTTTGCCTCTGAACCCATAATAGCTGCTATTGTTAAAGCAGTCTCTTTTGACGATGTTTCTATATTTGGATCAATGTTATAATCAAGTAATAGGGCTAATAAGTCTTTATTTAAAGATCTAACACATAATGAAAGAATATTATCTCCATCTTTATTACAAGTGTTTTTTATAATATCATTCTCTATGATTACGGGAATTATATCTATGATATTTTTAAGCTCTTCTGGAGTTAATTTTTTGTTAGCATCTTTATTATCACCATTTTCTTCATTTCTTTGTGATGAGCTTATAATATATTTTATTAGGTATAGTAGGATGTTATCACCATTTTTATCTATACAGTTTATATCAACACCTTTTTCAATCAATGACTCGAACATATCAATTGAGCTTATTCCATTTTTTACTAAATAAAAAAGAGCATTTCTCCCTTCTTCATCTTTTTCATTTAAGTCATCAATATATTCAATCACTGTAGAGAAGACATTATTATCACTAAATAAATTTTGTGAAAAGACAACTGAAGGGTCAGGTGTTATTTTTTTATTTTTTAATAAATCCATTATAATAGTTACATTTTTAGACTCTACTGCATCTTTTAAAAAATTGTTTCCATTTAAGTCTTTATGATTAAAGTCAGTTTGTTTTTGTGATAAAACTGCATAGTTTTCAACTCTTCCATTAAAAATTGCTTCTTGGATAGCTAATCTTCCTTGTTCATTTAAAATCTTATGGTCACCTTTTGCATTTAAAATTGCTTTAACAATATCTGTAAATGCATATCTTGAAGCAATGTGCAAAGCTGTATCTCCAGAAGGAGTCTGAGTATTTAAATCAATGTTATGTGAGATTAGTGCTTTAACAGACTCAATGTTATTTAAAGGAATTACTTTATGAAGAAAGTTTTCTCCATCTGTAAATTTTTGATTTATATCCACATCTTTTAATAAATCATTTACTTTTGACTCCCTAAATGTTTTGCTTTTGAGCTCTTCTAATACATCACTTGGAGTTGTTTTCTTTAAAAATTTACCTAACATCATTATCCTCAACTATCTCTCTTTAATCCGTATTGTATCTATTTAAAAATAAATCTTTTATTTATATAAATAATTTTCTTAAATTAAAAGGTCTTTTTAAAAATAGGCTAGTTCTTCTAAAAATTAAAATAAAATAATAATTTGATTTATTATGTTTTTTTGTGACAATGTAACATATTTTTCTTAAGTAAAACTTTCGTTTTAAAATAAGAATTTTTTCAATCTTTTTATATATTTTTTTTTGATATAATTCGAAAAAATAAAGTGTAAGTCATAAGGACAAGAGATGAATAAAGTAGAATTATTAAGCCCAGCTGGAAATTTAGAAAAATTGAAAATTGCATTTGCATATGGAGCAGATGCAGTATATGGTGGGGTTAGTCATTTTTCTTTAAGAATAAGAAGTGGAAAAGAGTTTACTTTTGAAAGTTTTAAAGAGGGAATTGATTATGCTCATTCTATGGGTAAGAAAGTCTACGCTACAATAAATGGTTTCCCTTTTAACTCACAAATTGAGCTACTTAAAAAACATATTGTAGATATGGCAGCTTTGGAACCAGATGCACTAATTGTAGCAGCTCCAGGTGTTGTAAGACTTTGTAGAGAGTTAGCTCCTCATATACCTATTCATCTATCAACCCAAGCAAATGTTATGAACTATTTAGATGCACAAGTTTATTATGATATGGGTGTAAGAAGAATAATTGCTGCACGTGAAATTAGTCTAAAAGATGTAACAGAGATAAAAAAACATCTTCCTGAGATGGAAATAGAGATTTTTGTTCATGGCTCTATGTGCTTTGCATATAGTGGAAGATGTTTAGTTAGTGCTGTACAAATGGGAAGAGTTCCAAATAGAGGAAGCTGTGCAAATGATTGTAGATTTGAGTATACACTATATGCTGCCAATGAAGACCATGGGACAATGTTTAGACTTGAAGAAGAACCAGGTGTTGGAACATATATCTTTAATGCAAAAGATATGAACTTAGCTAGTCATGTTGATGAAATATTAAAAAGTGGAGCGGTTGATTCTATAAAGATAGAAGGAAGAACAAAATCACCTTATTATGCTGCAGTTACAGCAAATACATATAGAATGGCTATTGATGATTTTTACTCAAACAGTTTTGAAGCAGATAAATACCAAAGAGAATTAGCAACTACAAAAAATAGAGGTTTTACTGATGCATATTTGATTCACCGGCCTTTTGAGAGAGCAGATTCTCAAAACCATGATTATGCCTTAAGTAAAGGAACTTTTGAAGTAAGTGGTCTTGTATGTGAAGATGAAGAGCATTTTTTATGTAAATATAAAACATACCCAAATGAAGAGATAGAGATTTTTGCTCCTTTAAACACTAAAATTGAAGAAGTAGATAATGATATAGGAAGAATATATTTAAAAGGTGGGATTTATTATATAAGCTTTAAAAAGATTTTAACTGAGACTGATAAAGAATTAGATTCAGTTCATAGTGGTAATATCAATAAAATAAAGTTACCAGGACGGTTACCATATTTGACGATGTTTAGAGTGGAAAATGAAGAGATAGTTGAGTAAATAGGTTTATTTACTCATATCAATTATAAAATAGTTTTTTCCCTCTTTATATTCATAAAGAAATTTAAACCCATGAAGTTCAACGCTTGTTTTGACAATATATAAACCCAAACCAAAGCCATCTTTTCTTTTCTCTTCTTGTGAAAAAGGTTCTGTGTAGTAATTTAAATCATGTTTTAGTTTTTCACCTTTTGATATAACTTCTATTTTTCTTTTTGTGGCTATTAACGTAGCATGACTATTTGGTGAAAATTTAATTGCATTATCTATTAAGTTTTTTATTGTAATTGAAAATAGTGAAATATCTACTTTGAGATTAAAATCACTTATCTTGCTGCTAATTGAATTTGCATCTATCATCATGATATTTATTGCATTTTTGTATATTTTAAAAAATGTAGTATTTTCTTTATAGATAACAGACATATTTGAAGAGAGTTTTTCAACTGTTGCTAACTCTTTAATAATACTATTCATTCTCTCAAATGCACGTACTAAAATCTCTTTATTTTTATCATCATCTAAAGATTCAACAATAAACATAGCCTTTGTTATTGGAGTTTTAAGCTCATGCATCATATTTCTCATAAAAAGATTTTTTGAATCAGTTAAGTTATTGATATGAGTGATTGCATTATTGAAGCTTTTTGCAATTTTTCCTATTTCGTCGTTATTTGTAAAATCAAGTTTTATATTTTTGTCACCATTAGAGAATTTTTGGATTTGTTTATCTAAAGTTCTAAGTGGTGTAAATTTTTTTCTTATGGCAAAGTAGAGTGCTAAAAATATCGTAATGGCAAATAAATATACTATTAGGGCTATACTTCTGTTGTATGGTTGTGGCTTTAAATCTTCAAGCAGAATGTTATAACTCATTTTTTGAACATAAATATAGTACTTATTGTACATCTCGTAAATTCTTACTCTTCCAAGAGATGTCTCTTGATACATAAGCTCTTTTGCATTATTGATTACATCTAGTTTTTTTAATCTATCTTCTACTGAAGTTACTTGAAATTGTGAATATATATTTTTTAATTGGTCATTAGTAGGTAGTAAATTAAAGTTATTTAAAACACTATTTGCAATAATACTATATCTTTGTGTTCTCTCTTGGGTAGATTTCTCTTTATCTAATTTCACAAAAAATAAAAATGTGGTTGTAATTGCAGCAAGTGCTAATACAAATATAATATTTATAAAGGCTGTAATAGAGACATTTTTCATATAGATAGTTGGTATCCTATACCTCTTACTGCTTTAATGTAAGTTTTTGTATTATCCACACGGGCAATCTTATTTCTAATTCTTGAAATCATAACATCAATATTTTTTAAACTACTATCATCTTCTATGTGTAAACTATCATATATGAAGTCTTCTCTTGCTACAACTCCACCTTTTCTTTGTATAAGAAGTTTTAATATATCAAATTCTGCCATAGTTAAATCTAACAGTGCATCTTGAAAATATATTTTCATATCTTCACTTTTTAATTCAAAAATAGAATTTTCACTTTTTTTAGCCGGTTCAACATTTAGTCTTTTTAAAATAGCTTTTATTCTAGCTTGAAGTTCTCTTGGATTATATGGTTTTGGAAGATAATCATCTGCTCCACGTTCTAATCCCATAACCTTATCCAATATATCATCCCTAGCACTTGAGATTATAATAGGAATATCTGATGAGGCTCTTATTTTGGGAATAAGCTCTAATCCATCTATTTCAGGAAGAGTCAAATCAAGAATCAAAAGCTTATAGTTTGAATCAGTTTTAATCATAGATAACCCAGTGTATGGGCTATCTGTATTTACAACTTCTATATCGAAAGATTTTAAATAGTTTGTGATGATTTCAGCTAGTTCTAAATCATCTTCAATCATTAATACTTTAATTATGGGAAATCCTTTATTTAATAACTAATAAAATAGTTTGTCCTTGTCTACTCACATAAACTCTTTTGTATTTATTATTATACTTTCTTATTGCCTCTTGTACATCAGGGAATCTAGTAATATTGATATCTTCTATTTGAATAATAACATCACCAGCTTGAAAACCTACTTTTTCTGCATCTGATTTAGGTTTAACATCTGTAACTAAAACTCCAACAATATTTCTAGGCAATCTAAATCTATCTATAATATTGTTATCTAAATCACTTAATTGTAGTCCACCTAAGATAGTTCCATTTACTGATTCACTTATAATTAGTCCATCTCTATTACCAAGTACTGCGTTTATAGTAATGTCTTTTTTATCTCTTTCTAGTTTGATAACAATTTTTTCATTTGGTTTAAAACCTGCGATTGTATTTTGTAAAGCAGCTCTATCTTTAATAGCCTTGTTATTAATAGCAAAAATTAAATCACCCCTTTGAAGTTTAAATCTAGCAGCAGGTGTATCACGTCCTACTTCCATAATAAGTGCACCACTTTTATGATTATAAACCTTTGCAGACTCTTTTGTTAAGTTATTAATAACTACACCTAAATAACCCCTTGTAACTTTTCCTTCTTCTACAAGTTTTGTAGCTACTTCAATTACCATATCAATAGGAATTGCAAAACCAATTCCGTTGTTTCCACCACTTCTAGATATGATAGCACTATTTATTCCAATAAGTGCACCTCTACTATCAACTAAAGCCCCACCTGAGTTCCCTGGGTTTATAGAGGCATCTGTTTGAATAAAGTTTTCATATCTATTGATTCCAACTTGGTTTTTATTTAGTGCTGAGATAATTCCTTGTGTTACAGTTTCTCCTATACCAAAAGGATTACCAATAGCAAAAATAAGATCACCTATTTTTAAGTCTGTTGAGTGTGAAATTTTTATTGGAACTAAATTTTTAGCTTCAATTTTTATAACTGCTAAATCAGAATCAGCATCTCTTCCAACTAGTTTTGCTGTATATTCAGTTGTTTCACCTGAAAGTGTTACTGTGATTTCATCTGCATTTTCAATTACATGATTATTTGTAATAATATATCCATCTTTTGAAACAATAACTCCAGAACCTAAGGCTCTTTGGATTTTATTTTGTTTAAATTGATTCCCAAATTGATCACCAAAAAATCTTCTAAATAAAGGATCATTGAACATTTCCATTGGTAGATTTCCAACTTGGTTTGTCATATGTTTTTTTGTAGATATATTTACAACTGATAGCATTGAGTCTTTAATTGAATTATTAAATGACAAAATTTCATTTGCATTACTTGGAGAGACTCTTTGTGGATTTTCTTGTGCCATATTAAAATCAATGCTTTTTGCAAATAGATTTACTGCAAGAAGTGAAGAAATAATTAGTAGTTTGTTATTAAACATGAGAACATTTTTTATTTTCATGTGAATCCTTTTTATAATAGTTTATAATGAAATTCTAATTTTTTTATGTAAATGAAAGGTTAATAGTTTTGTTAATATTTGTTAATAAATCATGGGTTTCCCCCAAGATTTATTAAAGGTCAGTTTTTAAAACTGCACCGCTACTTGCATTTGTTACAAGGGCTCTGTATTGTCCTAACCACTTTGATGTTAAAGATTTTTTCAATGGAACAAATTCTGCTTTTCGTTTAGCAATCTCTTCATCAGATAAATGTACTTCTAAAATATATTGGTCAACATCAATATGAATCTCATCTCCATCTTTAAGTAATCCTATCATTCCACCTTCGGCAGCTTCAGGACTTACATGCCCAATACTTGCACCTCTAGTAGCTCCTGAAAATCTTCCATCAGTAATTAGTGCAACTTTATCTCCAAGACCCATTCCCATGATAAGTGAAGTAGGTGCTAGCATCTCTTGCATACCAGGTCCTCCTTTTGGACCTTCATATCTAATAACTACAACATCACCAGCCTTTACTTTTCCACCTAATATCCCAGCTATTGCTTCTGGTTGTCCATCAAAACATACAGCTTTACCAGTAAGTGCTCGTGCACCTGTAATACCAGCAGTTTTAATTACAGCACCTTGTTCTGCTAAATTACCATAAAGTATTGCTAATCCACCAACATTTGAGTATGGATTATCAATAGTGTGAATAATATTTGTATCTTTAATATAAGCATCTGCTATCTTTTCATATAAAGATTCTCCAGAGACTGTAAGGTTATCAATTAATATATCATCACCTCTTTTTGTCATCTCTTTCATAACAGCATTTACACCACCAGCTTTGTTTATATCTTCCATATGAACAGTAGATAAAGATGGAGAGATTTTAGCAATATGAGAAACTTTTTTAGAGATAGCATTGATATCACTTAATTCAAAATTAACACCAGCCTCTTTTGCAATAGCTAGCATATGTAAAACAGTATTTGAACTTCCACCCATTGCCATATCAACTGCAAAAGCATTTCTAACTGCATTTTCATTTAATATATTTGATAATTTGAATTTTTCTCTTGATTCATTATCTTTTGCAATCTCACATACTCTTCTCGCCGCTTTTCTATATAACTCTTCTCTTTCAGGAGTTAGTGCTAGAATTGTTCCATTTCCTGGTAGTGCAATCCCCATTGCTTCCATAAGTGTGTTCATTGAGTTAGCTGTAAACATACCAGAACATGAACCTCCACTTGGACAGGCATTACACTCAATATCTGTAAGTTCTTCTTCTGTCATATCACCTTTTTCAAACTTTCCAACAGCTTCAAATGCAGTTGCTAAGTCAATAGGTACACCATCTTTTGTGTGACCTTTAGCCATAGGACCACCTGAAACAAATACTGTTGGAACATTTACTCTAATTGCACCCATAATCATACCTGGTACGATTTTATCACAGTTTGGAATAGCTATCATTGCATCTAGTTTATGTGCATTCATAACTGTTTCAATAGAGTTTGCAATTAATTCTCTTGATGGTAGTGAAAATAACATACCATCATGTCCCATAGCAATACCATCATCTACACCAATAGTGTTAAACTCAAAAGGAACACAACCGTTTGCTCTTATCTCTTCTTTTATTATTTCTGCAACTTTGTTTAGAAAAAAATGTCCTGGGATAATTTCAATGAAAGAGTTTGCAACTCCAATAAATGGCTTACCAAAATCATCATCCTTTAGTCCCGTAGCTCTAAATAATGATCGATGAGGTGCTCTGTCATAACCTTTTTTTACTTCATCACTTCTCATATAAATCCTTAATATTTGTATATGAAAAGATTATATCAAAAAATTTGGAAAATAAAATTAAAAACTATTGACAAAGAATATTTTTTTTAATATAATTCCACTCCATTTTAAGAAATAACACTTCTTTGAATCTACCAAATAGTGCGAGTGTGGCGGAATAGGTAGACGCGTGGGACTTAAAATCCCATTCCGGTTTCGGAGTGTCGGTTCGATTCCGACCATTCGCACCACTATTATATAAATGTTAGAGAGTTGCCAGAGTTGGTCGAATGGACCGGTTTTGAAAACCGGCGAGGTTCACGCCTCCGAGGGTTCGAATCCCTTGCTCTCTGCCACTTACCTTTAATCATTTTCTTCTTATGTATAAAATGATTTTCCACTGGAGGTATAGCAAAGTTGGTAATGCCGTGGATTGCAAATCCACCATGCGTCGGTTCGAGTCCGGCTACCTCCTCCACTTTCATGTAACCTATTAGTTTAAAATCAAACAAAATTTATAATTTCACTTGTAATGTAAATACAATTTAAAGACTTGATTCGATATAATCACTCTATTAAATTAAAGAATAACGGATAATACTTGAATATATTAATAACAGGTGGCGCAGGATATATTGGTAGTCATGTTGCTAAACAATTATTAGAAACTACAACTTATAATATAGTCATATTAGACAACCTTTCAACAGGTAGTATAAAAACACTTGATACACTAAAAACAATAAGAGATTTTAAATTTATAGAGTTAGACTTAAAAGAGTTTGATAAAGTAAATAATGTATTAAAAGAAAATAATATAAATACAATCATGCATTTTGCAGCAAGTATTGTTGTACCTGAATCAGTTGAAAACCCTTTAAAATACTATATAAATAATACAGTAAATACTACAAACCTAATCAAATGTGCAGTTGAAAACAGTGTAAAAAAATTTATATTTTCAAGTACAGCTGCTGTTTATGGTGAGCCTACAAATATTCCACAAAATGGAATAGATGAAAAATACCCCACAAGTCCAATAAACCCATACGGTATGAGTAAGCTCATGAGTGAAAAAGTTTTACAAGATACTGCAAGTTTAAATGATAATTTTAAATACATGATATTTAGATATTTTAATGTAGCAGGAGCTGATATAAATTATGAAGATAATAAATTAACTCCAAGAATAGGTCAATCTTTTCCAAATGCAACGCACCTTATAAAAATAGCTAGTGAATGTGCTATGGGAAAAAGAGAAAAAATGTCTATATATGGTGATGATTTTGATACAAATGATGGCACTGGAGTTCGAGATTATATTCATGTGGATGATTTAGCTGATGCTCACATAAAAGCGATAAAATATCTTGATAATAATGCAAGCGAGATTTTCAATGCTGGATATGGGAAAGGTCATTCTGTAAAAGAAGTAATCGATGTAGCAAAAAAGGCTACAGATACTAATTTTAAAGTAGATATTACATCAAGAAGAGATGGTGACTCAGCTATGTTAGTTTCAGATAACAGAAAAATAAAATCAAAAATGTCTTGGGTTCCTAAATATGAAGATTTGGAATTGATATGTAAAAGCGCTTATGAGTGGGAGAAGAAACTGGGAGATATAAATTAAATGAAGATAGCAATAGCAGGGGCAGGGTATGTTGGCTTATCAAATGGTGTTTTATTATCACAACACAATGAAGTAGTTGCCCTTGATATTATTCCTGAAAAAATTGAGATGTTAAATAAAAAAATATCTCCAATAGAAGATAAAGAGATTGAAGAGTATTTAAAAAAAGATAATTTAAACTTCACTGCAACTTTAGATAAAGGAATAACTTATAAAGATGCTGATTATGTAATCATTGCAACGCCAACAGATTATGATCCAGAAACTAATTATTTTAATACAAAATCAATAGAATATGTTATCTCTGATGTTTTAAGTATAAATCCAAATACGACTATGGTAATAAAATCAACTATTCCAGTAGGTTATACAAAAATATTGAGAGAAAGATTTAATACAAATAATATTATATTCTCTCCAGAGTTTTTGAGAGAGGGACATGCTTTATATGATAACTTATATCCATCTAGAATTGTAGTTGGGGAGAAGTCTGAAAGAGCAACTCTATTTGCAAATTTACTAGTACAAGGTGCAAAAAAAGAGAATATTGATATTCTTTTTACAGACTCAACAGAAGCAGAAGCAATAAAACTTTTTGCAAACACATTTTTAGCCATGAGAGTTGCATATTTTAATGAGTTAGATTCTTATGCTCAATCTCACGATTTAGACACTAGACAAATAATAGAAGGTGTTGGATTGGATCCTAGAATTGGAACACATTACAATAACCCAAGCTTTGGTTATGGTGGATACTGTTTACCAAAAGATACTAAGCAATTAAGAGCTAACTATGCAGATGTTCCATCAAATCTAATCAATGCCATAGTAGAATCAAACTCTACAAGAAAAGATTTTATAGCAGATAGTATTATAAAGAAAGCTCAAGTTCTAACCCCTAACCATAAAGCCCTAACAACTACTATAGGTATTTACAGACTTGTTATGAAATCAGGTAGTGATAATTTTAGAAGTTCAGCAATTCAAGGAATTATGAAAAGAATAAAAGCAAAAGGAATCGAAGTAGTTGTTTATGAGCCAGTAATAACTGAAGATGAATTTTTCAATTCAAGAGTAATTAAAGATTTAGAAGAGTTTAAAAATATTTCTGATGTAATAGTAGTAAATAGATTAAGTGAAAATTTACTTGATGTAAAAGATAAAATCTATACAAGAGATATATTTAATAGTGATAGTTAAGAGGAATAAATTGAAAATATTAGTAACAGGAACAGCAGGTTTCATTGGTAGTCATTTAGCAATAAAACTGTTAGAACGAGGTGATGAGGTAGTAGGATTAGATAATATAAATGATTACTATGACCAAAATGTAAAATATGGGAGACTACAAAGAACAGGGATAATTGATTGTCTTGAAGATGGTAAAGAAATTCCATATGGGAAACTTATTACATCAAAGAATAATCCTAATTACAAATTTATAAAATTAAATCTTGAAGATAAAGAAGCAATGATACAGCTTTTTGAGCAAGAAAAGTTCAATGCAGTTTGTAATCTAGCAGCTCAAGCTGGAGTTAGATATTCTCTTACAAATCCTGATGCTTATGTGGATTCAAATATTATAGGATTTATGAATATTTTAGAAGCTTGTAGACATCATGGAGTTAAAAATTTATCTTATGCTTCAAGCTCATCTGTTTATGGATTAAACGAAGAGTTACCATTTTCTACAAATCATAATGTTGATCATCCTATTTCATTATATGCTGCAAGTAAAAAAAGTAATGAACTTATGGCTCATACCTACTCACATCTTTTTGATATCTCAACTACAGGACTTAGGTTTTTCACAGTTTATGGACCATGGGGAAGACCCGATATGGCACTTTTTCTTTTTACAAAAGCTGCACTTGAAGGTAATCCGATTGATGTTTTTAATAATGGAGATATGTTAAGAGATTTTACATATGTGGATGATATTGTAGAAGGAGTGATAAGAGTTATTGATAATCCTGCTAAAGCAAATAAAAGCTGGGATAAAAAAGAACCTTCAACTTCATCTGCACCATACAAAATTTATAATATAGGAAATAATAATCCTGTAAAACTTATGGATTTTATTGAAGCTATAGAAAACAAACTAGGCAAAAAAATAGAAAAAAATATGTTACCCATCCAACCAGGAGATGTACCTTCAACTTATGCAGACGTACGTGATTTAGTTGAAGATTTAAATTATAAACCTGAAACACCAATACAAGAAGGAATTAACAACTTTATAGATTGGTATTTAGATTTTTTTAATGTGGAGCAAAACAATGACTGATAAAATATGTGTAATAGGTCTTGGATATGTAGGCCTACCTTTAGCTCATGCCTTTTCTGAAAAATATAAAGTAGTTGGATTTGATATTTCATCATGGAGAATTGACGAGTTACGAAATGGTTATGACAGAACATTAGAGTTAACTGAAGAGCAAGTAAAAGAAGCACTGAATAATAAAATGGAATTTACTTTAAACGTTGAAGATATTAAAGATTGCAACATTTACATTGTAACAGTTCCTACTCCAATTGATAAAAATAAAAGACCAGATTTAACACCACTTATTAAAGCTAGTGAAACTATTGGAAATATACTCAAAAAAAATGACATAGTAATATATGAATCTACAGTTTATCCTGGAGCTACAGAAGAAGACTGTGTTCCAGTTCTTGAAAAATTCTCAGGATTAGTCTTCAATAAAGATTTCTTTTGTGGTTACTCCCCTGAGCGAATCAATCCAGGAGATAAAGAACACACTGTTACGAAGATACTAAAAGTAACATCTGGAAGTACACCAGAAATTGGGAAAAAAGTAAATGAGCTGTATTCAAGTATTATCACTGCAGGAACCCATCTAGCTCCTACTATTAAAGTAGCAGAAGCTGCAAAAGTCATAGAAAATTCCCAAAGAGATATTAATATAGCATTTGTAAATGAATTAGCAATTATATTTAATAAATTAAATATAGATACAACTGCAGTGTTAGAAGCAGCAGGAACAAAATGGAACTTTTTGCCATTTAGACCAGGGCTTGTAGGAGGGCATTGTATTGGAGTTGATCCATATTATTTAACCCATAAGGCTCAACAAGTAGGCTATAATCCAGAGATTATTTTGGCAGGTAGAAGATTAAATGATAATATGGGTATTTATGTTGCTAACCAGGTAATTAAACTTATGATAAAAAAAGGTCATAAAATAGAGGGTTCAAAAGTATTAGTGTTAGGAATTACATTTAAAGAGAATTGTCCTGATATAAGAAATAGTAGAGTAATAGATGTGATAGAAGAACTTAGAGAATTTGGATGTAATATAGATGTTTATGATCCATGGGCTAATATCACTGATGTAAAACATGAGTATAACATAGAACTACAAAAAGAAATAAAAATAGATGAATATAAAGCTGTAGTTTTAGCTGTTGCTCATAAGGAGTTTAAAGAGTTCAAACTAAAAACAAATGATAATGTTGTATTTGATATTAAGTCTATTTTAAATGATACTGATGGCAGGTTATAAATAATATTTATAATATGAAATATTTTAAGTAATAAAAAATGAATTAACAGGAGAAAATAGTAATTGATTAAAAAATTAAATTATATTTTAACAAGGCGAGATAAAAAGTTTTTTATAGTGCTAATAGTATTTTCTATTTTTGTTTCATTAATTGAGGTAGTTGGTATATCTGCAATTATGCCATTCCTATCTATTGCAATTGATTTTAATTATATTCATACTAATGAATATTTATCAAAATTCTATAGTCTTTTAGATTTTAAAAGTGATGTTGATTTTATTCTTATTTTTGGAATATTTCTATTCTTATTTTATATTTTAAGAAGTGGTTTAAACATCTATTATACTTATCTTATGGCAAAATTTTCCCAAGGAAGATTTCATCTCATTGTTTATAGACTTTTTGAAAACTATATGGGAATGGCATATAAAGATTTTGTCAAAAAAAACTCTTCAAATTTGACTAAATCAATAGTATCTGAAGCAACGAATTTGTCCTCTTTATTATCGGCATTACTTCTTTTAATTAGTGAATTATTTATAATTCTTTTTATTTATATAATGATGTTATATGTAAATTATCAGGTTACCTTAGTATTGACTTTATTTTTATTTATTAATGGTTTTTTAGTATTAAAAACAATTTCTAATAGAATAAAAAAACATGGTATCAATAGATCAGAAATACTACAAAATTTTTATGAGGTTATTAATAAAAGTTTTGGGAATTTTAAATTAATAAAGTTACAAACTAATGATAAATTAGTTTTAAACGAATTTTCACATTCAAGTCACAGCTTTGCCAAAACAAATATTATAGCACAAACATTAATTCAAGTACCTAAATTTTTATTGGAAGCAATTGCTTTTGGACTTATAATACTTCTTGTACTTTATATGATTTGGATTTATCAATCAAATATATCTGAACTTATTGGTATTTTATCGATGTTTATATTAGCTTTATATAGGCTTATGCCTTCGGTTAATAGAATTATTAGTAGTTATAATAATATTTTATTTTCTTATAAATCACTTGAAATTATACATAATGATCTTATGTATGATAATGAAATATTGGGTAAAGATAATGTATCATTCAATAAAGAGATTAATATAATAAATATTAATTTTGAGTATGAAAAAAATAAGCCCATACTCTATAATCTTAACTTGAAAATTGAAAAAAATTCTAAAATTGCTTTTGTTGGTGAAAGTGGTGGAGGGAAAAGTACTTTAGTTGATATAATAATAGGACTATATAAACCTATTGCTGGAAAAATAGTTATAGATGGAGTGGAACTATCTGACACTAATATTAGAGATTGGAGAACAAAAATTGGTTATATTCCTCAGACTGTTTATTTATTTGATGGTACTGTATCACAAAATGTAGTTTTTGGAAATAAATATGATGAAAATAAAATAATTAGATGTCTAAAACAAGCTAAAATATATGAATTTTTATCAAATAAAGATGGTTTAAATACAATTGTTGGTGAAGGGGGTATCATGTTAAGTGGTGGACAAAAGCAAAGAATTGCAATGGCAAGGGCATTATACACTGATCCTGAAATATTAGTACTTGATGAGGCTACTTCTGCACTTGATAATGAAACTGAAGCTGAAATTATGGATGAAATTTATGATATAAGTAGAGGTAAAACATTAATTATAATTGCACACAGGCTAAGTACAGTTGAAAAATGTGATTACATTTATAAATTAAAAAATGGACAAATCATATATGAATAAAATTGTACCTAAAGTATTTTTTCCAGGTGATATAAAAAGTTTTTTGACATATGTCTTTTTAATATGGTTGTTGTTAGTAAATATTTACATGGAGTTTGATAATGAAAAAAATACCTTTTAATATACCTTTAGTTGTAGGTACGGAAGAAAAATATTTAAGAGAATTAATAATTAATAAAAAGTTATCTGGTGATGGTTCTTTTACAAAAAAATGTAATCAATGGTTTGAAGAAAATGCTATGGTAAAGAAGGTGTTATTAACAACATCTTGTACACATGCATTAGAAATGGCTGCTATTCTTCTTGATATAAAAAATGGTGACGAAGTAATTATGCCTAGTTATACATTTGTATCAACAGCAAATGCATTTGTTTTGAGAGGTGCAAAAATTGTTTTTGTAGATATTCGACCAGATACAATGAATATAGACGAAACTAAAATTGAACTAGCAATTACGGAAAAAACAAAAGTGATTGTTCCTGTTCATTATGCAGGGGTTGCTTGTGAAATGGATACTATAATGGCTATAGCAAAAAAATATAACTTGTTTGTAGTAGAAGATGCAGCACAAGGTATGATGGCTACATATAAAGGGAAAGCACTAGGAACAATTGGACATTTAGGAGCATATAGTTTTCATGAAACAAAAAATTATACTTCTGGAGAAGGTGGGTTACTTCTTTTAAATGATGAAAAATATATTCAACGGGCAGAAATTATTAGAGAAAAAGGAACCAATAGAAGCCAGTTTTTAAGAGGAGTAATTGATAAATATAGATGGGTAGATATTGGAAGTAGCTATTTACCAAGTGAATTAAATGCCGCTTATTTATATGCCCAATTAGAAAAAGCTGAAGAAGTTAATAGTCATAGATTGAAATTATGGAATGAATACTATAAAAATTTAAAAGATATTCATAAACTTGAGTTAGCTACTTTATTAAAAGATATAAAACATAATGCACATATGTTTTATATTAAGCTCAAAGATGACCGTCAAAGACAAGATTTAATATATCATTTGTCCTCACTTGAGATACAGTCAGTCTTTCATTATATTCCCTTACATCAATCACAAAAGTGTGCAAAGTATTTTGAATTTAGAGGTGAAGATAAATTTACAACTTCTGAGAGTGAAAGATTGTTAAGATTACCCATATATTATGAATTATCAATTGAAGATATAAAATATATATGTAATCATATAAAGGCTTTTTTTAATGCTTAAAATTGCTACACCTATTTCTCATTTATTTAATGATGTCCTATATGTACAAAAAATTATAGAAATATCTGATTGTCTAGAATGTAGAGATAGAACATTTGATAATATTAGTTCTAATCAAGAATTATTTCACTGTGAATTGGAACCGATACATATTTTAAAAGAAGAAGATTTTAAATACTTAGAAGATATAAAAAGTCAAAAAAAAGATTTGAAGCTTATTACATTTCATATGGCAACTAGTTGTACTCAACCTAAATTAGAATATACAAAAATCAAAAGTGGCATGTTTGAATTAGGTGGATATTCTTATAGTAAAGAGGAAATGCTTAATAATGCAAAAGATAATTTCAAAAAAATTAAGGATATATTTGGTGATGAAATTAAAATTGCAGTAGAAAATAATAATTATTATCCTACAGAAGCCTATAAATACATTACCGATGAAAACTTTATTAGTGAAGTTGTCAATAAAAATAATATATATTTTTTATTTGATATTGCTCATGCACAAGTAACAGCCCATAATAAAAGGATTAGTTTTGAAGACTATAAGAGTGGGTTACCTCTTGATAGAGTAGTACAATTACATATTTGTTCTCCTGATATAGATAGTATTTCTAATCTTGCATATGATGCACACAATTATCCTGATGAGTTTAAATTAAATGAAGTGAAAAATTTAATTAAGGAATATCCACATATTCAATATTTAACAGTTGAGTATTATCGAGATATTGAAAACTTAATCAAATCAATAAATAAATTTAAGGAAATGATATGAGTTATATAGAAAAAATGTTTAATCTAAATAATAAAGTTGTAATTGTTACTGGAGCATGTGGACAGCTTGGTAATAAGATATGTGAAGCATTTAAAAATAGTGAATCTATAGTAATTGGTATAGATACAAATACGGAAAATAATAAAATTGATGATGTAGAGTATTTTATAAATGATATTACAAAAAAAGAAGATACTCAAAAGCTATATGAATCAATA
Source organism: uncultured Arcobacter sp. (assembly GCF_937982575.1). Lineage (NCBI taxonomy): Bacteria > Pseudomonadati > Campylobacterota > Epsilonproteobacteria > Campylobacterales > Arcobacteraceae > Arcobacter > uncultured Arcobacter sp. Next base: position 66,390 of record NZ_CALJLR010000002.1, on the reverse strand, counting down.
ATTAAAAAGTACGAAAGAATAGATATTTTGATTAATAATGCTGGTGTTAGTACATTTGAAAATTTTGAAGAAAGACCTGAAGAGAGTTTTGATTGGGTAATGGATGTTAATTTAAAAGGAACATTTTTAGGAATTCAAACATATGTAAATCTTTTTGACCAGTATAAATCAAAGCAAGGTTCAATTATTAATGTTGGTTCAATTTTTGGTGTGGTCAGTCCTGATTTTAGAAACTATACTGATTTACCTAGAAAAAATTCTGAAGTTTACGGTGCAACAAAAGCAGGTGTGATTCAAATGACTAAGTATTTTGCGGTACATTTAGCAGAGAGAAATATTAGAGTTAATTGTGTGAGCCCTGGTGGTATATTTAATCCAAAAAACCCTCAAGGTGAAGGTTTTAGGGAAAATTATGCATTTAGAACACCAATGAAACGAATGGCAAATGATGAAGAAATGATTGGTGCAATTTTGTATCTCGCAAGTGATGCTGCAAGTTATACAACAGGGCAAAATGTAGTAATAGATGGAGGTTTAACAGCATGGTAATTAAAAATTTAAAAGAATATGGATTTAATACAGAAAATAGGACTTATGTAATAGCGGAAATTGGTATTAATCATAGAGGTAGTATTGAAGTTGCTAAGGCATTAATAGATTCAGCAGTTAGAGCTGGTGTTGATGCTGTTAAGTTTCAAACATATTTAACAGAAAAAAGAGCTCCAAAAGGTAATGATGAGATATTTAAGATATTAAAAGACTTAGAGTTATCATTTGAGACATTCAAAGAATTAAAAGAATATGCAAATCAATATAATGTTGATTTCTTTTCTACACCTTTTGATACAGAAAGTGTAGAATATCTGGAAAGTATAGGGACTGATCTTTATAAAATAGCATCATTTGATATAGTAAATCATAAACTTTTAAAAGATGTTGCAAAAACAGGTAAACCTGTTATTTTATCTGTTGGTATGTCAAATCTTGATGAGATTAAAGAAGCTTACAATATATTAAGTGAAGGAACTAAAAATATAGCTATTCTACATTGTATATCATCATATCCCACTGATGAAAAAGATGCAAAATTATCAAATATTTATAGATTGCAAAAAGAGTTTGATTGTATTGTTGGACAATCAGACCATACAAATGATATTTTTGTATCACTATGTGCTGTATCAGCTGGTGCACAAATTATTGAAAAGCATTATAAAATTGATGAAAGTTTTGAGTGTATTGATGCACCCGTTTCAATTACTGAAAATCAAATGAAAAAACTTATAGAAGAGACAAGAAGAATAGAAAAAACATTCGGTAATGAAGAATTTGGTGTAAGAGAAACAGAAACAGGGATAGTACAATTTAGAAGAAAAAGTTAATGGCATACTATACACAAGATCAACTCAAACAATTAGGTTTTAAGTATATAGGTGAAAATGTAAAAATAAGTGATAAAGCTAGTATTTATAACCACAATCAAATAGAAATAGGGGATAATTCAAGGATTGATGACTTTTGTATAATTTCTGGAAAAATAAGAATAGGAAGAAATGTCCATATAACACCTATGTGTTTGGTTGCTGGTAGTGAAAAAGGAATAGTTTTTGAAGATTTTACCACTATAGCTTATGGCGTTCAAGTTTTTACTCAGTCTGATGATTATAGTGGAAAAACTTTGACAAATTCAACTGTTCCTAAAGAGTACAAAAATGAATATAAAAAAGAAGTGATTCTTAAAAAATATACCATTGTTGGAGCGGGATCAATAATTATGCCAGGAGTAATTCTTGAAGAAGGAACTTCTGTAGGTGCAATGAGTTTAGTTTTAAAATCAACTGAACCTTGGGGAATATATATCGGAAATCCTGCAAAAAGATTAAAAGATAGAAAAACTGACTTGCAAGAACTTGAGAAACAATATTTAAAAAGTGAGAGTAAGAAATGATTACAAATTTTACAAAATCAAACGAGTTGAGAAAAAAAGCCCATGCACTTATTCCAGCAGGGGGACATACCTATACAAAAGGTGATGACCAGTTTCCAGAACTTAGTCCAGGTTTTGTTGTTAAGGGGAAAGGTGCAAGAATCTGGGATGTAGATGGAAATGAATTTATTGACTGGGGAATGGGACTTACCTCGGTATTACTGGGTCATGCATATGAACCAGTACTTGATGTGATAAAAAAAGAACTTGATAATGGTTGTAATTTTATTAAACCATCATTTATAGAGGCAGAAGTTGCAGAGCTTATGATTGAACAAATTCCAAGTGCTGAAATGGTTAAGTTTGCTAAAAATGGTTCAGATGGTACTACGGCAGCGGTAAAACTTGCACGAGCATATACTGGAAAAGATATTGTTCTTAGATGTGTTGATCAACCTTTTTTTAGTGTACATGATTGGTTTATGGGTAATACTGTAGTTGATTCAGGTATACCAGAATCAACAAAATCACTTACTAAAAATTTCAAATATAATGATATAGAAGATTTAAAAATAATAATAGATGAAAATAAACAACAAGGTATCGCCTGTGTTATTATGGAGCCTGCAGCAACAGAAGAACCTAATGAAGGCTATCTTCAATCTGTAAAAGATTTATGTGAAGCAAATAATATAATTCTTATTTTTGATGAAGTAGTTGCTGGATTTAGATTTCATCCAAAAGGTGCACAATATTTGTATGGAGTAACTCCACATTTGTCGACTTTTGGAAAATCAATGGCCAATGGTTTTTCAGTTTCAGCTGTTGTTGGTAAAAAAGAACTTATGGAGCTAGGTGGAATACAACATGATAAAGAAAGAGTTTTTTTACTCTCAACAACATATGGTGGGGAAACACATCATTTAAGAGCTGCACAAAAAACTATAGAACTTTTAAATCATAATAACTATGAAGTCACAAAACATATTTGGGCTACTGGTAAAAAGATAAAAGATAGTTTTAATAAGCTAGCTTCAACTCTTGGTATAGCACAGTTTATGAGGATAGAGGGAGTTGATTGTAGACCTCATTTTGTATTTTTAGATAAAGATGGGAATCTTGATATGTTACTTCGAACATTATTTTTGCAAGAAATGATAAAACATGGAGTTATGATGCAATTAGTTGTACCTTCTTTTAGTCACAAAGAGAGTGAAATAAGCCAAACACTAGAAGCTTTTGATAAAACACTCAAAGTACTACAATATGCTATAGAAAACAATAAAGTTAGAGAATTATTAGTAGGTAATCCCGTAAAGCCAGTATTTAGAAAGTATAACTAATGATTGTGGCAATTATACAAGCTAGGATGGGTAGTACAAGACTTCCTGGAAAAGTTTTAAAAGAAGTTAATGGGAAGCCACTTTTGGCATATCAGCTTGAGAGAGTTCAAAAATCTAAATTACTAAATGAATTGGTAGTTGCAACAAGCACTTTAGATAAAGATGATTCAATTGAAAGTTTTTGTAAAGATTTTGGAATAGATTGTTTTAGAGGAAGTGAAGATGATGTTTTAAGTAGATATTACGAGTGTGCAGTAAAGTATAATGTAGATACAGTAGTAAGATTGACAGCAGATTGTCCGCTATCTGATCCCGATATTATTGATGCTGTCATTCAAAAATTTTTAAATGATAAAGTTGATTATTGTGCAAACACAGTACCAGTTGAAACCGGTACATTCCCGGATGGTATGGATGTTGAAGTATTTAGTATGAAAGCTCTGAAAAGGGCAAAGGAAGAAGAAAAAGATGCACAATTTAGAGAACATGTAACATTCCAATTTTGGCAAACAGCTAGATATAAAACTAGTCAGCTAATAAGTGATCAAGATTACTCTAAATATAGGATTACTGTAGATTATGCAGAAGATTTTGAAGTCGTTAGTTATGTACTTGATGAATTGAAAAGAAGAGATTCTTTTGGACATCTTAATGAAATAGTTGATATAATCAACGAAAATCAAGAGATTATAAGAAAAAATAAAAAATACTATTTTGGTCAAGGATGGGCTTGAGAAGCTTTATTTTGGGCATATTTGAATATATTGGAGAATAAAATGAAGATAGATGGGATACCACTAGTATCTGAAATAATGGAAAAAAATGTAGAAAATAAAGTGTCTATGAAGTTAATTCATGAATTAAAAGATAAAGTTTTAAATATGTTTGTAGAAGGTGCTTTGTTTGTAGTTGATGATAATGATAAATTATTGGGAATTTTAACAGATGGAGATGTAAGAAAAAGTTTTTCAGGAAATGCGGTGCATGATATTGAAGCTTTTATCACATTAGCACCAAAAAGTATACATTTGAACGAAAATGCATCTGTAGCATTAAGAATTTTAAGAGAAAATGAAATTAATATTTTGCCTGCAATCAATGATAAAGGACAAGTAGTAGGGTATATTACTATTCATTTATTATTAAATAATTTTTCACCGGAAAGATTATATATGACTGGGCAAGAAGATAATAATGATGACAATAAAGAAAGACATTTGGCAAGGTATAAATTTGCATTAAATTTTATCAAAAAAGGTGGTTTAAGTTTAGACTGCGCATGTGGTTCTGGCTATGGAAGTAAGATTTTAGCTACAAACTCTAAAAATGTTTTAGGTGTTGATTTATCTGAAGATGCTATATCATTTGCTAATGATAATAATAACTTAAAAAATATCGAATATAGACAAGCTAATATTGATCATCTAGAATTTGACAATTCTTCGTTGGATAATATTGTTTCTATTGAAACTTTAGAACATGTTCCAAATGATGTATTTTTAAGATTTTTAGAAAATGTTGAGTATTGGCTAAAAGATGGAGGTGTGTTTGTTGGATCTTCACCTATGTTAAGATATAAAGACAATAAGCCATATATTACAAATCCTTATCATATTAATGAAATGCCTAGAGACGAATTTGTAAATGCTATTAATTCAAAACTTAAAAACTTTGAAATACATTTTTATTATCAAGATCAAGATACATTTTTGCCATTATGTAAAGAAAATACTGGTTTTTGTATTGTAGTAGCAAGAAAGAGTAAAAATGAATTATAAAGAAACATTAGCAAATAGTATTAATAGAGTTGAAAAGCTTGTAAGTGAAAGTATAAAAATTGATAGTAGTGGCATTCCATTACCGAGTTGGATTGAAATTAGTCCAATAGATGTTTGTAATAGAGTTTGTACTTTTTGTCCCAAAAGTGATGATAGTATTGCTCCAAATCAACAACATAAAATGCCATCAGTTTTGTATAAAAAAATGTCAAAAGAACTTAAAGAAATAGGTTTTACAGGTACTATAATGATTGCAGGTTATGGTGAACCTTTATTAAATAAAGATGTAATTGAAATGTGTCAAGTGTTTTCTGAAATTTCTAATGTTGAAATAACCACTAATGGTGACCCCTTAAATGAAAAGTTTATAAAAGATCTATATAATTCTGGAGTTAGTAAAATAATAATAAGTATGTATGATGGTGCACATCAAATAGATGAATTTAATAACCTTTTTTCTAAAGCAGGGATTTCTCCTTCTCAATATATTTTAAGAGATAGATGGTATACAAAAGAAGATAATTATGGTGTGAAGTTGACAAACCGTGCAGGTGTATTGAATAATAATCAAATAATAGATAATAATAAACAATGTTTCTATCCTTTCTATTCAATGATGGTTGATTGGAATGGAGACGTTTTTTTGTGTACTCAGGACTGGAATAGAAGAATAAAAACTGGTAACTTAATGTTAAATAGTGTCTATGAAGTATGGACTTCAAAAATATTGAAAAAGTATAGAACACACTTATCTAATTGTAAAAGAGATTTACCACCTTGTAATACATGTGATGCTGATGGTACTTTACATGGTGAACAGTATGCTAAAATTTGGAAAAAGTATTATGAATCATAAGTATTATAAATCAAAATATATAGACAGAGTAAGAATTTTGGTTCCACCCAAAGGTACTCAAGAAATGCACAGAAATACTAGAATTGATTTTTATTCTAAAGAATTTGAAAAAAAATTAAAGGAAGATTTAAATTTTAAGAATTTGAATCGATATCCTGATGTTGATTTGTTATATGCAAAATTAGCAGAGTTTCACAACTTAAGTGCTGATAACTTTTTGTTGACATCAGGAATAGATGGTGGGTTAAAAGTTGTATTTGAAATGTGTAGTGAAAAAGGATCTAATATTGTATGCTTGACACCTACATATGGGATGTATCATGTATATTCAGAAGCTTTTGAAACTAATATGATAGAAGTAAAATCAAAGAGAGATACACTTACAATTGATCTGAATGAAGTCTTAGAAAGTATAAATGATACAGTTGATATTATCTTTATTGTTAATCCTCATGAGCCAATTGAACACATATTTAACCTAGATGATTTGACAAAAATATTTAAAAAAGCTAAGCAGCATGATGTACTTGTTTTCTTAGATGAAGCATACTACATGTTTGGATCACCTACTGCAATAAACTTAATTACTGAATATGAAAACTTAGTTGTGGCAAGAACATTTTCAAAAGGTATGGGTTTACCAGCCATAAGACTTGGATATTTAATTTCGAATAAAGATTTTATTAAATATTTAGCAACAAAAAGATTTGCACACGAAACAAATAGTATTACAATAGATATAGCAATATGGGCAATAGATAATATTGATATTATGAAAAACTATGCAAAAGATGTAAGTGAGACAAGAAATTGGTTAAAAAATGAGTTGGAAAATTTGGAATATAGAACTCATGGAGAAAAGTCGAATACAATTTTAGTTGATTTAAAATCAAAAGAAATGGCTAATTATGTAACTGATAAATTAAAAGAAAAAAATATATGGGTAAGAGGTTATTTGCCTACTCCTGTAGAAAATTATATTTCTGTAACTATGGGTTCTAAGGAATTAGTTCAAGTATTTTTAAAGGAATTTAATCATATAATTTATACTAGAAGTTAATATATTATAGAAGGAAAAGAGAAGTATGTTAATAAAAAAATTTGTTAAATCTTTGCCAATTACATATGAACTTGTTAGAAAAAGTATATATAAGAAAAAAGCTTATAAGTTAGATAGTTCCCTTACTAAAAGTAAAGATATACTAGAAACTCTTTTAAAAGATGGAATTGCGGTTATTCCTAGTTATTATGATACTGAAACAGTTGATAATATTGTTAATGACTTGTATCCAAGTATGGAACAACTCTCAAAAGTAGAGAAAGATGCTGTTCGTGTTTTAGATGGACAATTTAGACTAGATAATGCTGACTTAAAGAATAAGTATGCAAAAGACTTTTTTGATGATCAAGATATATATGATATAGCAAAAGCTTATGTATCAAAAGATGTTAAATCGGAGTTTAGAATAGCAGATTATTCAAATAAAATTGGTGCATTTGGACGTTCTGATAGTTGGCATTTTGATGATATTATCCATAGGTTTAAAGCATTCTTGTATTTAAGCGATGTAGATGAAAGAAATGCTCCCTTTATTTATTTAGTGGGTAGTCATAAAGATGAAGCATGGAGATATCCTCAAGAACATATATATTGGCAGCATGATTTAGATGGTTCACTAAATTGTTTTCATCCTCATCAAGTTGAACGGTTAAAAACAAAATTTGGCTTTAAAGAAAAAATATTTACAGGGAAAAAAGGTGATGTTATACTTGTTGATACTAAAGGATTACATAGAAGAGGAGCTTTACATGAAGGTGAGCGTCTGATTTTAGTAAATTATTTCGAAGTATAATAAAGTATGCAATCAAAAAATATTGATTATCTTCTTATATTAAGAGGATTAGCTTCTATAGGTGTTATTTTTGGGCATGCACTAACTTATGAAAATTATGCTTTTTACAAAGTATTAGAAAATAGCACATCTCTTATAGGTAAAAGCTTATTAAGTATTTATCCTATGGGTGGAGCTAATTTTGTTTTAATTTTCTTTGTACTAAGTGGTTACTTAATGGGTAAATTATTTTTCAATGAGAAATACACATTTGATAAAGAAAATTTATTAAGATTTTATAAAAATAGGTTTTTTAGAATCGCACCTTTACTATATTTTAATTTAATAATTTGTCTTATTTTTTTTGAACAATCAAATCCTTCTTTTCTACAAATTATAGGTGACTTCTTCTTTTTTAACAATATAACTGGCAGAAATATTAATTTAGTGACATGGTCAATATCACATGAAATGCAATATTACTTATTAGCACCTTTTATTTTTTTATTTTTTAATAATTTAAAAAGTTCTGCTAATATGAAATTGTTTAAGTATGGATTATTAATTTTTTTATTTTTTATAAGTTTACATTTTACTGGTTTAAATTACATGTATTGTTTTTTAGCAGGATTTTCTATAAATTATTTCTTATTAAATAAGGAAAAAATAGATAATAAAAAATTAAACCCACTATTAGTATTATTGATTACTTTTACTGTTTCGAATTTATTTTTTTATTTTTTCTATAATAGTAATAATGATTTTACTGCAAGAATTATTCTTATTCTTTTTATTATGTGTTTAATATACTTTTTAGAAAGAATTAATTTTAAAAAAAATATGGAAAATAAATTTTTGCAAGGATTAATGTTTTTGGGAAAAATTTCTTATGGTGTATATTTGTGGCATTATCCAATTTTAGTTGTGATTAGTAACTATTTGATAAAATATATTTCTGAAAATAGTTATGGTACATTTATACAAGATAGCATCATATTTCACTTAATGCAAATTATTTCAACATTAACACTTACCATACTTATATCTGCTGTAACTTTCAAATATATTGAAATAAAATTTAGACCAACTTTGTACAAGGGGATAAATAAATGATAGTAATAATTGCTCCAGGATTATTAAATTATATTGGATTTTTTTTACGATTTTTTTTTTATTTTCCAAAAAATAAGTTACGAATATATGAAATTGATCCAAGTGAACAAAAAATTATTCGAATAGTATTAATAAAGTTTTTCACAAATATCTATACAATTCCAAATAATATTAATTTTTCTTCTTATTCAAAGATATTTTTTAAAAGTTATTCCGAAAGTAAAATAATGGAAACAATTCTTATTGACTATTTAGAATTGGCATATAAAGAATTGACAAAAGAAGAAAAGAGTTTTCTTCTTAAGAACATGATGATTAACTATATTTTTTATTATTATTTTTGTTTAAAATCTGTTATTAAATATAATGAAGAAGATAAAAATTATTTTGAAAAAGTTATATTCATGTCATCATTACCAAAAAAAGTTGCATTTGAATTAATATGTAAATTAGTAAAAAAAGAACAATATCAAAAAATACAATGTATATCTAGTGATTTTCAGGTACTAAATATATTTCTATTTTTTAGTTTTTTTATAAATCTAATTAAAAATATAAGATTTAAAACAAAGAAATTAGAAAAAATAAAAATAATACGAGATATAAATATTGCTAAAAGTGTTAATTATTTAGAAAATGGAATTACCTTTCCATTGAAAAAAAGTAATGTAAATGAGATCACTTTTTATTGTAAAATGAGTGATTTTAATTTATTCCATCAAAATGGATATATTTTAGAAAAAGAAATTGAAGCTGTAACAAAACTTGACTTTAAAGTGATTTATGAAAAAGAGCTGAAAATACATTACTCTTTTTTTTCTTATTTTAAATTAAATTTAAAGTCTTTATTATTTTCTCCTTCATTTATGTTAAGTAGAATTATTTTTGAAATATCAAATTTGAAATTATCGTACATTACCTTATTGAGTAATTACGAAGTTGATAATATTTTATTTTCAACACACACAAATGGAATAGGATCACCTTTTATTCATGATAGTATTATTTATACTGCTATTAAAGTGTTAAATAAGAATACAAAATTAACTGCATATCAAACAAGGGCATATTATGTTGATTGTTGTGAATATGATTACATGTATTGTGATCATATGATTTATTGGAGTAAATACTGGAAAAATTCTATTACAACATCAGAATATTCTAACATTGGTAAGATATCATATTTTAATGATAGTATTAATTTAAATAAAACAATGTTATACAAAAATGATAATTTATCGAAGTTAAAAGTAATAGTTTTTCCTGTTGAAATAGGTGATAATAGTTATATTGGGAAAAAAGATATGAAAAGATTTGTAATTGATATCATTGATACAATAACTGAGCTAAATGGTGAAGTTAATATTAAACCAAAATATGAATCTGAAAAAAAATTCTTTGAAGAAATAGTTATAAATCACGTTACGAATCAAGAAAATATAAAAGTATTAGATGGTGGATTATTATTGGAACATGATATTTTATCCAATAAAAATCTTGCTATTACTATAGGATATACATCTTCAGGATTTGAAGTATTATTTCGGGGTATAAATTCTATTTATTATGACATAAAAGATTTTCAAGTTAAAAATATAGATAATATAGATAATTTTACTGTTAATAATAAAATTAATTTAAAACTACTTATTCTTAAAATACAAAAGGATGAAAAGTTTAGAAGAAAAATATGGGAAAAACAAGTTAAAACGGTTGGTTTTGCGCTTTTACCGAGATTGGATTCTACAATTGATTATGAAAAAGGGTTTGAATTAAAATGACTATAAATATATGCTTTGAATATTTAATGCAGTCAGATAATATAGAGCTTTTTGAAAATTTTATTGACTTTAAACGATTTCCCAATGTTGAAGAAGATTCGTATAAAATAGCTAAAAATTGGTATAAAAAAAATGGCATAGACTATACACTTTATAATGGCATGTCTATAGGAAATATACTTGCGTTTGATATATATAAAATGAATGTAGAGAATATTAAGTTTATACTTTTTCTTATTTCAAATAATTTGATAAATAGTTCAAATATATTAAATATTTATATTAGTAAAAGTTATGTTCTTGATTCAACAATACTTAATCTAGTTGAAGTATTAAATATAAGGCATAAAATAATACAGTCACAAAAAGAGATAAATCAATTTAATTTTGTAACTTATCAAAAATCATCTGCCTTTGAAGAAGGTAAGATTAAAAATATTATTAAAAAAACTTTGAAAAATATAAACAATATTTTAAAATATAACAGAAAAGAAAAAGTATTTATTGAAACATATCATTCAACATATGAAGTTGTTTCAAATTTATCAAATAAGTTTATTTCTAATAGGTTTTTTGGAAAAAATTTATTGTCCTTATATAAACCGTTATATGTCTCATATGAAGATACATATGAAACTATTCTTACAGATAAGACAAAGTTAAAAAATATAGTTAATTATGACTTTAATAGTATTATTGAAGTTATATATGAGAAATCATATGATGAAAATAAATTAAAGACAATAGCCTTGATTGATAAAGTTGTAAATAGTATAGAAAAAAATCTCATAACTAAGGCGATATTTGTAAGAGAAGTTTCAAAATTAGCAACTATCTTTTTTGAATATTATAAAAGCAAGAGATTTGGAAAAATATACATATGGGAACATGGATTTAGAGATTTTTCTAGATATGATAATGAATTATGTGAAAAAGTTGATGAAGTATTTGCTTGGGGAGAATATGATTATTCTAAATATTTGGCGAATGATTTAAAATTAAAAGTCCATAAAGTAGGGTATCCTCAATTTTTAGAAAACTCTATTAAGGGTAGTAAAAGATTATTTAATTTGGGTAAATCAAAAGTGCTTGTATTGTCACCTACTGGTTTTAGCTCATTTGTTACAGTTAGTCAAAATAAACAAGTAAAAATATTGTTAGATATTGTAGGAATATTAAATCAATGTGGAGTAAAGAATGATGATATCCTAATAAAGATACACCCTGGAAATATGAATCAATTATTTTTTCAAGAAATTTTAAGTGGTAAAATTTCGCATCAAAATATTTTAAAAGATGTAAGTATTTACAAAGCTATTGATATGGTTGACTTAGTAATTGGAGAGGCTAGTACTGTTATATATGAAAGTTCATTTTCTAATGTAAACTATTTATGTATAAATTGGCAAAGTCAGGTGGCAAAGGATACTATTTTTAATGAAAATTTTGTAAAAACAATATACAATGTTGAAGATTTGAAAGATGTATTAAAATATCAGAAATTTCAAGATATAGAGACGTTTAAGAAAAAAACTATTTACAATCACAGTAATATTGAAGTTACAAATTTTTTAAAAAATTTATAGGAAGATAGATATGGATGAAAAAGAGATATATATACACATAGGAATGCCAAAAACTGGGACAACATTTTTACAGCAAGAGGTTTTTGAAGAGCTGACTGATGTAAAATATTTTTTACATCATACTGACAATCCTATAATGAATTTTATTCATGAACTCATATATACAAATACATATTTAATAGATATATTAGATGAAAGAAAAAGAAGTATAGATAATTATTTATGTACAATAAAAGAAAAAAAAGTATTAATTAGTGTTGAGGGTTTAATTGGAGATTCTTTTAATAATTATTATCCACTAAAAAATATTGCAGAAGCTTTAAAACATGTTTTCCCAAAATCTAAAATTATATTTACGATTAGAAAGCAAGATGATTTACTTGAATCTGCCTATTTATATTCTTTGTATGAGGGGCATTATAAAACAGTTAGTCAATTTCTAAATTATAAGAAAGGAACGTTTGAATCTTTTAAACTTTTAAGAGAATATGGTGTCAATGTAGATATTCATTCATTAAATTATTTGAAAATGGTATATGTATATGAAGTATTATTTAGTAAGGAGTCTATTTGTTTACTTCCATATGAACTAATGAAAAGTAATCAAAGAATATTTATAGAAAAAATTTGTAATTTTATTGGTGTAAAAGTTGTATATCCAAGTACAAAAAAGTATAGTAATAAAAGTTTTTCTTTGTTGTCCGCTAAAATCGCATTTTTATTAAATAGATTTAGAGCAAATGGATTAAATAGTTTACCATTGATACCAGAACAACCTTTTCTTGATTTTTTTAATAAAAAATATACTGAGAATAATTTTATAGCCTATCGTATATTACGTTCTATATCCTATAGAATTTCTTTAACATATTTTTTACAAAATATTTTGGATAAAATATTTTATATTAAATACAAACCATTTAGTAAAAATCTTAAAAAAGAAATACTGGAGAAACATTATATGGATAATAATAAATTGTCTTTACGATACGAGTTAGATCTTAAAGATTATGGTTATTTTATTTAAAAAAATATTATATGAGGAAATAAATAGTGATAAAAGAAGATATTTATAATGATGGCACATATATAGATAATAATAAGACTTTACATATTGAAGATAGTGAATATAAATTTTCATCTATAAAGTTACTTTTAGAATCAGTTAAATTCAAGGAAAATACTACTGTAAAACTTCTAGATGTAGGTGGAGGTGCCGGAATTATTGGTAAATTTGTTTGTGAGTACTTTATTGAAAAAGGAATTTCTGTTGAGTTTTATGCTTTAGACTTATCTAAAGAGATGCTTTTAGTTCAAGAAAAAAATAATCCTTATATAAAAAAGATTATAAATCAAAATATACTAGATATATCAGAGAAAGACTTTGATATTATTTTTATGATTGATGTTATAGAACATATTCCTAATTATCAAGATGTGGCAAAAAAGATTAGTAAGATTTCTAAATATTCAATATATAATATACCACTAGAAGTAAATTTATTTGATAAGTTGAGAAATATTTATTTTAAAGGTCAATATTATAAAGAACAAGAACGAACAATCGGACATATACATTTTTTCTCTTATCTTTCTGCACTTAATTTGATGAAAAAATATTATCAACCTGTTAAATGGTTTTTCCCTGATCAAAGTAGTCATATTTTAAATACTGACAGTATAGAGTATAGACAGCAAAAGGCAAATAGTTTAAGAGCTTTAGAATTGAAAATATCAAAAAAAATATATAAATATGTAAATTTTTTATCTCCTTTTTTAATTCAAGGTTCGTTATTTGTTTTAAATAAAAAAAGTAGGGAAAAGATTTAATTATGAATAAATTAACAGATTATGACTTATGGAATGAAGACTATGATAAAAAGATTTTAAATATAGAAAATTTATTTACTAGTTCTTCTACAGATGGTTTAGATAAAAATGATTATGGGAATTATTTTTTATGGGATGTATTACTAAATAAATTTTTACCATTTGGAGAAAATAAAAAAGTTGTTGAAATTGGAAGCGCTCCTGGAATCAATCTTTTACAATTTAAGAAACAATTTGGTTATCAACCTTTTGGTATAGAGTATACAAAGAGTGGTTCTGAAATAAATAAGATTTTGTTTAAAAAAAATAATATTGATGAATCAAATGTAATTAGGGCAGATTTTTTTTCAGAGGATATAGAGCAATTTTACAATTTTTTTGATATTGTAAATTCAAATGGTTTTATAGAACATTTTGATGATGTAGATAATGTTATTGATCGTCATATGAAACTTCTTAAAAATGATGGTTATTTGGTAGTTATTATTCCAAACTTAAGAGGTTTTTATTACCATTGGACAAAACAATTTAATCCTATTGTATTGACTCATCATAATCTTAAAATAATGGAAATAGATAGTTTTAAAAAATTATTTCAAAGAGATGATTTAGAAGAGTTATATTGTAATTACTTTGGCATATTTCATTATGGCCTATTAACCAATGAAAAAAGTTTTATTGCTAACTTATTTTTGTCATGTTTTTCCAGAACTTATAAGATTTTCAATACTTTTTTTAAACTATTTTTTAAGAAAAAAGGAATAGAAAGTAAAGTATTTAGTCCATATTTAGTGTATATAGGTAAAAAGAATGTTAAGAATATTTCATAGGCTATATTTTAAAGTTTTTAAAAAGAAATTTAAGAAAATTGGTAAGAATAGTTATATTGCTTCCGGATTTGATATAGATTATCCTGAATACATAGATATTGGAAGTAAAACTTATATAAATAAAGATGCATGGATTAGTATATCTCCTAATGGTAATCCAATTGTAAGTATTGGAAGTGATGTTTATATTGGTCGGTATCTTACCCTAGCCTGTGTTAATCAAGTTACTATTTCAGATAGTGTAATGATTTCAGATAGATGTTATATAGGTGATGCTGTACATGGTTTTCAGATAAAAGATAGACCAATAATAGAACAAGAGATCTATTCAGCAGGTGATGTATCAATAGGAGAAGGAAGCTGGATTGGTATTGGTGTTTCAATTCTGCCAAATGTTAAGATAGGAAAGCATTGTGTGATTGGCGCAGGCTCCGTTGTAACAAAAAGTATACCAGACTATCATATTGTAGCTGGAAATCCAGCGCGTATTATTAAAAAGATAGATTTTATAAATGAATAATATAATATTTTTTATAGAAAATTATATTGCAGGAGGCAGTGATATGGTTGCCCATGATATAATAGCTAACATTAATGCTAAAAAGATATACCTTTTTGTAAATAAATCCAATGATACATCTAATTTATTAAAAGATGAACTTCCTTCTAATATTGAGATTATATATTATGGACTTATTACTACTGCAGAATTAGGTTCTTTTTCAAATAGTAAAAAACATATTTTTCCTATATATATTTTATTAAAAGTATTTAATTTATTATTTCGGTATCCTCTAATAATATTTTCTATAGTGTATTTTTATTTTAAGTTTAAAAGATTAGATGCAAAATACTTTATTTCTAACAATGGAGGGTACCCTGGTGGTGAGTATTGTAGAAGTGCAACAATATCAGCTTATTTTGCAAGTCTTAAATGCTTCCATATCATACATAGTGCCGCATCCTTACCTAGGTTTAAATTATTTATAATGTTAGAGTATTTTATTGATATGATGATTGACAAAATAGCAACTGTCATATGCGTTTCAAAACATAATGCAAATATTTTAAAAGATAACAGAAATTTCAAGCAAGAAATAACTGTTATTTACAATGGAATAAAATTAAATGAACAAAAAAAGTATAACTTTAGTGAGAAGGTTAAATTATTAAATGTTGCTTCTTTGTATTCTTTAAAAAATCAAATATTTTTGGTTGAAGTTTTTAATAAACTTGTACACTTAGGATATACAAATCTCGAACTACATTTAGTGGGAAAATCAATAGATGAACAGTATTTATTAAGATTAAAAAATTTGTTACAACAATATAATTTAGAAAATTATATTATTTTACATGGCTTTACTAATCCATCTCAATATTACAATGATTGTGATATTTTTTTATTGAGTTCAAAAATTGAAGGTTTTCCCATCGTTACACTTGAAGCTATGAGTATAGGCATGCCCATAATATCAACAAAAGCAGGTGGAAGTATAGAACAAATAATAGATGGGTTTAATGGCTTTTTAGTAGAACAAGGAGATATTGATTGCTTTGTAGAAAAAATAATCTTTTTTTTAGACAATAAGGACCAAATTAAATTTTTTGGAGAAAATGGGTACAATTTGTTTAATAAAAACTTTACTATTAAACAAATGATAAATAGATATAAATCATTAATATTAGGATAAAAATTGAAAGTAGTATTATTAGCTGGTGGACTAGGAACAAGACTAAGTGAAGAAACAGATATAAGGCCAAAGCCGATGGTTGAAATAGGAGGAAAACCTATTTTATGGCATATTATGAAAACTTATTCAACTTATGGCTTCAATGATTTTGTTATTTTACTTGGATATAAAGGATATTATATCAAAGAGTATTTTGCTAATTATTTTTTACATCAAAGCGATGTAACAATTGATATGTCAGATGGCTCAATGAAAGTACATAATAATTCAAGTGAACCTTGGAAAGTAACACTATTAGATACAGGTCTTAATAGTATGACAGGTGGAAGAATTAAAAGGGCACAAAATTTTATAGGGGATGAACCCTTTTTGTTAACATATGGAGACGGTGTTGCAGATATAAATATTGAAGAATTAATTAAATTTCATAAGTCTCATGGAAAAGCAATGACAATGACGTCAGCTCAGCCTGATGGAAGATTTGGAGCATTACACATTGATAAAAATAATAAAGTTATTGAATTTCAGGAAAAACCAAAAGGTGATGGGAGTTGGATAAATGCTGGATATTTTGTATGTGAACCTAAAGTATTTGATTACATTATAAATGGTGACCAAACAGTTTTTGAACAAGAACCCCTTAAAACATTGGCAAAGGAAGATGAAATATATACATTTAAGCATGACAGTTTTTGGATGCCAATGGATACATTGAGAGATAAAATGAAATTAAATGAGATGTGGGAAAATAAGAAAGCTCCTTGGAAAGTTTGGTAATGTATAATAATATTTATCAAGGTAAAAAAGTTTTAGTTACTGGGCATACTGGGTTTAAGGGAACTTGGCTTACCGCTTGGTTACTACAATTAAAAGCAGAAGTTGTAGGAATATCAAAAGATATTCCTACAAAACCTTCAATGTTCGAAGAATTGCATTTAGAAAATAAAATTGTGCATTATAAAGAAGATATAAGAGATTTGTCTAAAATGATAGAAATTATATCAACTGAAGAACCTGATTTTTTATTTCACTTAGCGGCACAGCCAATAGTATCGACTTCTTATATTGAACCTATTGAAACTATTTCATCAAATGTTATGGGCACAACAAATATATTGGAAGCTTTAAAAATATCAAATCATAAATGTACAGCTATTATTATCACTAGTGATAAAGCTTATGATAATATTGAACAGATATGGGGATATAAAGAAGATGATAAAATGGGTGGAAAAGATATTTATAGTGGAAGTAAGGGTGCTGCTGAACTTATTATAAAATCATATTTTCACTCTTTTTTCAAAAGTAAAGATTCAAATATAAAATTAGCAATTGGTCGGGCTGGAAATGTTATTGGTGGTGGAGATTGGGCAACAGATAGAATTGTTGTTGATTGTATGGAGGCTTGGAGTGAAGGTGAAATAGTAGAAATTAGAGCTCCTAAAGCTACTAGACCTTGGCAGCATGTTTTGGAACCATTAAGTGGGTATCTTAATCTTGGGCAGGTTTTATATGAAGATAATTCTTTACATGGAGAAGCATTTAATTTTGGTCCAAGAGCAGAGCAAAATCATACAGTTGAAGAGTTATTAATAGATTTAAGTGGATACTGGGATTTTAATGATGTAAATGATGCTTATAAAGTTACAGGGAATATTCCATTTCATGAAGCAGGCCTTTTAAAACTTAATTGTGATAAAGCTTTATTTTATTTTAAATGGCAGGCTAATCTTGAATATAAAGATACTATTAGATTTACAAGTGAATGGTACTATGATTTTTATAAAACGGATAAAGACATTTATGATATAACAATGAGCCAGATTCAAGAGTATGAAACTTTAGCTAAAGAAAAAGGTTTAGTTTGGACAAAGTAATTGTTACACCCTTAAAACAAATTAGTCATGCTAAAGGTGATATATATCATGCTATGAAAAAGAGCGATAAAGGATATGAAGGTTTTGGAGAAGCTTATTTTTCATGTATAAATAAAAATGAAATAAAGGGATGGAAAAAACATACTAAAATGATTCTAAATCTTATTGTTCCAGTAGGTGAAGTAGAATTTGTTGTATTTGATGAAGATATTGAAGAATTTTTCTCGATTAAATTATCACAAAATAATTATAATCGTTTGACTGTAAAACCAAAGGCATGGGTTGCATTTAGAGGAATAGGAGAACATAATATACTTTTAAATTTAGCAAGTATAGAACATGATCCAAATGAGTCCCAAAGTATGGAGTTAGAAAAAATTAATTATGCATGGTAAAAAGATTTTAATTACTGGCAAAAATGGAATGTTAGGTTCTAGTCTAATCTCAAATTTAAAATATAACAATATTGTAGGAATTGATAGTACAATAGATCTTACAAATAATCAACAAGTTTGTAAGAAGATAAAAGAAGTAAAGCCAGATATTATTATTCATACAGCAGCTTATACTGATGTTGAGTCCTGTGAAACTAACCAAGACAAATCGTATCTTGTTAATACTCTTATGACACAAAATTTGGTCAATTATTGTATAAATCAAGACATATTATTTGTTTATATTTCAAGCACTGGAATATATGGCAGAAGTAAAGATGATAGATATAATGAGTTTGATGAAGTTAATCCAACAACAGTTCATCACAAATCTAAGTTTGAAGGTGAAAAAATAGTACGAAATCATTTAAATAAATATTTAATTTTAAGAACAGGTTGGCTATATGGTGGAGATAAAAATCATAGGAAAAATTTTGTTTATAAAAGATATTTAGAAGCAATACAGAATGGCACACTTTATTCAGATAATACTCAAATAGGAAATCCTACGTATATTAGTGACTTTGTTGAACAAATAGAAGTTTTAATTGAAAATCAACAATTTGGTATATTCAACTGTGTTAATAGTGCGAGTAATATATCAAGATATGATTATGTAAAAAAAATCATTGAATTTTTTGATATAGATTGTGAGGTAAAAGTTGCACCTCAAGGTATGTTTAAAAGAATTGCTCCTGTTTCTCACAATGAGTCAGCATATAATTATAAATTGGAATTATTAAATTTAAATATAATGAAAAAGTGGGAAGTTTCATTAAAGATATATATTAATTTATTAAAAAAAGGACTAGAATGAAAAAGCCACTAGTATCAATTTTGATGAATTGCTATAATTGTCAAAAATATTTAGAAGAAGCTATTCAAAGTGTATATTCACAATCATATACTAATTGGGAAATTATATTTATAGATAATTGTTCAACAGATAAAAGTAAAACTATAGTGGATAAATTTGATTCTAAAATAAAATATTATAAAACACCATATAATATGAATTTATGCAATGCAAGAGTATTTGCCAAAGAATTTATTTATGGTGAGTTTTTTTGTGTTTTAGATACTGATGATTTGTGGATGCCTGATAAGTTAGAAAAACAAATAAAAGTTATGTTGAAAAATGATGATATTGGAATCGTGTACTCAAATACTATTTATTTTAATGATTTGGGTGTTGAAAGACTTGCTTATGACAAAAAAATGCCTAGTGGGAAGATTTTTGAAGAGCTACTATCAAATTATTTTTTTTCTTTTGAAACGGTTATGGTCAGAAAATCTTTAATGGATAAGTATAAAATTTATTTTAATTCAAAGTATAATGTAAGTAGCGATGCAGAGCTATTTATTAAATTATCATATTACACTCAAAGTTATTATTTAGATAAACCTTTAGCAAAGTGGAGATACGGACATGGAAGTGAATCGGATAGAAGTTTATGTCTATTTCCAAGAGAATATGAAGTTCTATTAAAAGATCTATCAAACATGATTGAAAATTTTGAAATAGAGTATAAAACTTCTATACAAAAGTTACAAACAAAAATTAACAATATGTATGGCATGTGTGAATGGAGTAGAAATAATAAATCAAAATCGCGACAATATTTAAGTAATGCAATTAAAAAAGAAAAAAAGTATTTAATACCATACATTCTTTCTTTTTTTATGTCATATACAAACTATGTAAATTTACGTAGAAAGTTTAAAAAACTATGACGCCATTTGATTTAAATAAATCAATAAATCAATTGAAATTGTCAACATTATTTGATGATTCAAGTTTATTTTTATACTCATATGGCAGATATGCTTTACTTGACTTATTAAAGAAAAAAAAAATAAATACTATTTATCTACCTGCTTTTATATGTAAAGATATTTTATCACCAATCAATACTTTAGGTATAGAATATAAATTTTATCATGTAAATGAAAAGTTACAACCAATATTAGAAAATATGAAAATGGATGCAATTATAATGGTAAATTATTTTGGATTTGCACAAAACATAGAACCTTTTTTAAATTATTGTCAAGAATATCAATCTTTATTAATAGAAGACAATGCACATGGATTTTTAAGCAAAGATAATGAAGGTAGATTTTTGGGAACAAGAGGTGATTTTGGTATATTTAGTTTTAGGAAAACTGTTTTTCTTCCAAATGGGGCAGGACTGCTTGTTAATAGTAGTTTAGGAAAAAATATAAACTTCCAAAATAGTCAAAGTCAATATACAACAGAAGATAATTATTATGACAATAAATTAATGATTAAGAAAATAATTAACTATACACATCCCATATTAGGTTTAATTATATTAAAATTTAGAAGACTATTACGCTTTATTAAAACTGGTCATTCACTTCCTACTTTTGATGAATCAAGTGATATTGAGCTTCCTTCAAATGATAAAATCACACCTCGATTGGATACTAGAGTTTTACAACTAGATATTCAAAATGAGATAAATAGAAGGAAATGTATGTATAATATGATTATGTTTTATGCTAAAAATTTTAATATTCAGCCAATATATGGTAGTTTAAATAAAAATACTGTTCCCTATGCTTTTGCATTTATTGCAAATGAATATGAAAAAAATAAATTTGAAAAGTTTTTATTAAATAAGAATTATTTTGTATTACCTTGGCCTGATTTACCAAAAGAGATTTTATCAGGTAATTATAAGTTTTATAAAAATGTATGGATGGTTCCTTTTTTATGGTAGAAGTTAGAGTTATAGAGAATAAAGAAGATTGGAATAGCCAGTTAAAAAACACCGTTAATTATAATATTTTTTCAACATACGAATGGGGAAATTATAAGTCAGCAAATTGGAAAGTTGAACGATTGGCATTTTATAAAAGTGGAAACTATTTGGGGCAATGTCAATTTTTAATTAAATATAAATTTGGATTAGCCTTAGCATGGAATAGTGGTGGAATTAATTATGTTAATGCAAAATATTTATCACCAATTATTGACTCTATAAGAGAATATTATAAAGATTATATTTTTAATTTTAGGTTTAATTTTTATGACAATAAAAATGGTGAAAATTTATTTAATATACTCCCTTTACTTACAATAGTTTCTTCTAAAATTAACAGTGGTTTCAGTATAGTGCATTATCTTGAAAAAGATATTGATTATATTAAAAATATGAATTCAAACCATCGTTATTATTATAAAAAAGCTTTAAAAAATAATTTAAAAGCCACCTTCTCTTCAACAGAGAGTATAACAGATTTTGTTGATATTCATAATAATATGACTAGGGCTAAAGACCTTCAAAAGTTAAGAATCAATCACCAAGATATTATTAATTTATCAAATGCGTTTAATAAGAATTTTTTAATTGAAACAATCTACTTTGAAGAGAAGGTGGTTGCAAGCTGTCTTATCCTAATTTTTGAAGATTGTGCATTTTATTATTTGGCAGCAAGTAATGAAGATGGTAGAAAATTGTTTGCTTCATATTTCATGATTAAAGAGTTACTAGATTACCTTACTATCAATGGGATAAAAAGGTTTGATTTTGCTGGAATAACACCTTATGAACAAAGTGCTAATGGTGTTAATAAATTCAAGGTGGGATTTGGAGGAAAAATAGTCAATTACTTGGGAGAATTTGAATTATTTAATAATAAGTTGGTTAATGTTACTTTTAATAAATTAATAAAATATATTATCTAAAAATAGGAGATTGTTGTATGTTAGGATTTAATGATATAGCAAAAAAGAAGACTCATTTAGCCTATCTAGAAGATAAGGATATTTTTTCTCATACGGCAGATGCTTTTGTATCAAAAAAAATAGTAAAAGGTTATTTATTTTTTTTGAAAAATATAATTTGTTTTAATTTAGAAAAGACTAATAATTGCATTGATCTAGGCTGTGGAGCTGCCAATATTACAAATGAATTTTTAAAAAAAGGTTTTAATATAAAAGGATTAGAATATTCAGACGACGCAATGAATATGTTAAAAAGAAATAATCCACAATTAAATTTAGTGCAAGGTGATATGACTAAATTTAAGGAAGACAATAGTTATAATTTTATATTTTCAAGAGAAGTATATTTAATTACAAGAGTAAATTCATACTTAGAACAACATAAGATAGTTTCTAACATAATTGATAGTTTAAAGTCAGGGGGTATTTTCATGTTAGTTGGAAGTGATGTTAACTATCCTCAATGTATGGATTATGACTTAATTATAAAGAATTTCCGAAAAGATCATAGAATTAAATTTGTTAGTGATAAGTATTATGAAATATTAATAACAAAATTCCATCAATATATTTTTGGAAAAATATCATATAAAATATGTGAATTGCTATTTTTACCTTTAATTTGGTACAAGAAAAGATATCAAATGTGGGCAAGCCAATATATAATAGTATTTGAAAAAAAATAAATGAAAAAATTAATTAAAGCAACACTATCATCAATTTATTATAATGTATATTTTAAATATAAGAAAAGTGTAGGAAATAGAATTATCCTTTATCATTCTATTGGCTCAAAATTATCTCATGATAATTATGGAATTTCAATTTCAAAAGAGAGGTTTTCTGAACATATAAAATATATTAAGGAACACCATGATATTATTCCTATTGATGATAAATATAAATATAAATTAAATTCAAATACGGTTTCCCTAACATTTGATGATGGGTATAAAGATAACTTATATGCACTGGAATTGTGTGAAAAATATAATGTACCTTTCACTCTTTATATATCTACGGGTTTTATTGGCAAAAAACAGTATTTGAATGAAGAGGAAATTAAATTATTTTCAAAGAGTTCTTTATGTAAGTTGGGTACTCATAGCATAACACATCCTCATTTGGATAGATTAACCTATGATGTGCAGTATATAGAATTATCTGATAGTAAAAAAAGACTTGAAAATATTGTTGGTCATGAAATTAAAGAGATGAGTTATCCTCATGGTTCATACAATCAGGATACAATAAAAATTATAGAAAAGTTAGGATACAATATTGTAACTTCAAGCCATATTGGTTTAAATACAAAACAAAATTTAGACTTAAAGAGATTAAAAAGAATAGAAATCATAGCCAGTGATGATATTTTTTCTTTAGAAAAAAAGATATTAGGTTATTATGACTATTTGGCATTAAAAGAAAAGTAAGGATAGTAGCATTGAAAATTAATTTTATAGATTTACAAAGTCAATATCAGAAATATAAAAGTGAAATTGATAAAGAGATTCATGAAGTACTTGATACCTCAGTATATATTATGGGTAATAAAGTTTCTACTTTAGAAGAGAATTTAGCAAAATTTGTAGGTATAAAACATGCAATAGCATGTAGTAGTGGCACAGATGCTTTAATTTTGGCATTAATGGCAATTGACATACAGCCAGGAGATGAAATTATTACTACACCTTTTACATTTATTGCAACAGCAGAAACTATTGCATTCTTAGGTGCTAAACCTGTTTTTGTTGATATTGATGCAAAAACATTTAATATTGCCCCTTCTTTAATTGAAGAAAAGATTACTTCAAAAACAAAAGCAATTATGCCGGTTTCTTTATTTGGTCAAATTTCAGATATGGATAAAATTAATGAAATAGCAAAAGTACATGATTTAAAAGTTATTGAAGATGCTGCTCAAAGTTTTGGAGCAGAGTATAAAGGTAAAAAATCATGTAGTTTATCAAATTTGGCATGTACCTCTTTCTTCCCAGCAAAACCTCTAGGTTGTTATGGTGATGGGGGAGCAGTTTTTACTAATGATGATGACTTAGCAAATAAATTAAGAATTATTTTAAATCACGGACAAACTAAAAGATATGTTCATAGTCACATAGGAATTAATGGAAGATTAGATTCTATTCAAGCAGGAATATTAAATGTTAAGTTGAAGTATTATACTGAAGAAATTATCAAGCGAGAACAGATTGCTCAAAAATATAATAACGAACTAAAAAATATAACAACTCCTTATATTTTTCCCAATAGCTTATCTGTTTGGGCTCAATATTGTATACTTGTTGAAGATAGAGATGCGGTGTTAAGCAAATGTTCCAATAATAACATTCCTACTGGTGTGTATTACCCGATACCTCTTCATTTACAAGAGGTATTTGAATATTTAGGATATAAAGAAGGTGATTTCCCCATAACAGAAAAAATATCAAAAAATATCATGGCACTTCCTATGTCAGCTTTTTTAACAGAAGAAGAACAAAATTATATCATTGAGGTTGTAAATGAATAATATTTTTATACATGAAACTGCATCAGTGTCACCTGAAGCTGTTATAGGTAGAGGTACTAAAATTTGGATTAATTCACAAGTTAGAGAAAAAAGTGAAATAGGAAGTAACTGTATTATTTCTAAAGATACATATATTGATACTCAAGTCAAAATAGGAAATAATTGTAAAATACAAAATAGTGTTTCAGTTTATCATGGAGTAACTATTGAAGATGATGTTTTTGTTGGTCCAAATGCATGTTTTACAAATGATAAAGTTCCTAGAGCATTTGATGAAGAGTGGGAAATAACACCTACTTTAGTTAAAAAGGGTGCAAGTATAGGTGCTAATTCTACTTTGGTATGTGGAATAACAATAGGTGAATATGCAATGATTGCTGCTGGAAGTGTTGTAACTAAAGATGTAGAACCATATAGTTTGGTTATGGGAAACCCTGCCGTTCATTATAGCTATGTTGACAAAATGGGAAATAAAGTTGAGAATAAAATAAATGAATAATAATGTTGTCAAAATAGGACTTTTAGGTGTTGGAAAGATGGGACAAAACCATCTTCGGAATTTATCAATGATAAAACAAGTTGAAATATCTTTTATATATGATTTTGACAAAGAAATTTGCAATAAGCTAGCAAAAGAATATAATGTAAAAGCTTCAGAGGACTTAGAAGATGATTTACAATATGTTGATGGGGTTATTATTGTTACACCTACATTTACTCATTATGATTACATTAAGCAAATTAGTAAGTACGTTAAAAATATTTTTGTTGAAAAACCTTTAACTGATACTTTAGAATCAACGAAAGAGATAGTTAAATTAGCGGAAGAAAATAATCTTAATATACAAGTAGGATTTATTGAGAGATATAATTCTGCTGTTGTTGGTTTAAAAAAAGTTATAAGAAATAGTAATCATATTATAAATATTGATTTTTCGAGAACAAATAAAGTTAGTAGTAGGATTACAGATGTTGATGTTGTAATTGATCTTATGATTCATGATATTGACTTAGCTTTATATATAAATGGAAATGCCAAAAAAGTAGATGCTCACGGATATATAAATAACGGTATGATTGAGTATGCGAGAGCGATCATTACACATGAAAATGGAAGTTTTTCCAATATTGTAGCTAGTCGAATTACTGAGAAAAGAATAAGACATATAAGTGCAACTTGTGATGATATGTATATTGATTGCGATTTATTAAGAAAAGAAGTATTAGTAAATAAACAATCAATTGAGCAGTATTTGGATGATGTCTCTATTTTATCAAAAGAGGAAACAATTACAATAAGACCTCAAGAAGGTTTATTATTGGAGCTTATAGATTTTATAAGTCTTTGTCAAGATAAAGTAGTAGATGTACCAAATGAGACTGATGGCTTATTTGCAATGGAAATAGCAAGTAAAATTCAGCAGCAAATTATGGAGTCAAAATGATGAGACCTCATATAAAAGGTAGTTCAATATTAGTTACTGGTGGAGCTGGCTTTATTGGTAGTCATTTAGTTGATCAGTTAATATTACAAGGTGCAAAAGAGGTAATTATTATTGATAACATGTTTTTAGGAAATGAAAATAATCTTAAAGATGCAATATTAAAAGGGGCTATTCTCTATAAAGATGATATTGAAATAACTTCATCATTAGATTATATTTTCCAAATACATAATATTGACATTGTTTTTAATTGTGCCACAAAAGCATTAAATTATTCTTTTGTAAATCCCAAAAATGCATTTGACACTAATGTTAATGGTATTTTAAATATTTTAGAACATCAAAGAGCTGGTAGATTTAAAACTCTTGTTCATTTTTCAACATCTGAAGTCTATGGTACTGCAGTTTATGAGCCTATGGATGAAAAGCATCCAATAAATCCAACAACAACTTATGCGGCTGGTAAAGCAGCTGCTGATGTAGCCATAAATAGTTATGTCAATATGTTTGATTTAGATGCTTTTATAGTTAGACCATTTAATAATTATGGTCCTAGACAAAATCATAAAGGATATATGGCTGGTATTATACCAATAACTGTATCAAGAATATTAAATGATATAAATCCTGAAATCCATGGTACTGGACTTCAAAGTAGAGACTTTATATATGTGTTAGATACAGTAGATGCAATTTTAAAGTTATATCCAAAGATGAAAAAAGCTGAAAGTATTAATATTTCAACAGATGGACAAATATCAATGAATGATGTTGTATTAAGAATCGTAAATATTATGGAATATAAAGGTGAAATTTTAAAAAAAGAGGCTCGTGGAGCAGATGTAAAATGTCATAATGCTAGTAATAAAAAGATTAAAGCATTAATTGATTATCAATTAACACCCTTTGAAATTGGTTTAGAAAAA
Source organism: uncultured Arcobacter sp. (assembly GCF_937982575.1). Lineage (NCBI taxonomy): Bacteria > Pseudomonadati > Campylobacterota > Epsilonproteobacteria > Campylobacterales > Arcobacteraceae > Arcobacter > uncultured Arcobacter sp. The sequence continues at coordinate 38,851 of NZ_CALJLR010000002.1, read as the reverse complement.
ACAATAAAATGGTATATGGAAAATATTAAATGATTAGATTAATTAAGCCTTATGTTAACTTTGAAGAAGTTCGAAATGAATTTGAAGAAGTATTTGAAAGTGGTTGGTTTACAAAAGGTAAATTTGTAGATGAATTTAGGAATTTATTAAAGTCATATACAGGTTCAAAAAATGCTTTTTTAACAACATCAGCTACTACAGCTTTGACAATGTCATTAAAAATATTAGATATCAAAGCAGGGGATGAGGTGATTATTTCAGATTTTTCATTTCCAGCAACTGCAAATGTAGTTGAAGATTTAGGTGCAATACCAATATTTGCTGATGTTTCTCTAGAAACTTTTAATATGTTGCCAGATGAGCTTGAAAATAAGATTACAACAAAAACTAAAGCAGTTATTTTTGTTGATGCTTTGGGAAATCCAAGTGGAATACTTAAAATAAAAGCAATTTGTGAGAAATACAATTTACCTTTAATTGAAGATGGAGCATGTGCAATTGGAAGTAGTGAAAATACTATAAAATGTGGAAATATAGCCGATTTAACTTGTTTTAGCTTTCATCCAAGAAAATTACTAACAACAGGTGAGGGTGGCGCTATTACTACTAATAATGAAGAGTATGCAAAACTATTAGAAATTAAATTAAATCATGGTTCAGTTGTTAATGATGGAAAGTTTGACTTTATTGATTATGGCTATAATTATAGAATGTCAGAATTACAAGCCGTTATGGGAATAAAACAATTAGAAAAGTTAGATTCAATTGTTAAATCAAGAAACACAATAAGAGATATGTTCATAGTACAACTTGAACAACTTGGATTTAAAGAACAAAAAGTAACCAAGGATGTGGTTTATAATGTTCAGTCTTTAGTATTTCAAGTCCCATCTGAAATAAATAGAGATGATTTAGTAAGCTATTTGAAAAACAATAAAATTGAAACTACAATTGGAACTTACAGTTTAAGTGCGACGACTTATTACAAAAATAAATATAACAATATTCAGAAAAATTCATCAAATTTAGAAAAGAACACTATCACACTTCCTTGTTATGAAAATTTGGAAATTAATAAAATATATAAAATAATATCTGGTTATATAAGTAATGTTAAATAAATTAATTAATTTTTTTCATAAAAAAAGAGATTTAGTTAATACAAAATATAATAGAGTTCTACCATTCGGTGATTATGTAAATGATAGATGGGAAAAAGCAAAATATTTAAAATTTGGTGAAGGCAGTAGTGTATATGATTCTTCACTTGTTTTAGGAAATGTTAAAGTTGGAGAAAATTGCTGGATTGGTCCATTTACAATATTAGATGGTTCCGGTGGAAGTTTAATAATTGGTAATAATTGTGATATTTCAGCAGGTGTTCAAATTTATACACATGACACAGTTGATAGAATAGTATATCAAAATGAGATATCAAAAGCATCTGTAAATATTGGTAATAATTGTTATATTGGACCCAATGTTGTTATCTCTAAAGGTGTTAGTATTGGGGATAATGTAATTGTTGGTGCAAATAGTTTTGTGAATAAGAATATTCCATCAAATGTTAAGGCATATGGTACACCAGTAAAAATTTATTGATAGGAAATTAGTGTGAAAAAGAAATTAATTATTGTAATCCCATTTTTAAATGAAGAAGATAACTTAAGTTTGTATAAAAATAGAATTGAAGAAACTGAAAGAACAATTAATAATATAAATATTGAATTTTTATTTGTAGATGATGGTTCAACTGATAATTCTTTTGAAATAGTTAAAAATTTATCATTAGAGATGAATAATGTGAAAGTTATAAAACTGTCAAAAAATTATGGATCTCACTATGCAATATTTGCAGCTATTGATAACTTAAAAGAATGTGACTATTTTTCATTTATGTCTGCTGATATGCAAGAGCCAATTCATTTATATCAAGATATGTTAACTAAATTTAATTCAGATTCAAATATTGATATTGTATTAGCAGATAGACAAAATAGAAATACTGATAAACTTAGTATTTTATTTTCTAAAATATATAATTCTCTTGTACAAAAATATGCAATATCTAATTTTCCAACAAAAGGAGTAGATATATTTATGTTAAATGTGAATGTTTTAAAAAGTTTACAAAATATGAATATAAAAAATACATCAATTTATGGAAATATCTTTAATATGGGATATACAAAAGAGTATGTTCCTTATTTCCAATTATCAAGAAACTCAGGGCAAAGTAAATGGACATTTCAGAAAAAAGTTAAAATGTTTATTGATACTTTTGTATCTTTTTCAGTTGTTCCTTTACGATTAATTACTATTTTGGGAGTCATTTTTTCTACAATTGGATTTGGATATGGTTTATATATTATTTTAATGAGTTTATTTGGTAATATAGTTGTAGAAGGTTGGTCAACTCTTGTTGCTTTAAATACCTTTGGTTTTGGACTTCTATTTTTAATGTTAGGTATTATATCTGAATATATTTGGAGAATATACGATCAAATAAATCCTAATAAATCGTATATAATAAAAGAAAAAATTGGTTTTGATGAATAAATTAATAAATTTATTGGTGGTTATACTTGCACTAATATATTTAGTTTATAATACCAATATAAATGAGTTAGTAGCTAGTTTATCTAGCTATTCTTTTTATGCAATATCTTATGTAGTTGTTATTACTATTTTATCATTTTTATTTTTTGCAATTAGATGGCAAACATTAACAAGTTCAAGTATTAGTTTTTATAACTCTTATAAAACAAATTTAATATCTATGGCTATAAATCAAATACTGCCGGCAAGGGCTGGTGATTTTTATAAGCCAGTTTATATTAAAAAAAACTACGGTGTTAATCTACATAATTCTATTAGCTCTTTGATTTTAGAAAGAAGTTTAGATTTGATGATTCTTTTTATTTTAGGATTAATAGTTTTATTAGGCACTACATTTTTTGATAATTTTTATTTTTTAATACCAATTACAATTTTTTTATTTATAGCTTTATTTATTTTTGTCAAATATGCAAAAGAAATTATATATATTACAAAACGAATTTCTAATAAAAAAGTAAGAGTTACAATTTTAAAAATTATTATAAATCTTTATAAAACAAAATCTTATATATTATTTAATAGTATTTATGCAACAATCGTATTATATATATTTTATATAGTATCTTTATATGGATTTATATATTTATTTACTGAGTTCAATTTGACAATTTTTGAAATTATGATTGTTTTTGTGATTTCAGCGTTAGGAATGTCATTGCCATCATCACCTGCAGGAATTGGTGTTTATGAAGCAACAATTGTATATATTTTAGGGTATTTTAATATTAATAGTAGCGAGGCATTATCTTTTGCTATTGTATATCATGTAGTACAGATTATAACTATAATGTGTTTGTGGTTATTTTTTGTATTGGAGAAAAAATATGTTTAAAAAAATATGTTTAGGAATAGTATTTTTATTATTTTGTTATTTGTATATTTTTACAGGTACTCACTCTGATGACATTATACATATTGTAAATCTCAAAGATAACCTTTATGAACTTTTTATAAATATATTTACAACACCTCTATATCTTAAAGGTATACCAATAATAGTATATGATTTTTTGCAATTTTATTATTTTGACTTTGGTTCAATTTATTTTGACTTTATTAAAATATTAACATCATTTAGTGCATTTTACATAATATATATATTTATGAATGATTATATGAAAAGTTCAAAAGCTTTTTTATTCTCTTTAATATTTATATTATTTCCAATACATGATGCAACAAACTATTGGACAGTAGGACAATATTTAATTATTACATTAGCATTTGTTATGTTATCACATAGATTAATACATAAAGATAAAAATATTAAAGGTTTTTTAATTGGCTTATTGGGATCTTTTTCAGGATATGCATCTCCTCCATTTGTCTTTGGCTTATCAATAATATTTTTACTAAATAAACAATATAAAAAGTTTATAACTTTTTTGTTACCACAAATTATATATATTATTTATTATCTTGTAATTTCAAAAGTATTTAATACACAAACTATAAAGGGAAGCTCAGATTTTAGTATAGTATCATTAATAAAACAATTTATTTTACAAGTTGGAACATTTATTGATGCTTCTATTGGTCCATCTTTTTGGCTGAAAATTTATTATTCAATAATGCAATTAACTCTTTTTTCAATGATAATTGGTGTAGTCTTGGTGATTTTATTTTATAAATACTATAAAATAGAAAAAGAAAAAACTAATAAACAGCTCTTGATTGTATTGGCATTGGTTGTACTATTCGCATTCGGAATGTTTGCTTTAACAGGTATGTATCCTCAAATTGCTTTTAATCTAGGAAATAGAGTTACCATATATGGTTCTTTGCTTATATCATTTTTGGTTGTAATGCTATTAATGAATAATAAAAAAAGTGCAACAGTAGTCTTTTCTATTTTCATATTTTCTTCACTTGGAATTTCTAATCATTGGAAAATGTGGAATAAAACTCAATTACAAGTTATTAACAATATTAAAACTAATAAAGATATACAAAAGTTTGATAGAACAAAACAGTTATTTGTAACCTATAATCAATATAGTAAATTAGGGGATTTATCACATATAGAATTTTTTGCACAAGGTATGGCAACTCATATTTTTAAATTTGCAACGAAAGAAGATTATAAAGTATCAACTTTAAATAGAAGATTTGTATATAGAAATAGTTATTTGTTAGATAAGAAATATGGTACAAAGATTGACATTGATGATACAGTTTATGTATATGATTCAAAACTTAATGAATTAGTTGAAATAAAGAAAGAAGATATTCAAGAATATATTGATACTTTACCTATGGATAATCGCCATTGGGTTCAATTGTTAAATAAAGATAATTTTATTATGAAAATAGTTCTTAAACTTATGCCTAGATTGGAATATGCATTGTGATTTTTTCTGTTATTATACCTACTTTTAATTCATCAAGTACAATTCAAAGAGCACTGGAGTCTGTTTTAAAACAATCATTTAAAGATTTCGAGATAATTATTGTAGATGATGGTAGTAGTGATAATTCAAAAGAGATTATTTATCAAACTTTATCAAAGGAAACAGTATCATTTAAGTATATTTATCAAAAGAATGCGGGGGCTGCAGCTGCTAGAAATAATGCAGTTAAAAATTCTATAGGCACATATTTAGCTTTTTTAGATTCAGATGATGAATGGCATGAGGATAAGTTAAAAATACAATATTTTTATATACAAAAGTTAAATGCTGAGTTTATATCTACAAAATATACATTTAAAGATTTTAATAATTCAAAAGATGTAAAGATAAGAAAGTATAAATTTGATGATTTTTTACTTTCTAATAGAACATCTACTCCTTGTACAGTTATAACAAGAAATTTATTTGATAAAGTAAATGGATTCAATTTCGAGCAGCGGTATTCAGAAGATTATCATTTATGGCTTAAAGCATCATATTATGAGCCTTTATATATAATTGTTGAGCCTATTTTAGTACGTTTATACAAATATGCTTATGGGGAGAGTGGCTTATCTTCTCATTTATGGGCGATGGAAAAAGGCGAACTATCTAATTATAAATTTTGTTATGACTCAAAATATATAGGTATTGTTAAATATTTTTTTATAATAATGTACTCTTTATCAAAATTTATTTTTAGAGTTGTGCACAGTATAATAAACAAATTTTTAAAATTAAAGTAAGGTTATTATGAAAAAAAAGAATTTTGGTTTAATAGGAGCATCAGGATATATCGCTCCACGACATATGCAGGCAATAAAAGATACTAATAATGAATTAGTTGCTGCACTAGATCCTTATGATGGAATTGGAATAATGGATAGTTATTTCCCTAAAGCATCCTTTTTTACTGAATTTGAAAGATTTGATCGTTTTATAGATAAATATCATCGGGAAAATGAAAAAAGAATTGAATATATTTCAATTACCACACCTAACTATTTACATGATGCACATATAAGATTTGCTTTAAAAAGTGGGGCAGATGTAATTTGTGAAAAACCTTTAGTTTTAAATCCACATAATCTTGAACAATTAAAAGTTATTGAAAAAGAGACAGGGAAAAAAGTAAATAATATTTTACAATTAAGACTTCATCCTTCAATAATTGCACTAAAGCAAAAAGTATTAAAAGAATTAAAAAACAACCCTAACAAAGTATATGATATTGATTTAACATATTTAACATCAAGAGGAAAGTGGTACTTTATTTCTTGGAAAGGTGATGAATCTAAATCTGGAGGTATTGCATCAAATATTGGGGTACACTTTTTTGATATGCTTTGTTGGATTTTTGGAGAAGTAAAAGAAAATATTTTGCATCTTAAAACAGTAGATGCTAATGCGGGCTACTTAATATTAAAGAATGCAAGGGTAAAATGGTTTTTATCGGTTAACTATAATTATATCCCTTTAAAGATTAAAGAACAAGGGCAAACTACTTTTCGATCAATAAAAATAGATGGAAAGGAAATAGAGTTTTCTGCAGGTTTTAAAGATCTTCATACAAAATCATATGAGGAGATTTTATCTGGAAATGGATTTGGTTTAGATGAATCATATAACTCTATTCAAATAATTTCTGATATACGAAAATCTGAAATCGCTGGTTTAAAAGGTGATTATCATTCATTTATAAAAAAGGTGATTTAGTATGTCAAAATATTTTGTGCATGAATCAAGTTTTGTAGATAGTAATGTTGAAATAGGAGACAATACTAAAATATGGCACTTTTCACATATTCTTGAAGATTCAAAAATTGGAAAAAACTGCTCTTTTGGACAAAACTGTGTAGTTGGTCCTAACGTTACTATTGGAAATAGTGTAAAAGTACAAAATAATATATCAATTTATAAAGGTGTTGAAATAGAAGATGATGTTTTCTTAGGCCCTTCTATGGTATTTACAAATATAATTAATCCTAGGGCATTCGTAATTAGAAAGTCTGAATTTAAAAAAACACTCTTAAAAAAAGGAAGCTCAATTGGTGCAAATGCAACCATTATATGTGGAAATACAATCGGTAGGTATGCATTAATAGGTGCAGGAAGTGTAGTAAATAAAGATGTAAAAGATTTTGCTTTAATGGTTGGTGTTCCTGCAAAACAAATTGGCTGGGTATCAATATCTGGTAATACCTTAGTATTTAATAATGAGAATATAGCTATTGATACATATGATAATACAGTATATAAACTTCAAAATAATCAAGTTTATATTTTATAAAAAACACTACATGAAATGAGAATTTAAAATGGAACATTTAAAATATATAAAAGAAATTGTTTTTAAGCAAAAAAAATTAATATTAACTTTTATTATAATTACTACCTTATTGGCTATTGGATTGAAAATTATTTTACAAAATAATTATAAGAAGAATGACTTTTTGATTGGAAAACTAGAGTTACAAATGGGATTCTTAACAGTGTATAATGATATTATAAAAGAGAATGAAAAATCATTTATAAAAGAACCATTAACGCATATCTCTCAATTTAAAGATCAATTTGTTGAATTAAAGACTGACCATCGAGAAAAAAAGGTGAGTCAAGCAAAAATTTATCTATATAGTGTTGGTAAAGATAAAGATTTAATAGAGAATCATTTAAAACAAGCTATAAAGAAATTAAATGATATTGAGAAATCCATTGTTTTAAAAATTAGTAAAGAAAAGATAGTAAAAGAAATTGTTTATAGTAATGTGTTAAAAGATGTTGAGTTCTCCCCTAAACCCTACTATTTAAATTATTATTTTGTTGTATCTGTATTTTTATTATCTTTTATTTCATCTATATGTTTGGGAATATATAGAGAAAAATATTTAAATGACAAATAATTTTTTAAAAAAAACTGAATTTAGAAAACACGTTCTGACATTACTTACTGGGACTACTATTTCACAAGCTATTCCTGTTGCTATAAGTCCAATATTAACACGTATTTATTCACCAGAAGATTTTGGATTATTGGCAATTTATATAAGTATTGTAACTATTTTAGCTACTGTTATTGCGGGAGCATATGATTTTGCCATTGTTTTACCTAAACATGATAAAGATGTTATACCTTTACTTCAACTATCTTTTCTAATAACAAGTATAATAAGTATAATTGTTTTAGTAATTGTTACTTTATTTAATAATGAAATTATGATATTGTTAAATAACAAAGAAATTGGAATTTGGCTCTATTTTCTTCCATTATCAATTTTTTTGATGGGGATATATCAAACAATAAGTTTCTGGTTAAACAGACATAAGTATTATAAACAGATTGCAACAACAAGAGTTATTCAAAGTGGAACAACTGCTTTTTTTCAATTGTTAATGGGGGTTTTAACCATCACAATAAGTGGTCTTATTACAGGAAGAATAATAGGGCAAGTATTTTCAACATGGGTGATATTGAGAATCTTTTTTAAGAAAAAGAAAATTTTAATTAGAAGATTTCAACAAAATAAAATCTATGCTTTAGCAAAGAGATATAAACGTTTTCCTCTATATGAAACATGGTCAAATTTACTAAATAGTTCATCAACAGAAGTTCCTGTTATTTTAATCACTAGTTTGTTTAGTATTAAAACAGCAGGTTTTTATGCTTTAGCAAATAGAATATTGCTTTTGCCTTTATCTTTATTAGGTTCGTCTATAGGACAAGTTTTTCTACAAAAAGCTTCAGAAACACGTAAAGATATAGTGCAACTAAAACTTATTACACAATCAATTTTTTCAAAACTAGTATATATTGGAGTACTCCCTATTGGAATTATTATGATTTTTGGAGATGTGATATTTGCATTTATTTTTGGTAATGAATGGAAAATCTCTGGAGAGTTTTCGCAAGTTCTTGCCTTATGGTTATTTTTTGTATTTATAACATCCCCACTATCTAATTTATTAATTGTATTGGAAAAACAAAAAGAGTCACTATTCTTTAATATATTAATTTTTATTTCAAGAATCTCTAGTATTATATTCGGTTTTATTTTTCTAGAAGATGCCTATTTAACTGTAGCACTTTTTGGTATTGTTGGTACAATTTTTTGGATTTTTTTATGTGGGTATATCCTAAGATTAGTCAAAATAAGTTTGTTATGGGCATTATTAGAAATTGTAAAAACTTTTGTACCTACAATTATTATTTTAAGTTTTATGAGAGGAATTATATTGTGATAAAATTAAATTATAATTTTGGTTTTAAATGGTGGAAAAATAAAGATGTATTTGTTAAAGGTTTTTTAACAGATCAAGATGGCAAATATTGCGAATCTGAGGATTTATTAGAATATTTTAATAATATTGACAAATATCATGAATTTAAGAGAAAGATTAAAAATGCAAATGGACTTTTTTCGGTAATTATTAAAAATGGTAATAACTATTTTGTAGCAGTTGATAAGTTAAGAACATTTCCTCTATTTTATTATGAAACAAAAGACGAATATATAATTACAGATGATACTAGTATTATTCAAAGTGAGTTTAATTTATCTATAAATAAGATATCTCAGGATGAATTATTATCAAGTGGATATATAACAGATAAGTATACAATGTATAATGACCTTTTTCAATTGCAAGCATCAGAGTTAATTATTTTTAATAACAATGATTTAGTATTAAATAAAGAGTTTTACAGATCATATGCAACGAATAAAGTATCTTCCTCTTCCCCTGAAGAGCTAGAAAAAGACTTTTTAAATATATTAGATAATGTTTCGAAAAGACTTATTAAAAGTTTAAATGGTAGAATGGCTTTAATTCCTTTAAGTGGTGGCTATGACTCTAGATTAGTTGCTACTTTACTAAAAAAGCATAATTATAGCAATGTTATTTGTTTTACTTATGGAAATAAAAATAGTTTTGAAGTGAAAATATCAAAAGAAGTCGCACAAAAACTTGGTTTTAAATGGTTTTATGTTGAATATACTCAAGAATTAATTGGTTATTATGTAAATACTGATACATTTAATCAATATTATAAATATGCATATAATAATACGGCATGTTTTCTATTACAAGATTATTTTGCGATACAATATCTTAAAGATAATAATCTTGTAAATAAGGATGCAATAGTAATTACTGGACATAGTGGAGACTTATTAGCAGGAAGCCAATTGCCTTTAGAAATTAAATATAAAAGCACTAATAGTAAAATAGTTAATAAAGTTATGAGTCAAACTTACGCATTAAGTAAACCCAAAAATTACACTTTACTTAAGTACCGTATCTATGATAATTTAACAGAAAATTATGCTTATTCAATAGTAGAAAACTTTTTTGTAAATAGAAAAATTGCAAGATTTATTATTAATTCTCATAGAATTTATGAATTTTTTGGATTTGAGCATAGGTTACCGCTATGGGATGATGAATTGACAGAATTTTTTAGAATACTTCCTTACAAGTATAAAAGTGAACCTTATTTTTATGAAGAGGTATTATTAAAGACACTTTTTAAGGTGTATGATATTGATATTGTACCCCCAGATAAAATTGGAAGAAATACATTTAAAGCTAAGATAAAAAGAAAATTAAAAAAATTTACACCTAAATTTATAGTTGATTTTAGAGAAAAGTTATTGTTTGAGAATATTAATAATGTAGATTTTATATCTGCGCCTTTAATCAAAGACTGTAATAATAAAATAGAAAATTCAATTCATATAGATAAAATTATTGTGAAATGGCTATTGAATAAAAGTAGTTAAGTTGAGTTTTGCTATAATTTATACATTTAGAGGTTTATATGTACAGAAGAATAAAGTTAATTTATTTATCATTAATAGAAATTGGTACTATTTTTAGATTGATAAAAGAGACAAAAGATAGTCAAAACCCTATTAAGTTCTCAATATGGTTTTTACAGAGAATCCTTGGCTTTAATCGATTTGTATATTGGCCGGTACATTTTACTAGCGTAATTGCAAATTACAAAAATATTTATGCTGGAATTGATACTTCACCTGGTTATTCACCTGGATGTTATATCCAAGGTTTGGGTAAAATCTATATTGGAGATTATACACAAATTGCGGCTAATGTAGGTATTATAAGTTCAAATCATAGTTTAACAAATACAAAAGAACATAATATAAGTGAAGTAAATATAGGAAAATATTGTTGGATTGGAATGAATGCAGTTATTCTTCCAAATGTTGTTCTTGGTGACTTTACTGTTGTCGGTGCTGGTTCGGTTGTATCTAAAAGTTTTGATGAAGGTTATTGTGTGATTGCTGGTAATCCTGCAAAAATCATAAAAAAACTTAAAAAAGAAGAGTGTAAAACTTTTAAAAATAAAAACGAATATAATGGATATATTGAACATAATAAGTTTAATGAGTACAAAGCAGAATTTTTAAATGTCTAGTAAGGTAAATATTTGATTGTTGTTATTGATTACGGTATGGGGAATGTTGGTTCTATTGTTAACATGATAAAGAGAGTTGGATATGAATGTATTGTTTCTTCTTCTGTAGATGACATTTTAAATGCTTCAAAACTTATTCTACCTGGTGTGGGTTCATTTGATAATGCAATGAAAAACCTTCAAGAACTAAATCTTATTGACCCAATAAATAAACAAGTTATTGAAAATAAGATTCCTATTTTAGGAATATGCTTAGGAATGCAATTACTGACAAAAGGAAGTGAAGAAGGAATATTAGAAGGATTTTCTTATATTAATGGATATTCTAATAAGCTTGATACTGCAAATGGTTTATTAGTTCCTCATATGGGATGGAATCTTATTGATATAAAAAAAATTAACAACTTATACGATAATGATATAGATGAACAAAGATTTTATTTTGTTCACTCTTTTGTTGTTTCTTGTAAAGATAATCAAGATATTTTAACGACAACCTGCTATGGTAAAGAGTTTGTTTCTTCTTTTCAAAAAGATAATATAATTGGTGTTCAATTCCACCCTGAAAAAAGTCATACATTTGGAATACATTTTTTTAAAAACTTTTTGGAGAATTTTTAGTGTTAAGAACGAGGGTTATACCAGTTTTATTACTTAAAAATAATGGATTAGTAAAAACAATTAAATTTAAAAAAAATCAATATATTGGTGATCCCATTAATGCCATTAAAATTTTTAATGAGAAAGAAGTTGACGAATTAATTTTTTTAGATATTGAAGCAACAAAACATAATAAAGAGCCAAACTATGAAATTATAAAGTCAATTGCTAGTGAATGTTTTATGCCAGTATGCTATGGTGGTGGTATTACAACTGTTGAACAGATAAAAAAGATTTTTCAATTAGGTATTGAAAAAGTTTCTTTAAACAGTTCTATTTTAAATAAAACAGATTTATTAAAACATGCTGTTGAAGCTTTTGGTTCGCAAAGTATAGTAGTCTCTGTAGATGTTAAAAAAAATTTATTTGGAAAATATTGTCTTTACAATCATGTACGAAAAAAGATTGAGAAAGTAAATTTAAATGAATATCTTAAAAAGATTGAAGAGATGGGGGCAGGTGAAATTCTACTTAATAATGTTGATTTGGATGGTACTCAATTAGGATATGATGTAGAGTTAATTAAGTATGTTATAAATGATTTAAATGTACCTATGATTTACTGTGGTGGTGCTAAAGATTTAAGTGATTTTAAAGTGGCAAAAGAATTAAAAGTTTCTGGTGTTGCTGCTGGAAGTATGTTTGTTTTTCATGGTAAACATAAAGCTGTATTAATTACATATCCAGCGTATAAAAAATTAAAAATATTATTTGAGGAAAGTTGATTGAAAAATTACTATCAAATTTGTACTAATTGTGTTATGGATACAACAGATATAGAAATAGAGTTTGATGATAAAGGTGTATGTAGCCATTGTCAGCTTTATGAAAATACACAAAAAAAGTTGTATTTTCCTAACAAAGAAGGAAAAAAGAAACTGGATACAATTATTCAAAAAATAAAAAACTCTAGTAAGTCAAATAATTATGATTGTGTTATAGGATTAAGTGGAGGAGTAGATAGTAGTTACTTAGCATATATCTTAAAAAAAGAGTATCCAGAACTTAGAATTCTTGCTATTCATGTTGATGGGGGGTGGAATTCTGAATTAGCAGTAAGTAACATTGAAAATATTGTTAAAAAATTAGATATTGATTTATATACACGCGTTATTGATTGGGAAGAAATGAAAGATTTACAAGTAGCTTATTTAAAATCTTCACTTGCAAATCAAGATGTTCCCCAAGACCACGCATTTTTTGCTACACTTTATGAACAAGCATTAAAATATAATATAAAATACTTTTTAACTGGATATAACCTAGCAACAGAGTCAATTCTCCCTTCTTCTTGGGGATATAATGCAATGGATTCTATTCAAATTAAAGATATTCATAATACTTTTGGAAAAAAGAAATTGAAGAATTATACATTTTTGAGCTTTTTTCAAAAACATATTTATTATCCTTATATTAAAAAATTTAAAACTATAGCGCCATTAAATTATTTACAATATGATAAAAATGAAGCTAAAAAGATTATTTCCAAAGAGTTAGATTGGCGTGACTATGGTGGAAAACACCATGAGAGTATTTTTACAAAATTTTTCCAATCTTATTATTTACCTAAAAAATTCGGCTATGATAAAAGAAAAGCACATTTATCGAGTTTGATTGCATCTGGGCAATTATCAAGAAATGAGGCCTTGAGTATTTTAGAAAAACCTTTGTATGAAGTGAATGAATTAAAAAATGATAAAGAATTTATTTCAAAAAAATTAGGTATATCAACAGCTGAACTAGAAACCTTAATAGCATTACCAAATAAAAATTTTACAGATTATAAATCTGAAAGAAAACGTGTAGTTTTGATTAAAAAAATACTTAAAGTTTTAAGAGTTAAATAATGAGAATTGCATATATACTTGATGATGATATCTCTACACGAACAGGTGTAGTAAATAAAATTGATTCTAAGATTCGGCAGTGGGAAAAGTATGGAAATCAGGTTCAAGTATTTTCTCTTCGATCAAAAAAAGATATTTCGTGTATTTATAACGGTGTAATAATTTCTACATTGTCTATTAATAAAAGTATTTTTAGGAAGTTTTTTGCTCAATATAAAAATATTAAGACATTAAGAAAAGAGTTAATTCACTTCAAACCTGACATTATATATTTACGTCATATGAAATATTATATTGGAATTGTTAGTGCTTTTAATAGCGTGTGTAATTATGTTATAGAATTAAACTCAAATGATTTAGCAGAAAGTAAAAGAAATAATATATTAGTGCATTTATATAATAAATTAACAAGATCAATACTTTTAAAACATGCAGCAGGATTTGTCTCGGTTTCACATGAACTTATACATAGTCCAATTTTTAGTAAATATAAAAAACCTTTCATTGTTGTTGGAAATGGGTATGATTTTAATTCGGCACAATATATTCACAAAGAAAATAATAAGATAGTTAGATTCGTATTCATTGGGACTCCTCAACAAAGTTGGCATGGCATTGATAAAGTTATTACAATGGCAAAGTATTTTAAAAACTATGAGTTTCATATCATTGGTATGACAAATCAAGAGTTACAAACAACTGCATCCAACATAACTACTTATGGATATTTAACCCAAGAAAAATCTGAAGAGATTATTGCAAGTTGTGATATTGGGATTTCAACTTTGGCATTACATAGAAAAAATATGACAGAAGCCTGCCCTTTAAAAAGTAGGCAATATTTGGCATGTGGATTGCCAATAATAATAGGTTATAAAGATACAGATATTAATGAAAATTTAGAATATATTCTTAGTATAGGAAACTATGAAAGTAATGTCAGTGATAATTTTGAAAAGATTGAGAATTTTATAAAAGAAATTAAAAAAATTAACTTTGATAAAATTAGAATTGATATGAAATCTTTACTAGATTATGAAAATAAAGAATTGAAGAGAGTTGAGTTTATGAGATTAATTAAAGGAAAGAAATGAATAAAATATTAAAAAATAAATTTTCAATATATCCCTTGAGTATTATTGTTTCACTTTTTATATTAATTTTAATGTATAAATTGAATATATTAACAATAAATATTTTTGAGCTTTATAATTATTATAATCTTTTTCCTAATCCTTATTATCAATTCTCTTTAGGTCTATTAGCATTTATAGCAATAACTATATGTATGATGACATTTGTTTCTAATAAATTATATATTATTGCATGGTTAATAAAAGCTTTTGTTACTATTTTTATAGCAATGGGTTTAGAATATTTATATTATGGATTAGATCAATTTTCATATTATGTTACTGCAATTTATGCTCCTGAAAGTCATCCTTTTTTCAAGACAAGTATTGGAACTATAATAGGTTTGAATGCATTTTTTGTAAAAGTCTTTGGAGAAAGTTTATATTCATTAAAACTAGTAAACTCTTTTATCTCTTTTTGTGCATTAATTCTTTTTCATAAGTCTTATTTACTTATTGGAAAAGAGTATAAGAATAACAAAAACGATAATTTACTATCTTATATATTGTTTTTTGTACCTACAGTATTGCTCTGGACATCGCTATTAGGAAAGGATGCTCTAATTTTATTTCCAATATCATTATTTACTTACTCTTCTTTAAAACTCATTAATAAAATTACACTTTTTAATATTATATTATTTTTGATTAGTTTCATTTTAGCATTTTATATTAGACCTTGGATTCCACTAATTATGCTAAGTTCCATAGTCGTTTATAATATTAAATTTAATAAAATATCTTTAATATTAATAGTTGTATCCATTCCTGTTCTTTATTTTATTTCAATGAAGTTAATGGTTACTCTTAATATTGAATCATTTGACAGCCTAATGAACAGGGTAGGACAATTACAACAAAGTTTTTCACGAGGAAATAGTGCAGTTAATTTGCCTATAATAAAAACCCTGTGGGATTACATTTATTATTTTATACCAAATGCATTTATTACACTTTTTTTACCATTGCCATTTCTGGGAACCTCTAATATATTCCTATGGTTTTTTTCTTTAGAAAATTTACTTTTATTGTATGTTTTTTTGAGATATATAGCTTGGAATATTAAACTGATTATTTTTGATAAGTATGCACGATTTTTATTATTTTTTATTATTTCTTGGTTATTGTTATATGTAATTGTATCTCCAGGTAATTTAGGTACAGCTATGCGATATAAAGTGCAGATAATACCAGTTATTTTGTTACTTGCTTTATATGCAAGGAATTTTAAAAATGGAATTTTAAAAAATGGATATAAAAATATAGATGAAAATTAAAACATTAATAATTGGTAAGAGAAGTAATTTATCAAATAAATTAAATTATGCAATAAAAGATTCTGAGTTAATTGCAAGTAAATCAATTCTTGCTGAAGAATTTTCTTTTGGAAAATATGTTAATTATGATGGTATTAATATTATAATTAATACTTTTCATCCAACTTTAAAGTTCGATGAGTTTAATAAACCAAAAGAATATATAGAAAATAGTATCTATGTACTTTCCTTAATATTGAATCAAATTTTAAAAGAAAATTTTAGTAAAAAAATTAATAAAATCATTTACTCAAGCAGTGCATCTGTTTATGGAAATAATAATTATTGTTATGAAGATAATAGTTTAATACCTATGAATCTACCTGCTTCACTTAAAATATCATCTGAAAAACATTTAGAACAATTCTGTGAAAATTTAGAGATTGATTACACTATAGCACGAATATTTAATATGTATGGGGGAGATGATAATTTCTCTGTTATATCAAAAATAATAAAAGCTGCAAAGGATAAAAAAAAGATAACATTGATTAATAATGGCACTTCGATTAGAGATTTTATTCATGTGGATGATGTTGTTTTATCATATGTAAGGATTTTAAAAAGAAAAAAAGTCACTTGTTTAAATATTGCAACAGGGAAAGGGGTTTCCGTAAAAATGATTTTAGATTATTTAGAACTCCACGGTTACAGTATTGAATATAAGAATATTGAGAAAAAGGAAATTAAAGTATCTACTGCAAATGTAAGCAAACTTAATGACTTAATTAATGTGGAAAAATTTCAACGTGTACTCTCTTTTATTGAAACTAAATTAAAGGAAAGTAATATATTATGAAAAAAGTGACTTTTTTTATTAATTCATTAGCCGGTGGTGGTGCAGAGCGTATTTTATGTACAATCATTAATGATTTACATACAAATTTTGATATAACACTTGTTTTAATGGAAAAAGTTATTGAATATAAAATACCAGATGATATTAAAATTATATATTTATCTGATAAAAAACACTCTTTGACAGGTATAAGTAAATTTATAAATTTATTGCTATTTGCATACAAGTTTGCAAAAGTTTCAAATGAAATTCATTCAGATATAACATTTTCATTGACTACTCGCCCAAATCTTATAAATATTTTATCAAAATTATTTTTTAAAAAAAGTAAAAGTATTATTTATGAAGTTGCAACCCCTTCTGTTCAGTATCAAGAAAATTGTTTTTCTTCTTTTATTGTTAAAAAGATGATTATGCATATTTATCCAAAATCAGATTTAGTACTTGCAAATTCATATGGTGTTGCTAATGATTTAAGTGTGAATTTCTTAAATCAATTGCCAGTTCAAACAATTTATAGTCCAATTGATATTGACTATATTGTTCAATCATCTCAAGAAGAAATTAGTTTTTTACAAAAAAATGAGAATTTAAAGTTTATCACTGTTGGAAGATTAGATGAAGGAAAAAATCATGAAATGATGATAAAAGCTTTTTCACAAATAAAAAATAAAAAAAGTACTTTATATATACTTGGTGAAGGTGTATTAAAGAGTAAACTAAAAGATTTAGTTTCATTATTAAATCTTCAAAATAGAGTTGTTTTTTTAGGCTTTGACTATAACCCATTTAAATATTTAAAACAATGTGATATTTTTTTATTTTCATCAAATTATGAAGGATTTCCTACAGTATTAATTGAAGCACTTTCTTGTGAGTTACCTATCGTAAGTTCAGATTGTAATAGTGGTCCCAGAGAAATTCTAACTGAAAAAAAAGAATGTATTCAAATTTCAAATAAAATTGATATTGCAGAATATGGTATTTTAACGCCAATTAATAATATATCTTTATTTCAAAAAGCAATTGATACCCTAATTTCAGATAAAACATTGTACGACAAGTATAAAACTGCAGCATTGAAAAGAGCTAGACAATTTTCCAAAGAACAATCTATTCAGAGATTAAATAAAATTCTTGAAGATATAAGGGTTTAATATGTGTGGAATAGCAGGTTCAATAAATTTTGATGATACAATAAAAGAGAAAATATTTTCTAGTTTAAATCATAGAGGGCCAGATGAGAATGGATTTTATGAATTTAAGAATATTAATCTTATGCACACGCGATTATCAATTCAAGACATATCACATGGACATCAACCTTTCCATTTTGAAAATTTATCTATTGTGTTTAATGGTGAAATATATAATCATTTAGAAATAAGAGAAAAGTATTTAAAAGAGTTTTCTTTTAAAACTGTTTCTGATACTGAAACACTATTGATTTTATATTCAAAGTATAGAGAAAAAATGTTTGAATATCTTGATGGAATGTTTGCTTTTGCTATTTTAGATACAAAATTAAACTATATAATTTTAGCTAGAGACCGTTCAGGTAAAAAGCCATTATATGTTTATAAAAATGATAAAAAGTTATTATTCTCAAGTGAACTTAATGCCCTTAAAGAGACGATATCACTAGAAATAAATGAAGATAATATTAATAAATATTTACGAACAGGTTTTTTCTATAAAGAAGATACACCATATATGAATGTTTTTGAAGTAAATGCAAGTGAATATTGCATTATTGATATTACGCATGTAAATATTGTAAAGAAATCTTATTTTAACTTATTGGATTATTATAAAAAAACGACTACTGTGAATTTTGATGAATCAATGATTCAACTTGATAAATCGTTGCATAAAAGTGTCAAAGACAGATTACTCTCTTCTGATTTAGAAGTAGGAGCATTTTTAAGTGGTGGAATTGATAGCTCTTTAATTGTAGCAATTGCAAGTCAATACAGTGAAAAGCTTAAAACATTTACAGTGAAGTTTGATGGTGCATTTGATGAGTCTCATTTAGCAAAACTCACTGCACAAAAGTATGGAACTGAACATAAAGAGATTAACATTTCTATGAATTTAAAAAATGATATTGAAAAAATTCTTTATAACTATGGTGAACCATTTATGGATAGTAGTGCAATACCAAGTTATTACGTTTCCCAAGAAGCAAAAAAGTATGTTACTGTTATTTTAAACGGAGATGGTGCAGATGAACTTTTTGCTGGATATAGAAGATATGTTCCAATAGCAAATAATTGGATTAAACTTGCCTCATATTTTTCATCAGTTATTAAATTATTACCAAATACACATACTAAAAAATCTATGTATAATTATTTTTATAGATTGTTAACTATGTCAAGCAAGAGTGGACTTGATTTTTACCTAAGTGCAACAAATGATATATTTGAAGATGTATATAAGTTTCATAATAATGGCATGTTTGATAGTATGAATACTTTTATAAATGATATATCTAATCAAGATATAACAGAATTATCAAAGATACTTTTAATGGATTTTAATCTTATTCTACAAAGTGATTTATTAAAAAAAATGGATATTGCAACAATGGCTCATTCTTTAGAAGGAAGAAGTCCATTTTTGAGTAAATATATGCTTGAGTTTGCTCCAACATTAAATGATAGTTTTAAGATAAAAGGTACAACAACCAAATACATTCTTCGAGAATTAGCTAAACAGTATTTGCCAAAAGAACTTATAAATCAGCCTAAAAGAGGATTTGAAGTTCCCTTAAAAAAATGGGTTGAAAATGATTTAAAAGAGAATATTTTTGATATATTAAATAATAATTGTTATAGTCAAAAGTTTATTGAAAAAGAATTTATTAATAAGCTTTTAAATTATAAAATAAATGTTTCAAACGAGAAAAGAGCAAAAATGTTGTGGACTTTATATAGCTTAGAGATATGGAAGAAGAATCAATAATGAAAATAGTAGCAATCGTACTAAACTCATCTTGGCAAGCTTATAATTTTCGCCTTAATTTAGCAAGAGAGATAAAAAATTCTGGCTATAAAGTTATTTTTATTGCACCTTATGATAATAAATATAGTGAATTTTTAAAAAAAGAGTTTGAGTTCTTTCATATTTATATTGATCCAAAAGGTATAAATCCAATTGGTGATTTTAAAACATTAATATCA
This sequence comes from uncultured Arcobacter sp., assembly GCF_937982575.1. Classification (NCBI taxonomy): domain Bacteria; kingdom Pseudomonadati; phylum Campylobacterota; class Epsilonproteobacteria; order Campylobacterales; family Arcobacteraceae; genus Arcobacter; species uncultured Arcobacter sp. The sequence goes on along the minus strand of NZ_CALJLR010000002.1, from coordinate 18,463 downwards.
TTTTATAAATTATATAAAAAAATTAAACTAGATATGGTCTTAAATTTTACAATTAAACCTAATATTTATAGTTCAATTATTTCAAAAATTTTAGGAATAAAGTCAATTAATAATATAACTGGTCTTGGTACTGTATTTATTAAAAAATCTATTGTTACAACTATTGTAAAACTTTTATATAAAATTTCATTAAGTTGTTGCTCGAAAGTTTTTTTCCAAAATAATGATGATAAAAGTTTATTTTTAAAAAATAAATTAGTAAGTGAAAAAAAGTGTGGTTTAATTCCAGGCAGTGGAGTAGATACGAAAAAATTTACTCCAATTTTAAATAAAATTGAAAATACTAATTTGAAATTTCTAGTTGTAGCTCGTGTATTAAGAGATAAAGGGATATATGAATATATTGATGCAATAAAAATTATAAAATCAAAATATGAAAATATTGATTTCCAACTTCTAGGAGAAGTTGGGGTTCAAAATAAAACAGCTATTTCAGAAGAAGAATTAAATGAATGGGTAAATCAAGGATTAGTTGATTATTTAGGTACAAGTGATAAGGTTCAAAATATATTAAAAAATGTTAATTGTGTAATTTTACCATCTTATAGAGAAGGAACTCCACGAAGTTTATTAGAAGCTGCCTCAATGGAAAAACCTATTATTACAACAAATGTTGTAGGTTGTAAAGAAGTTGTAGAAGATGGAGTTAATGGTTATTTGTGTGAAGTTAGAAGTTCAGAAGATTTAGCTAGGAAAATAGAAATGTTTATAAATTTACCTTGTGAAAAAAAATTAGATATGGGAAAAGAAGGAAGAAAAAAAATGCTAAATGAGTTTAGTGAAAGTATTGTTATCAAAGAATACTTAGATTCTATAAAAGAAATTTTAAGATAATGATTTATTTATTATTAGTAATTATCTCTTTTGTTCTTACTTTTTTTATAAAAAATTATGCTATTAAAAAATCTTTAGTAGCTCATGTAAATGAAAGAAGTTCTCATACTGTTCCTATTCCTCATGGAGGAGGAATTGCAATCGCTATTACATGGTTTTTAGGAATTATTTATTTATATGTAAACAATGAGATAGAAATAAATCTTTTTTATGCTTTGATGATAGGAGTAATTATTTCAGTTGTTAGTTATCTAGATGATTTATTTGAACTTAGTGCAAAGGTTAGATTAATTACTCAATCTTTAGTTGCATTACTAGGACTTATATTGCTAGGTGGATTAGATAGTATAAGTTTTGGTTTACTTGATATAGATAATTTTATTTTTACTAATATTTTTGCTTTTTTTATGATTATCTGGTTTATTAATCTTTACAACTTTTTAGATGGGATTGATGGTTATGCAGGGAGTGAAGCTATCTTTTTATCACTCGCTGGATTTATATTATATGGAGGAAGTCATTTTTTAATTCTAATTGTAGCGGTATTTGGATTTTTAATTTGGAATTGGCACAAAGCAAAAATATTTATGGGAGATGTTGGTAGTACTTTACTTGGATATAATGTTGCAATATTTACTATTTACTATGCAAATAATGATAATAAAAATTTATGGATATGGATTATTTTATTTGGAATCTTTTGGTTTGATGCTACATTAACCCTCTATCGAAGAAAAATAAATGGTGAAAAATTAAGTCAAGCTCATAAAAAACACGCTTATCAAAGACTTACTCAAAGTGGATGGAGTCATAGTAAAGTTACGATTTATTCTATTGTAATAAATATGATATTATTTTTTATAGTCTATTTCTTTTCTAATATATTTATTGCTTTTATTTCTTCTTTAATTCTTTTGTATGGTATTATTTTATATGTTGATAGACAAAAAGGTTTTAAATAATGTTTAAATTTGATAAAAGAATTTTAAATATCTTAGTAATTGCAATTTTAACTTTTATTACATTTTACTGGACTTTTTTTATATTTCATCAATCTCCTCAAATAAGTGTAATAATCGGAGTTATTATTACTAGAATAATATCCTCTTTTTTAATTTATAAAGATTATTCAATATCTTGGAGTAAATCAACTCAAAGAACTTTTTTAATTAAAAGTATTGTATATATAAGTGCTTTCATAGTTTATTTACCTATTTTTTATGGTGATGTTAGATTTGCATTACTAGCAAGTGAACTTTTTTTGTATCTGTTTTCCATAAATTTCTTAATGTATTCATATAATTATTTTACAAATAAGTGTAATACTATAAAAGATAAAACGGTCATAATATATGGAGCAGGAAAAGCTGGAGTTAAATTAAGTGATGAATTTAGAAATAGTAAATATACGATAAAATATTTCGTGGATGACTCTAAAATACTTCAAAAAAGAAGTGTTGATGGTATTCAAATAATTTCTAAGTCCAAGCTAAAAACTATAGTTAAAAATACAAAATTTGATCTTTTAGTTATAGCAATGCCAAGTGCTAATAAAAGTAGGGTTAAATTTATATATGATAAATTAAACCCTCATTTTAAAACTATTAAAATACTTCCTTCTCTTGATGAAATATTACAAGAAAAGGATTATTCTGCACAGTTAAAAGATATCTCTGTCGAAGATTTACTTGCACGTCATCCTAAAGATTTAGATAAGGATAAAATTGAAAAATTTATAAAAGATAAAGTTGTTCTAATTACAGGTGCAGGTGGAAGTATTGGGAGTGAAATAAGTAGACAATGTAAAAAATTTGGAGCTAAACAATTAATTTTATTAGATCATAGTGAATATAACCTTTATCAAATTATTGAAGAGTTATCATGTAAAAATACAATCCCAGTTATGCAAACAGTAAGAAATATTGGTTTTATAGAAAATACATTTAAAAAGTATAAACCACAAATTGTTATACATGCAGCTGCTTATAAACATGTGCCATTAGTTGAAGATAATATTTTAGAAGGTATTTCAAATAATATAATTGGAACTAAAAATTGTATTGACTTATCAATAAAATACAATGTTGAAAAATTTGTTTTAATTTCTACAGATAAAGCTGTTCGACCTACAAATGTAATGGGAACAACAAAACGGGTATGCGAATTATACGCACAGAATGTAATTTCAAAGTCAACTGAGATTGTTGCTGTACGATTTGGGAATGTATTAGGAAGTAGTGGAAGTGTTATTCCTAAATTTAAAGCCCAAATAGAATCTGGTGGTCCAATTACTGTAACCCATCCTGATATTACAAGATATTTTATGCTTATACCAGAAGCCTGTGAATTAGTTTTACAAGCAGCTTCAATTGGAAAAGGTGGTGAGATATTTATTTTAGATATGGGTGAACCTATTAAAATAGTGGATTTAGCTAAAAAAATGATTGAATTAAGTGGAAGAGAAGAAATCCAAATCGAGTATTGCGGATTAAGACCTGGTGAAAAATTATATGAAGAGCTTCTTATCGATGATAGTGATAAAAAAACAGATTATGATTCTATCACAGTTGCAAGTTCAACAAGATTTGATATAAATTTATTAAATAAAAAAATAGAAGAGCTCTTAGTAAGTGATGATAAAATAAAAGTTTTAAAAGAGATAGTTCCTGAATTTAATCACAAATTAAATTAATCTTCTAATAAGTGTGTATAAACTATACATAGTTTTTTAATTTTTTAATGAGAACTTTTATACAGGTGATTTTATGAGCTAATAATTAAATTTATATTATAATCCTAAAATTATAAAAGAAACTTAGGATTGTGATTGAAAAATATTATTTTTAGTGTATTTTTGTTATTTAATATTGCTATGGCAGCTGATAACATAGCATCAAACGATTTCTCAGATGAGTTTAATGATGAAAAGTTAGAAGTTTTTGATCCATTAAGTGGATATAACAGAGTTATGACTTCATTTAATGACAAAGTATATATATATGTATTTGATCCTGTAACAAGAGGATATACTGCTGTTATGCCAGAAGTTGCAAGAACAGGTGTTTCAAATTTCCTTGATAATCTTTTATTTCCAATTAGATTTGTAAATAATTTACTACAATTTAAGTTTGAAAATAGTGCTGAAGAGTTAGGTAGATTTTTAATAAATAGTACCTTTGGTTTACTAGGGTTTATGGATCCAGCAAGTGAACATCTTGGTTGGGAAGCTCATGATGAAGACTTTGGGCAAACATTAGGCTTTTATGGAGTAGGTTCTGGGTTTCATATTGTTTTACCTATTTTAGGACCTTCAAACTTAAGAGATAGTTTAGGATTGGTTGCGGATGGTTATGTTTCTCCTTTAAATAATTTTGGAGATAGTGATTTAAAATATAAGATTCCAAATAATGGTGAAGAAACTATTTATATATCAACTTCAAAAAATATAAATAAAAATTCATTTCACTTAGGAAGATATCAAGACCTTAAAAAAGATGCTTTAGATTTATATCCATTTTTAAGAAATATATATGAACAAAAAAGAAAAAATGAGATTAAGGAATAATTTTATGTATATGAAGAAGGTTTTATTTTTACTAATTTCATTATTTGTTTTTTCAAATAATATGTTTGCACTTGAAGAGTCTAAAATAAAAGAGATAATGCAAGCAAAAATTGATACAGTAATTGGAATACTACAAGAAAAAACTCAAACAAAACTAGAAAAAACAAAAAAGATTTTTTTTATTATGGATGAAGTTTTTGATTATAAAGTTATGTCTCAGATTGCATTAGGAAGTGATTGGAAAAATTTATCAAATAAACAAAAAGAAGAGTTCACAAAACTTTTTGAGCTGAAATTAAAAAATTCATATATTGATAAGCTAGACCTTTATACAAATCAAAAGATTGAGATAGATGATTTACAAAAACTAAACCCTAAAAGAATTAAATTATTGACTTACCTAATAGGAAAAGATGATAAATATGAGATAGAGTATAAGTTTTTTAAAGCTACAGAGACAAATTGGCTTATATATGATGTTAATATAATCGGTGTTAGTATTATGCAAACATACAGACAACAATTTTCAGGATATTTGAAAAACAACAGTTTTAAAGATTTATTGGTTAGTTTAAGCGGTTCGAATAAGTAGTTTATGAAATCATTTTTTGATAGATTTATTATAAACAGTCCTAAAAGAGTTCTTTTAGGATTGTTTATAATTATTGCAGTTTTAGGTTATTTTTCTACTAAGCTAGAAATTGATGCCTCTTCTCAAACTCTCATGTTAGAAAATGACAAAGATTTAAAATTAACAAGACAAATAAATAAAAGATACAATAATAGCGACATCTTAGTTTTAACACTTACCCCAAAAGATGACTTATTATCTCAAAAAACTATTGACTTAATCAAAGCTATTTCAAGTGATTTGGAAAACCTTTCTCGCGTGGAATCAGTAACTTCAATTTTAACTGTACCAATGCTGCAATCTCCTGTTAGGCAGATAAAAGATTTAGTTGATAAAGTATATCTTTTAGAAGATAAAGAGGTAGATAAAAAACTTGCAAAAAAAGAGTTCTTGACTAGTCCTTTATATAAAAATGCACTTGTTAGTGCTGATTTTAAGACAACTTCTTTAGTGATTAACTTAGCAAGAGATAATAAATATTTTGAGTTTATAGAAAAAAGAAATAGCTTAATACAAAAGCAAAGAGATGGCTCTATTTCAAAAGTTGAAGAAGAACAACTTGAAACATTAAAAACTGAGTTCAAAACTTATAGGGATAGATTAAGAGAATTAGAACATCAAAATATACTAAAAGTAAGAGCTATTATTAAGAAGTATGAAAATGAAGCAACACTGTTTTTAGGTGGTGTTACAATGATTGCTGATGATATTATAACTTTTGTGAAAAATGATTTACTAATTTATGGTTCCAGCTTAGTATTGATTTTAATCATAGTTTTATGGCTAATCTTTAGACAAGTTGTATGGATAACTTTACCCATCTTAATTTGTACACTTTCTGTAGTTGCTACTTCTGGATTACTTGGATTGTTTGCCTGGGAAATTACTGTTATATCATCAAACTTTATAGCACTTCAACTTATCATTACTATATCTATAGTTTTACACTTGATTGTAAGATATAGAGAACTTAGTGGAAAATTTAAACATGCTTCTCAATATAAATTAGTCATTAATACAGTTTTATCAAAAATAAACCCATCTTTTTTTGCTATTATTACTACAATTGCAGGTTTTGGATCACTTGTCTTTTCTGGAATTCATCCTGTTATAAATTTAGGTTGGATGATGAGTGCAGGTATTGCAATGTCATTACTTATTTCTTTTATTATATTCCCTGCTGTTATGATAATGAGTGAAATTAAAAGACCACATAAACAGCTTCAAAACAACTCTTCATTGACAAGTTTAACTTCATATATAGTAGAAAAAAAACCAAAGTATATTTTTATCGCAACAGGAATAATTATTCTGTTTAGTATATCAGGAACTATGAAATTAAAAGTAGAAAATTCATTTATAAATTATTTCAAAAAAGATACACAAATATATAAAGGTATGGAAGTAATTGATAAAAAACTAGGTGGGACTACACCTTTAGATATAATTATAGATTTTAAAGTAGAAAAAGATAAAAAAGAAGAATCTTCATCTGATGAGTTTTCCTTTGAGGATGAGTTTCAAGCAACATCAAACGATGCTCAATACTGGTTTACTCAAGATAAAATGGATTTGATTATGAAGGTTCATAATTATCTAGAAAGCTTAGATTCAGTTGGTAATGTTCAATCTTTAGCAACACTTTTAAAAATAGGTAAAACATTAAATAACGATGTTAATTTAGATGGCTTTAAATTAGCACTTTTATATAATAAACTACCTCCAAAATATAAAGATCTAATACTCTCTCCTTACATAAATATTGAGAATAATCAAGCAAGATTTAATGTGAGAATTATAGATTCCAATCCAAACTTACGAAGAAATGACTTCTTATTAAAAATCAAAAACGATTTAGCTCAAATAGTTCCTTCAAGTGTTGCAAGTTACAAACTAACAAATCTTATGGTTCTGTATAATAATATGCTCCAATCACTTTTTGATTCACAAATTAAAACTTTAGGTTTTGTTGTTGGCATTTTACTTTTGATGTTTATTATTCTTTTTAGGTCATTGAAAATCGCTTTTATAGCGATTATTACAAACATTGTACCAATAGGAATAGTATTTGGGATTATGGGATGGCTAGAAATCCCATTAGATATTATGACTATTACCATTGCTGCAATTAGCATAGGAATAGGAGTGGATGATACAATACATTATATTCATCGTTTTAAAGAAGAGTATAGGAAAGACCATGATTATGTTCAGGCTATGAAAAGGTCTCATTCTAGTATTGGATATGCCATGTATTACACTACACTAGCAGTTGTGCTTGGATTCTCAATCTTAGTTTTATCCAACTTGATACCTACAATATATTTTGGAATTTTAACTGTGATTGTTATGATTACAATACTTAGTTCTGCTTTATTATTACTACCAAGACTATTAATAATCTTCAAACCTTATAATAAATAGTTTTTAATTTTAACTGATACAAATTTGATACTTCTATTCTTTATAATACAAATCTCTATTTATTCATTAAAATAATTAAATTAATTTCTAAGTTATTTAAAATATAAAAAGAGCAATAAATGGACTTTTGTAAGTAATTACGTAACTTATAAGTTACTTTATAAATACAATTAATTACTTTTTAAAAGTTTTATCATTATAATAACAAACTTTATTATTAAAGAGACAATTATCCAAAGGAAAAACTTTGAAAAATAAATCTTTTATTTCTTTTAGTTTATTTTTGATTACTACACTAAGTTTAAATGCTGTAAGCCTCAAAGAGACAGTTTCAAGAGTAATGATTAATAATCCAACTATTCAATCAGAACTATTACACCAAAAAGGTTATGGAAAATATGTTGACGATGCAAAAAGCAATTATTTGCCAACAATTGAGTTAAATGCATATCTTCAAAGTGGTAAAGAGAATCAAGATAGTAAAACTAGTACTACTGATGGTAAATGGGAAAGAGTAGATGGATACAATTCAGAAATAATATTAAGACAATATATTTATGATGGGGGAATTACTCCTTCAAAGGTACGTCAAGCTAAACATGAAGATTTGTCCAATAGATATAGAAGTTTTGATTCTATTCAAAAGACAGTATTAGAATCAATACAAATATATAATAATTTGGTAAAAAGTGATGAAAAACTTAGATTAACAAGAAATATGGTTGAGACAAATGAAGAAAACATGGATATTGCAAAACAAAATGAGCAAATAAGTGGAGAAGTTTTAGAGACATATCAAGTATCATCTAAACTTCATTTTGTAGCTGATAGGTATTTAGTTGAAGAAGATAATAAAGATACTGCAATAGCCAATTATATAAGATATGTTGGTATAGAGCCTGAAGGAAAAACTTGTAGACCTGTTATAGATGAAACAAATATTCCAAAAACATTACAAGAGGCCATAAGAATTGCAGTTTTGAATAATAATAAAATTTTAGAACAAATTGAAAAAATAAAAGCTCAAAGGGAGAAAATTGCTCAAGCAAAAGGCGAGTTTTTACCTAAATTAAATCTTGAATTTAAAGCTTCTATAGATAAAGATTTAGATTTAGAAGAGAATGGGAAAACAAAAAGTTATTATGGAAGATTAAATTTTAATTGGAATTTATTCAATGGAAATAAAGATAATAATGCAACACAGCAAGAAAGAATTTTTTTAAATGAACAAAAAAAGAATCTAGATGATATTACAGGAGAAATAATCTCACAGGTTAAATCGTTATATGGAAAACATCTAAAATACACAGCAAGAGTTATAGAAGTTCAGAACTATGTACAAGCAAATGTAAATATAGTAGATGTTTACAAAGACCAATTTATGGCTGGTACTAGAACATTTATAGATATATTAAATGCTCAAAGTGAACTATATGAATCAATAAAAACATTGATTGATTTAGAATATATTTTATTAGATAATTATTATCAATTATTGTATAATTTTTCTTCATTAAGTGATAATATACTCTCTTCAAAAAATCAAAACTGTGAAGAGATAGAACCTAGAGCAATAGAGTTTAAAGCAAAAAAACAGCATAAAGATATGGATTTGGAACTTAATGATTTAATTAACAATACAGAGAGTCCAATAATTGAATCTTATAATTTAACGCATAAGGAAGATACTAGTATGACAGAGATTGAAACTGCAATTACAGCAATGGATTCAAAGAATTAATTGTAGTTTTTATTAGGTAAAGTATTGAATTTTATATCCAAACCCTGATATGTTTTTAATACTATTTTTACCTATTTTTTTTCGTAATTTATTTAAAAGATTTTTTAAAGCAGAATCTGTTGCATTCTCATCATCTTCCCACATATATTCTTTTATCTCTTCATGTGAGACAACTCTTTGGTCATGAATTATTAGATACTCCAATAATTCAATCTCTTTTGATGTTAATGCAATCTTATTATCTTTATTTATTCTGTATAGGTTTTTTTCAATAAAATTATAAAAAATATCATTTTCAAAATTTAAAAGGTACTTCCCATCATCAATTATTTCATCTGCAACTTTATGTAAAGCATTTTGTAAAACATTAAAATCAATAGGCTTAACTAAATAATCAACAAGTTTTAATCTAGTAGCTTCAAGTAAATACTCTTTATCTGTGGATGCACTTAGTAAAATTACAGGTATTTTTTGATCAAACTGGCGAATCTCTTTTATAAAGTTTATGCCATTTTGTTTTGGAAGATTAATATCACAAATAATTAAATTAATGTTTTTATTTTTTAAAATCTCCAAGGCACCTTCTGTACTTGGAAGGTCGATAATATCATTTACCAGTAACTTTAAAGTTTTTATTATGTTTATTCTAATATTCTCTTCATCTTCAATATATAATAAATTTAACTCTTTTAAAATCTTATTTTTTAGCAATTTATTATTTTTTTCTGACAGGTCGTTTATCATTTATTAACCTTTTTTAGGTATACTATTAACTATATTTACGAACATAAGTATATAATAAAATAATTTATATTTGAATATTTTAGGAAAGAAATTGAGAAAAAATTTTTATTTAACCATAATAATCTATTTTACTTTAATAATAAACCTAAATGCAGTAAGCCTAAAAGATACAATCTCAAAAGTAATAACTAACAATCCATATGTATTATCAGAACTACAAAACCAAAAAGGGTATAAAAAATATGTTGATGATGCAGAGGGGAATTATCTTCCTACAGTAGATCTTGATACATATTTAGAAAGTGGCAAAGAGAGTCTTGATAGAAAAAGTTCAACTACAGATGGAGAATGGAGTAGAAAAGATGGTTACAACGCTGCAATTACTTTTAGACAATACCTTTATGATGGAGGAATAACTCCTGCGCAAGTTAATCAAGCTAGACATGAAGAGTTAGCCAATAGATATAGAAGCTTTAATGCAATTGAAACAACAGTATTTGAAGCTGTAAAAATATATACAGAATTAGTAAAAAGTGATGAAAAATTAAAACTTACTAAAAATATGGTTGATACAAATGAAGAGAATATGAACACCGCAAAAGAGAATGAACAAATAAGTGGTGAAGTATTAGAGACTTATCAAGTGGCATCAAAACTGCATTTCGTAGCTGATAGATATGTAGAAGAAGAGGATAAAAAAGATACTGCAATAGCTTCATATATAAGATATGTAGGAAGTAAACCAACAGGCAGAACATGCAGACCAGTTATAGATGACGCAAAAATTCCCAAAACAGTTGAAGAAGCGATAAAACTTGCAATACTAAAAAACTACAAAATCCAAGAACAAATAGAAAAAATAAAAACACAAAGAGAAAAAATAGCTCAAGTAAAAGGAGAGTTTTTACCAAAATTGAATCTTGAACTTAAGGCTTCTATTGATGAAGACTTAGATTTGACAGAGGATGGAACAACTAAAAACATTTATGCAAGATTAAATTTAAATTGGAATCTATTTAATGGTAATAAAGATAAAACTATTACAGAACAAGAAAGAATCTTTTTAAATGAACAAAAAAAGATCTTAGATGATATTACAAATGAAATAGTTGCACAGATAAAATCATTGTATGGAAAACATCAAAAATATCAAGCAAGAATGATTGAAATTGAAAAATATGTAAAAGCAAATGTAAATATTGTAGATGTATATAAAGATCAATTTTTAGCAGGTACAAGAACTTTTATTGATATATTAAATGCTCAAAGTGAACTTTTTGAATCAATTAAAACTTTGATAGATTTAGAATATATAGCAGTAAATAATTACTATGAATTGTTATATAACTTCTCTTCTTTGACAGAGAGTATACTCTCTTCTAAAAATCAAAACTGTGAAGAGATAGAACCTAGAATAATAGAGTTTTCAGCAAAAAAACAGAATAAAGAGACTCAATCTGAACTTAGCGATTTAATCAGTGATATGGATAGTTCATTGATAGAATCTTTTAATTTAAGCCAAGAAGAGTACAAAGAGACTGAACCTATAAAAAATAAGCCAAAAGTAGAAAAACAAGAAGTAAAAAAAATAGATAAATTAGCCAATAAAAATAAAACAGAAGAATTAAAACAAGATGATATAGATGAATCAAAAAATAACTATACTATCAACATAGCAAGTTTTTCCTCAATGAAAAGAGCCCAAAACTTTTTATCAAAAAATGATTTATCAAATAAGGCTTTTGTATATAAACATGGCACAGATAAAATAAATTTTAGAGTTGCTTATGGAGTTTATAAAAGTTTTTCCGATGCAAAATCAGATATGAAAAACTTTAATGAAAAAATATTAAAAAATAGACCATTTATAAGTAAAATAAAAAAAGACCAAGAAAACACAGTAGTAAAAAAAACTAATGAAAAGATAGAACCTAATCTTAGCCAGACAAATAAAAAAGAGACTAAAAATAAATTAGTAAGTAGTAATACAAAAGAAGCAATTGAAGAAGAGTCTAAAAAAAAAGATTTGGAACAACTAGTAGCTGAAGCACAACAACTTTTAAATAATGACCCCTTAGAAAACAAAGATATAGAAGCTTTAAAAAATGAGCTTGCAAAAGAAGATTTTGAAAAACCAAAAACTACAAACTTTTTATTGGCTGCATCAAAAGATGAGTTTACTATTAATTTAGCTACCTTTAATACACTGCAAAAAGCACAAAAATTTGTCTTAAATAATAAATTGATAGACCATGCATTTGTTTATGAATTTGGCGCAGATAAAAAATATGCAAAAGTTATATATGGCATTTATAAAACTTCTAAAGCCGCAAAAAAGGATATTAATAAGTTCAGTAAAGAGATTCTAAAAAATAAACCAATTATAAATAGAGTTAAAAAACACCAAGAGTTATATAAAAAATATAATTAATAAATTTACAAAAAAGGGCTAACTTGAGTAATACAGAAAACAACAATCGTGATTTACATACTTTGCAAGATAGACGGGAAGTTGACACTTTATTGGAGTGTTTGCTATTTTTAGCCAAATATCATAAAAGAGAAACTTCTGCAGATTCATTAAAGTTTAATCTACCTATTCACAATAGATCTTTTGATGTACCCATGTTTATAAAGGCCTCTAAAAGAATAGGACTTACTACAAAAATAGTAGAAAGAGAAAGTATTGAAAAACTTACAAAATTAGCCTTACCAGTTGTTCTATTATTGGATAAAGATAGATCTTGTGTCCTTTTAGATTATGATGTAGAAAATTCAAGTGCAAAAGTTATACTTCCAGGTGTTAGTTCTGGTGAGACTGAGCTTCCTTTGGATAAATTAAACTCTGAATTTACAGGTGAAGTAATAATCATAAAACCAGAGTTTAACTTTAATAATAGGTTAGATAAAGAGATTCTTGTAGAGACACCTAAAGAGTGGTTTTGGGGAACTTTATTTAGAAATAAAGCTATTTACAATCAAGTAATAATAGTATCCCTATTTATAAATATTTTTATACTAGCAACTCCATTATTTACAATGAATGTTTATGATAGAGTTCTTCCAAATAATGCAATTGAGACAATGTGGGTACTTTTTATTGGTATTAGTGTTGTGATGTTATTTGATTTTCTTATGAAAATTTTACGGTCATATTTTTTAGGAATCGCAAGTAAAAGAACAGATACCATTATTTCAAATAGAATTTTTAACCATGTCTTAAATATAAAAATTGACTCAAAACCAGCCTCAACAGGACAATTTGTTAGTAGATTACAATCTTTTGAAAGTGTTAGAGAGTTTTTTACAAGTGCAACAATTGCAGCTTTAGTTGATTTTCCTTTTGCAATACTATTTTTAATTGTTATATTTTATATTGCTGGACCATTAGTCTTAATTACACTTGCTACAGTTATTATATCAATAGTTTTATCTTGGTATATGCAAAGACCTTTAAAAACAATTATTGAAAGGTCTGTAAAAGAAGAGCAAATAAAACAGACAACCCTAATAGAAACAGTTACTGGATTAGAGATTATAAAGAGTGTAAAAGCACAAAACAGAATGAGAACAAACTGGGATCATAGTGTTGGAAAAACAGTACACTATGCAGATAAAGGACAATTTTTATCTCAAAGTATAAGTTTTTTCACTGCATTTCTTTCGCAGTTTTCCAACATAGCAATAGTTGCAGGTGGAGTTTATTTGGCAAGTAAAGGTGATATTACAATGGGTGCGATTATTGCTGCCATGATGTTAAATGGAAGAACTATTGCTCCCGTTTCTCAGTTAGTATCTTTAATAGTTAGATATGATAAAACTATGCTTTCCTTGAATAATTTAGATGAAATTATGAGAATGCCAGTTGAAAAAGATAATAAAAATTATATTAGTAGACCAGATTTAAATGGAGATATAGAGTTTAAAAATGTAGATTTTTCTTATAAAGAGAGTAATTATCAAATCTTAAAAAGTCTAAACCTGACAATAAAAAGAGGAGAAAGAATTGCAATTTTAGGAAAAATAGGAACTGGAAAATCTACTCTTTTAAAACTTATTATGAATTTATATGAGCCCAAAAATGGTTCAGTTTTAGTTGATGGAGTTGATGTTCGACAAATAGATCCTATTGATTTAAGAAGCTCCATTGGAGTTGTGCCTCAAGAGCCATTTCTGTTTATGGGAACAATAAAAGACAATATCACAATTGGTGAACAATATGTCTCTGATGAAGAGTTATTGCAAGTATCAAAAGTGGCTGGATTAGATGAGTTTTTAGGAAAACATGAAGCTGGTTTTGATTTAATGGTAGGTGAAAGAGGTGATGGATTAAGTGGTGGTGAAAAACAGAGTGTAACACTTGCAAGAGCACTTATCTCTGACCCAAATTATTTAATACTTGATGAACCTACTAACTCAATGGATAGTCAAACTGAAAAGGCTTTTATAGATAAGTTAAAAAATATAATCTTAGATAAAACTGTTATTGTAGTTACCCACAAAACATCAATATTAGAACTTGTTGATAGGGCAATTATATTAGATAATGGAAAAATAGTTTTTGATGGTCCCAAAGAAGATTTATACAAATTAAATAAAGGTGGCAACAATGAATAAGAATAAGCAATCGCCACAAGAAGTAAAATCAAATGAGAAAAATAGTGGTTTTTTTGGCTGGTTTAAAAAACTTTATGGTCTAAGAGGTGATGAAAACGAAGATTTAGAATTTATTTATACAAGTTATTCAAATGCAAATGAGAGTCCAAGTAAGAGATCAAATGTTTTGTTTTTATTTATTATATCTTTTGTTAGTATAGCAATAGTTTGGGCAGCTGTAGCAGAATTAGATGAGTTAGCAAGAGGTAATGGGAAAGTAATACCAACTGATAAAATACAAAAAGTACAATCCTTAGATGGTGGGATAATCTCTGAAATCTTAGTTAAAGAAGGGCAAATAGTAAAAAAAGGTGCCCCTATTATGAAAATTGATACAACAAGGTTTCAAGCAACTTTAGAAGAGAGTAAGCAAGAGTATTTAAGTTTATTAGCTATTAAAGAGAGATTAATGATTGAAGCGAATCTTGATTTAAATAAAGATTTACCAGAGCTAACATTTCCCGAAGAAGTTATCCAAGATAAATCAAGATATGATATTTTAGAAAAAACTTTATTAATAAATAGATTCAATGAATTAAAGTCTTCAGTTAGAGTTTTAGAGACACAAGTTGGACAAAAAGAACAAGAGTTAAAAGAGATAGAAAATACTATCAAAAACTTAAGTAAGAGTTATAAGTTAATCAAAGAGCAAAGAGTTACTATACAACAACTAGTAAATAGAGGCGTAAAGTCAAAATATGAATTACTTGATATTGAAAAAGAGTTCAATAAAGTTGCAGGTGATTTAGAAGCTGCTTTATTATCTGTAAAAAGGTCAAAACTTGCTATTTCTGAAGCAAAAAACAGAATGGCAGAAAAAATAAACTCTTTTAAAGCAGAAGCCTCTAATACACTTCAAAAAACTGCAAGTGAAATAAATAAGTTTGAAGCAAGATTAGTTGGTGATAAAGATAAAGTTGCAAAAACAACTATAACCTCTCCTGTTGATGGAATTGTAAAACAGTTGTATTATAATACTATTGGGGGAGTTGTCCAACCAGGTGTTGATTTAATAGAAATTGTTCCAGAGAGTAATCTTTTAGTTGTAGAAGCTAAAATTGATCCAAGAGATATTGCATTTATAAATCCAAGTCAAAAAGCAATAATAAAAATAACTGCATATGACTTTTCTATTTATGGCGGGCTTGATGGTCAAATCATAGAGATATCAGCAGATAGTATTATTGATAAAGAATCAAAAGAGGGTAAAAGTTATTATAGAGTTTTAGTTAAAGCAGAAAAAAATTATTTAGAAAGAAATGGTGTGAAACTTCCAATTATCCCAGGTATGGTGGCTTCTGTTGATATTATTACAGGTAAGAAAACAATACTTGATTTTATATTAAAACCAATTCTAAAAGCTAAACAAAACTCTATGCATGAAAGATAAAAAGGAGATTTTATGAAAAAACTTTTTTCCATTTTCTTACTTCTATTACTTATTGTATTTAATGGTTGTATCTCAAAAGATGAGTCAATTGTTGTCAGCCAAGATGGCAATTATATGTTTTATGAAAATTCAAATTCAGATATACAAAAAAATAGTTATGAAGAGATATCTGTTTTAGATAGTGCAGATGATAAAAATGTCAATACTGAACATTTACATCTTCTTAATTTTCATTGGCTTCACAATAGCTATGGGAAACTTTTTTCAATAGTTAAAAAAGATGGTAAGTATGGAATTATAAATGAGAAAAATGAGTTTTTGGTAAATCCAGATTATGAATCTATTTCCACTATTTATAATGGATTTTTTATTATCAAAAAAGATAATAAATATGGATACTTAAATGAGAAGTTTGAAATAATACAAGAGCCATTATATTTAGATGCAAAAGAGTTTTCAAATAATGTTGCTTTTGTAAAGTTTTCAAATGAAAAATGGGGATGTATTTCCAATAAAATGAAAGTTCTGATTGAAGGGAAGTTTGATGAAATTTTTCCTTTTATAAATTCATATGCAAGAGTTATAAATGACGATAAATGGGGTTTTATAAATCAAAAATGTGAAATTGTAGTTGAACCAAAGTATGATTTTGTAAATAATTTTTATTCAGATTTTACAAAAGTTATTTTGGACAAAAAAGTTGGATATATAGGTAAAGATGGAAAAGAGATTATAAACCCAACTTTTACAAGTGGTCAAAATTTTAATGAGTAACTATGAATAAAGAAAAAGAAGCAAAGTTCTACGAACTTTTAAAAAAGAATAAAGAGTTACAAAATATTATTAACAAAGAGATAGAAAAAAATAGAGAAAAAGATAAAATAATGTTTTCTCAAAATAAAATGGCTGCATTGGGAGAGATGTTAAATAATATTTCTCATCAGTGGAGGCAGCCACTTATGGAATTGTCTTCTTTATTCATCCCACTTGAGGGTAAAATAAATTTAGGTGTTAAAGTCGAACAAGATGAAATAAAAGAGTCAATTGAAAAGTTAAATGACATAACTAAATATATGTCAAATACAATAGATGACTTTAGAAATTTCTTTGCTACAAATAAAGAAATAAGTGAATTTAAACTCTTAGAACAAATAAACATAGCATATAAACTAATGAGTGGAAGCTTTAAAGCAAATAATATTTCACTTGAAATATTTGTAAGTAAAAACCCTAAAGTACTTGGTTATAAAAATGAGTATACACAGGTTTTAATAAATCTACTTAATAATGCAAAAGATGCCTTAATACAACGAAAAATAGAAAATCCAAAAATAATAATAAGAGTAAAAGAGTATGAAAAAGAGATTATATTAAATATTGAAGATAATGCTGGTGGAATAGATGTAAGTCCACTTGAAGAGATATTTAAACCTTTTTTTACCCATGGAAAGAAAAACGGTACTGGTATTGGACTTTTTATGTCAAAACTGATTATAGAAAATAATATGCATGGAAAACTTCTAGTTAACAATACAAATAATGGTGCAGAATTCAAAATAATTACCTACAAAAAAGATCAAAAATAATCCACAAAATAAAAATAATAAAAAGAATTATAAAATAGCTTGCTTTTTTATAATATAGAGACTTTTTAGAGACTTTTTTTTCATATAATTAAGAAAAATAGTCACGAAAAAAGGATCTAGTTATGATGAATCTTATTTTAAAACAACCAAATGGAAGTTATGAGGTAATAAAAGTTGATAAAGATATGGTTTTTGACCCAAAAGAGGGGGAAGGCTTTTATTTTGATAACTTTTCAGGTTCTGATTATGTAGTAAATTTAATTAATGGTGGTAGTTCAATAGAACTTGTTTTAGGAACTGAACCTCCTATTAAATTAGTATTCAATGGTATGGCTGACCTAATTAAAGCAAACAGTTCAAATCCAGATGCACCCAAAACAGTATTATCTATCATTAATGATGCTGAGGGGATTTATGATTTACAACAAACTGTTTTAAATCCTGAATTTAAAGGTGATGACGTTTATGCTTCTTTACGTGAACTTTTAGATCAAAATTTAGCTTCTGCAGATAAATCAAATGGTGTATTAATTGATGATTTTGGTGTTTTAACTGAAGCATTAAGTGCATCTGCTGCAGGACAAGTGGTATCTGATTCATCTACTACTCCATTTGCTAGAAATGAAGATAGCGGTTTAATTTTTGGAGGAAGAGCAGATAGACCTACGGGAAGTAGAAGTTCAAGAGCTTCATTTAATAGTACAGATGACCAAAATACACCCGATCCTGTAAATCCTACACCTCCTACATCTCCTACAGCTTCAACTGGAGTTGTTGTTGCAACATTAACATCAGCAATTACAGGAAATGAAGATGGAGCAACTGTTACATA
>NZ_CALJLR010000001.1:0-4619 GCF_937982575.1 uncultured Arcobacter sp. | reverse complement strand
ATGAACAGGATGAATCTGATGAACAGGATGAATCTGATGAACAGGATGAATCTGAGAAAAAAGAAGACCTCATTCAAGCTGATATGAGTATGTCAAAAGATGACCTTCAAGAACTTTGTGAACTTTACGGACTTGATAAGTATGGTAATAAACCAGAACTTGTTGAAAGAATCAACAAATATGTAGAAGAGAAAGGGGCTTAATAGCCCCTTTTATTTTTTTGTAAACTTCTTAAAAAGATAAATATAGATATATAAGGAGTTTATAATTAAAATGGTTAAAAATGAGATTAAAGGGTATAGAGGAAATACAACTCTAAGAGCACCTGAAGACAAACTTGTTTATGATAAGAAACAAATCAAAGAACTTGCCAAATGTCGAAAAGACCCAATATATTTTCTTAAAAATTATGTCAAGATAGTTTCTCTTGATGATGGTATAGTCAATTTCAATCTATATGACTATCAAGAAGAGATGATAAATCTCATCCATGAAAACACACGTATTATAGGAAGGTCTAGTAGGCAAAGTGGTAAATGTGTTGTTGATAAATCTGACATTACAATCAGAGATAAAGAAACTGGTGACATTAAAACATTAACAATTAAAGAATTTTATGATATGGTTAATCTTGATTGATTATTATCTGTCTACTTGAATCACCAAAAAGATAAATAATAAAAAGATATCAAGGGTGATTTTAATGAATTGTAAAAGATGTGATAAGAAACTTGCGTATAACACAACATTATCATATTGCACATCGAATAAAGATTGTATAGAATTGGGTAAGTCTGAAAAGGCTTTAAAAGATGTTGTTGATTTTGATAATGAAACTGTTAAATGTCCTATATGTGGGATTGTATTTAAAAGTCTTATATCACATATTAAATTATATCATGATATGAGTGTTGACACTTTTAAAGAGATATATCCCAATTCTAATATATATAATTATAATTATATTAATAATGCTAGTGAAAAATTTAAGGGTGATAGAAACCCAGCATATAATCATGGTGGTAAATTATCACCTTGGTCTAAAAAAAGTAAATATTATTCAGAAGAAAGCGTTAAAAAAGCTAATAAAAATAGAACTTATATAAATAGGGTTAAATATTGGACTGATAAAGGATATAGTGAACAGGAAGCTCATGATAAAATATCAGAAAGACAGACAACTTTTAGTAAAGATATATGTATTGAAAAATATGGGGATACTGAAGGTTTAAAAAGATGGAAAGAACGACAGAATAAATGGCAGACAACATTAAAAAATAAATCACCTGAAGAAATTCAGCGTATTAATGAAAAGAAAGGATTTCTAAATGATGATAATCATTTTAAGTCCAGAAAAGATTATTTAAACTATTTAATAAGAAGTAAAACAACTCCTAATAGACTATATTATAATAAGTTTTTGTCTAAAAATGAAATAATACAAATCATAAAAAATACAGACCAATTAAATAATAAACCTCTTAAGAGTATTAAAAGGTATCTAACTACAAAAATGAGACTCATGAAAGCTTATTGTGAATACTATGATATAGATTTATCACAATATGTTGTAATAGATGATAGTATAAAAAAATCTACTCATGGTTATGGTTATTCAAAATATGATGAACAAACTGGTAAATTGTTAAGGTCTAGTTATGAAATTAAATTTTGCAACTTGTTAAAAGAGCTTGGAATAAAATATGATATTGAAAAATTTTACCCCAATAGTAAAATGAAATGTGACTTCTATTTATATGAATATGATATTTATATTGAAATAGCAGGAATGATGGATGACATTGAATATGAATCAAAGATGTATTATAAAAGAGATGCATTCGGGGCTATTATAGTAACACCAGATTATATTAATAAAACGTTTATAAAAGAGATAATTAATGGCTGAGTTTATAAAAGAAATAGAAACTAATAGATATGAAGTGTTAACACCAAATGGGTTTGAATCATTTCAAGGCATTGGAAAAACTATAAAATATGATGTTTATGAGTTGATACTTGATAATGACTATACAATGCAATGTGCTGATGACCATATAGTCATGATATTGAATGGGTATGAAATTGAAGAAAGGTTTGTTAAAGAATTATCAGTGGGTGATTTGGTATTAACAGAATCGGGGTTCTCACCCGTTAGATATGTTCTAAAGTTGGATAATTCTGTCAATATGTATGATTTACTGGATGTTGATTCGCATATATATTATACAAATGGAATAGCTTCACACAATTCACAATGCACGGCTGGTTATATCCTATATTATATATTATTCCATTCAAATAAGAATTGTGCCATATTAGCAAACAAACAAGACATTGCAGTTGAAATTTTATCAAGAGTGAAAATGATGTACGAATCATTACCTTTATGGTTACAAGAAGGCATAATTTCATGGAATAAAACATCTATTGCGCTTTCAAATGGTTCAACAGCGTTTGCAAGAGCTACAAGTGCTTCAGCTATAAGAGGAAAAAGTTGTAATATTTTGGTAATTGATGAAACAGCACATGTTAGCAATGGTTTATGGGATGAATTTTACACATCATCATACCCCGTTGTATCTTCTTCAAAAGATGCTAAGATTATATTAATATCAACCCCATTAGGTATGAATTTTTATTATAAAATGTATATGGATGCTGTTAATGGTCGAAATGGTTTTAAACACTTTACATATGACTGGACTGTTGTTCCTAATAGAGATGAAGATTGGGCTGAAAAGACTAAGGCTGAAATAGGTGAACGAAGATTCATACAAGAGTTTGCGGTGGAATTTCTTGGTTCTAATGGCACACTCGTTTCTGTTGCTAAATTGCAAGCTATGCCTATATTGGATGCAATAGAAAAACAAGATGATGAGAAATTAAAAATATATGAACAGCCTAAAAAAGATGGTCAGTATGTTATCATTGCAGATGTTGGTGAAGGTGTTGGATGTGATTCATCTACATGTCAAGTTTTGGATGTTTCTGAATTGCCATATAGACAAGTTGCAGTATACAGAGATAACCTAGTTAAAACAAACATGTTCCCATATGTAATAGATAGAATAGGTAGATACTATAATAATGCTCTTGTTATAGTTGAATCGAATACATACGGTCAAGAAGTGTTAAACATTTTAAACTATGATATTGAATATGAAAACATTTTTTATGATGATGCTAAAGATGGATTTGGTCTTAGAATGACCAAACTTAGTAAAAGACTTGGAAACTCATATCTAAAAGATTTAATAGAGTATGACAAGATTCAAATATGTGACTATCAAACTGTAACAGAATTTAGCACATATATACAGATAAAAGGTAGTTATGGTGCTGAAGAAGGTAAAACTGATGATATGATTACACCATTAGTATTATTTGCATTCTTTATTAACAATAATCAATACGTTGAAAACTGGTTAGATAAAGAAGATTTCAGCAAAACGCTACATAAAAATTACATTGACCGTGTTGAAGAACAAGTTTTACCTGAACCAATGGTATTCAATGGTAATGATGATGACTTCTTTTAATCTTTTTTAAGTGCTGAAATAATATCCATAACCATTTTCGTTATAATTGGATTGACATTATAGTATATACCGTTACCAAGTTTTATATGATATTGAACATTCTTAGTTGGTGGTTCTGGTTGTTGTTCCCATATCTCTAATTCAACATCTTTATTTAGTTGTATCTTTTCAAATATTTTCATAATTATACCTAATCTAATTTAAAAAATGTTATAAAGGTTAATTCCTTTTCATATTCCATATACTTATAAACGTATTTAAAACCGTTTTTAACGATAGTTATCTTTTCATAAGGGGTAACACTATCAATACTGTCTATCGTGCTAAATATGACCTCTTTAACCGTTTTGAGAGTGGTTTTAAACTGTGTTAGTTTACTTTTAACTGTGTGAAACTTGTTTCCTTGTTCATCTTCAAATTCTACAAAATTTACCAGAATATGTTTATAATAAAATAAGGGTGTATAAACAGTCTTTCGTCTTTTGTTCTGGATAACTCTTTTCTTACTTTGAGACTTTTTGTTCATCTGATTAATAAACGATTTTTTACCCATATAATCCTTACCTCACATTTCAAAGGGATATATAACTATTTCCATATAGTGTCTAATTGTTGAAAAGTTAAAACCGTCAAGCAATACTTGACCAATTCCAAACGCATGATTGTTGCTAAAAGCAATACCATATTTACTACAGTTTTCATATTCAAAAATATAGAAATCTGTTGATTCGTCTAATTCGGTTGTTAGAATCTTTCTAATATAGTCTTTAAGTCGTTGTTTCATTTAACATCATATCTGATTTTTATCATCTCAATCAAGAGCTTATATTCAGCCTTTGATTTATCAGATTCATCTTTTTTATCAACGGCTTTTTCAAATTCTGCTAAAGTACCATTGAAACATCCTCTGTTACAAATGATTTCATCATCGGTGTTTTTAAAAACTGTTAATGTTCCTGATTCAGAACCAACATTTGAAAATGATATGGTTCGCTGGTTGTCTACACTTGAGTCGACTACATGTGAGTTGTGTATACTTGATTTGTGTACACTTGAGTCGACTACACGTGAGTTGTT